>CAZDVL010000127.1:0-6983 GCA_964508745.1 uncultured Anaerolineaceae bacterium | reverse complement strand
ATGTAGTCGGCGGTTTCCTGCCGGTCGGGCTGGTCGAACAGGCGGCGCGTGGGGCCGAACTCGACCAGCTCGCCCCAGCGGGTTTCCCTGCCGCCCTGCTCACCCTTGCGGATATTGAAGAAAGCTGTGTAGTCAGACACGCGCAGCGCCTGCTGCATGTTGTGCGTCACGATGATAATGGTGTAGTCCCTGACCAGCTCTTTCATCAACTGTTCGATGTGGTGGGTGGCGATCGGGTCGAGCGCTGAGCAGGGTTCATCCATGAGAATGACCTCCGGCTCGACGGCGATGGTGCGCGCGATGCACAGCCGCTGCTGCTGGCCGCCGGAAAGGGCCATGCCGCTTTTCTTCAGGTTGTTTTTGACCTCATCCCACAGCGCGGCGCGCCGCAGGCTGGTTTCGACGATCTCGTCCAGCGCGCGGCGGTCGCGCACGCCCAGGATGCGCGGCCCGTAGGCCACGTTGTCGTAGATGCTCTTGGGGAAGGGGTTCGGCTTCTGGAACACCATGCCGATGCGGCGGCGCACAACCACCGGGTCAACGTCGTCGGCGTACAGGTTTTCGCCGCGGAAGATCACCTCGCCGACGACGCGCGCGCCGGGGAGCAGGTCGTTCATGCGGTTAAAGACGCGCAGCATGGTGCTTTTGCCGCAGCCCGACGGCCCGATAAACGCGGTGATTCTGTTGTGTTCAATGCCCATGCTGATGTTGTGCACGGCGCGGTAATCGCCGTAGAACACGTCAACGCTGTTCGAGACCAGCGCGTAAGCGCCGTTTTCGTTCACGGTCATTGCCTGTGTCAAATCCTTTTGCTGACGGCCCGGTTGCGCATGACGATGGCGAACGAGTTCATCGCCAGCAGCGCCGCCAGCAGCACGATGATGCCGGCGGCGGCGGCGCTGCGGAACTGCGGGTTGGGCTGCGATGTCCAGTTGTAGATCAGCATCGGCAGCGCGGTGAAGGGCGAGAAGGGGCCGCTGGGGTCAACCGTGATGTAAGCCGCCGCGCCCACCACGATCAGCGGCGCGGTCTCGCCGATGGCGCGCGACATCGCCAGGATCGTGCCGGTGAAGATGCCGGGGACGGCTGCCGGCAGCACCTGGCGCTGGATGGTCTGCCATTTGGTCGCGCCCAGGCCGTAGCTGGCCTCGCGGATGGCGCCGGGGACAGCGCGCAGCGCCTCCTGCGCGCTGACGATGATCAGCGGCAGGATGAGCAGCGCCATCGTCAGCGCGCCAGAGAGCACCGTGCGCCCCTGCGTGACCGGCTCCAGCGCGCGCACGAAAATCACCAGGCCCAGCATGCCGTAGATGATGGACGGCACGCCCGCCAGGTTGCGGATGTTCGTCTCGATCAGGCCGCTCAGCCAGCCGTCGGCGGCGTATTCCTCCAGGTAGATGGCCGCGCCCACGCCCAGCGGGAAGGCGAACAGCAGCGTCAGGCTCATCAGCCAGATCGAGCCGAGCAGGCCGGGCCGGATGCCGGTTGCTGCCGGGTCGCTGGAGAGCGCGCCGGTGACGAAGCCGGGGCTGACCCACGACCGCCACCGCAGCTCGGCGGCGGGGTGGCTCTCGGCGGCGGCGGCTTCGATGGCGGGCCGGTTCGTCAGGCTTTCCAGCAGCGGCCAGCTCTGGCGCGCCGCCGGCCTGATGACCTCCTGCTCGACCAGCCCGATAAGCTGCTCCTGTGTCAGGTTGGCGGCCAGCAGCGCCGCCAGCTCCTCGCCGGACAGGTCAACGACGCTGCGGCTGCGCCAGGCGGCGGGCACGGCGCCGCGGACGGCGCTGCCCAGCGTGACGTTGGTGAACTGTTCCGGCGCGACGGCGGCGAGCGTGTCGCGCAGCAGCACCAGCAGGCGGCGCGGCGCGTGTGCGTTGAGGGCGGCGGCCAGCTCGGCGTTGGAGAGCGCGGTCAGGTCGCCGCCTGCGGCCAGTTCCCCCGGCGGCACGCTGTAGCTGACGGCCACCAGGCCGAACGACTGGTTGGCGATGCTGTACAGCAGCGCCAGCAGGGCGACGATGGCGACGGCGAACGACGCCATGTAGAAGCCCTGCATGCGGCGGGCGCGCGCCTGGCGTTTGCCGACGGCGCTGTGAAAGACGGCCTCGCTGATCCTGTCGCTCACGGTTTAGTAGGCCTCCCGCAGCCGCCGCGCAATGTGGCCGCTGACCAGGTTGAGGCCCAGCGTCAGCACAAACAGCAGCAGGCCAATGGCGAAAATGCTGTTGTAATCAATCGAGTTGTAGCTCAGGTCGCCGCCGCTGATGCGGCTGATGTGGCCGGTCATGGTTTCGGCGCCTTCGAACAGGTTCAATGTGAAATTGGGGCCGGCGCCGGCCGCCACCGCCACGATCATCGTTTCGCCCACCGCGCGCGAGGTGGCGATGATCAGCGCCGCCGACAGGCCGGACATGGCCGCCGGGATGACGACCTTCACCGTCGTTTCCAGGCGCGTCGCGCCCAGGCCGTAGCTGGCCTCGCGCAGCGCGCGCGGCACGGCGCTGAGCGCGTCCTCGCTCATCGAGCTGATGAGCGGCGTGATCAGGATGCCGATCACCAGGCCGGCCGACAGCATGTTGTAGAACTGCACCTGCTGGCCGAAAGCCCCCTGCAGCAGCGCCGGCGTGACGAACGTGAGCGCAAAAAAGCCGTACACGACGGTGGGCACGCCGGCCAGAATCTCCAGAATCGGCTTGAGCGCGCCGCGCAGGCGGGGCGGCGCGTACTCGCTGAGGAAGATGGCCGAGCCGAGGCCGAGCGGAATGGCGACCGCCAGGCCGACCAGGCTGGTGAGCAGCGTGGCGTTGAGCAGCGGCAGCACGCCGAACTGGCCGATCTGCGGCGCCCAGGTGGCGGAGGTGAGGAACTCCAGCAGCGCGGGGTGTTCGGCGCTGAGGATCGCGTCCTCGCCGCTGTGGGCGCGCGCGATTGTGCCGTCCACGCCGCGCTCGACGGTCAGCGCGCCGCCGTCGCTGCCAGTGATGCGCATGACCTCGATGCCAACCTGAATCTTCATCCCCGGCTCAAATTTGTAGGCTGCGCTTGCAGGGACGATGAGCAGGGTGTCCGCGGCGGCCAGCGGCGCGGCCGGCCTGACCTGCACCTCGCGCATGGGGACGATGGGCGCGCCGGCGGCGTGTTCGGCAGCGGCGGTCGCTTCCACGCCGCGCGCGACGCGGATGGTGCGGTCGTCCACCCGTTCGACGACCCTCATCGTCTCGCCGCCCACCTGGATAAAGGTGTTGGGCAGGTAAGGGCTGCGCTCGGCGTCGTAGCGCACCGCCAGCGTGTCCTGGCCGGCGGTGGCGGCCGCGCGCAGCGCGCCGTTGGGCATCGTTTCGGCGACCGGGGCTTTGGTGATGGCGTAGGCTGACGAGGCGAAGAACAGCAGCGACTGTTCTGCCAGCACGTAGACGATGCCCAGCGTGGTGAAGATCGAGAGGACGCCGCAGGCCTGCAGCACGACGCGCACGAGCGAGTCGACAGGGCGCACACGCTTTTTCAGGCTGGTTTCGGCGGCGATGGCGCGCGGCCGGGGGCGTGCGGCGGGAAGCGCGCCCGCCCGCGTCATTCTGATTGGTGTTTCCATACAGTGCTGTCCTTCGCTCCGGTCAGGCAGTGAGCGCCGCGACTAACAGCCAGCGGGCGGCGTTGAGCGTGTATTCGCTGGCGGCGAAGTAGGTCACGTCAGCGGCCCCCTGGCCGGCGCCGGGGGCGGGCAGGTGCTGGCTGACGTTGGCCAGGTAGTAGCTGATGAAGTCGCCCACCTGCGGCTTCCCGGCGATGATGCCGGCGTCGGTGTAGATGAACAGCGGGCGGGCCAGCGGGTAGCTGGCGCTGTTGATGTTCGCCTCGGTGGCGGCCACGCCGTCAACGGCCAGCAGCTTCAGCCTGGCGGCGTTGGCGGCGTAGTAGGCGTAGCCGAAGAAGCCGATGGCCCAGGGATTGTTGGCCACGCCTTCGACCAGCACGTTGTCGTCCTCGCTGAACTGGGTGCGGCTGGCCGCCAGGATGACGCTCTTATCGGCGTCGAAAATTTCTTCGACGAAGTAGTCGAATGTGCCGCTGTCGGTGCCGGGGATGAAGCGCAGGATCGGCTCATTGGGGAACGATGGGTCAACGTCGGCCCAGGTCTCGGCCCGGCCGAAGGCCAGCGCGAGCTGCTCGGCGCTCAGGCCGCTGACGACTGCGTTCTGCGGGTTGACCGCCACGGCCAGCGCGTCGGTCGCCACGCGAAACTCCAGCGGGGCGCGCGGGGCGGCCAGGCCGGCGCAGGCGTCCAGCTCCTCCTGCCTGATGGCGCGGCTGGCGTTGGCGATGTCGCTCTCGCCGGCCGTGCAGAAGCGCTCAAAACCGGCGCCAGAGCCGATGATGGCGACGGAGATGCTGCCGATATAGCCTTCCGCAGCGAAGGCGCTCGCCAGCGTGACGGTCAGCGGGCCAACCGTGGAGCTGCCGGCGGTGATGATGTCGCCGCTGACGGCGGCCGGGATCACTGCGGGCAGCGCGGCGGGCGGCAGCAGCACGGAGTCCAGCGCGTGGATGACGCCGTTGCTGGCGGCGATGTCGGTGGCGGTCACGCGGGCCTGGTCCACCGTCACGCCAGTGTCGCTCACCGACACAGTGACCGGGCTGCCCTCGACGCTGGCGGTTTCGCCGGCGGCCAGATCAGCCGCCAGCACGGCGCCGGGGACGATGTGGTAGGCCAGCACGCGCCTGAGGGCGTCTGCGTCGCTGGCCAGGTAGTCCAGGATCGGCTGCGGCACGGCGGCGAAAGCGTCGTTGGTGGGCGCAAAGAGGGTGAGAGGCCCCTCGCTGGCCAGCATTTCGGCCAGGCCGGCGGCCTGCAGCAGGCCCGCCAGGGTCGAAAAATCGGGGCTGCCGGCGGCGATCTCAGCGATGGTCTGGCCCTGGGCTACCGCGCCAGAAGCGCTCAGCGCCAGCGCCAGCACAAAGATCAGGCCCACAGATTGAACACGGTTCACGCAGCGTTCATCCCTTTCGATCGCTGTCAGGTTGCGGTCGGGCTGGCGGGCGGACTGTGCCCGCGGCCCGACCTTATGCTAACGGGCGCGGGTTAAGAACCGCGGGCGGGGGTTTTAAGGAACAGGGGCATAGGCGTTAAAAGGGCGTTAAGCGTCAGCCGCCGCTGTCCATCCAGCGGCAGATGACCGGGCCGCCGTGCGGGTCAGCGTGCGGGCCGCCATAGTCGGCGGGCAGGCCGTCGTAACCGGCCAGGTAGCCGCCGGGGCCGTAGACCTGTTCCCAGGCCGCCGGCGACAGGTCGCGGTCGCCAACGGCGATAGCGTGGATGTGAACCGGCGAGTCCGGGTAGAGGCTGCCCTCCGCGCGCACCCAGGCGGCGAAGCCGGCGGCGCGCAGCGCGTAGATCATGTTGTCCAGCTCGGCGGTGAGCACCGTCCAGGTCTGCGGGTCGCGCACCGAGATGTCAACCGCGCCGCCGCCGTCGTGCGTGCCAAAGCTGGCGCTGACCGCGCCGGGGTTGTAGCTGCCCTGGCTGATGATGAACTGGGCGTAGCGCCGCCCGGCCTGCGCGGCGTACAGGCGCTGCGCGTGGTCGAGCATGAAGCGTGTGCGCCGGTTGAACACGGCCCAGCCGTCCTGGACGCGGGTGTAATCGTCGGGCGGCGCCAGGCAGCCCTCCGCTTCGGGCACGCCGTCCGCGCCGGTCACATAGTAGCGCCCGCCAATTGCGACACGCGGCCCGCGCGGCTCCAGCCAGGGTTCGCCCGCCGGGCTGCCGTCGGCGGCCCAGCCGCTGACGCCGTCGCTGGCGTGGTGATACGCGACGCGCCACCAGCGGTAGCCGTCGGCGCACAGCGGCCCCTCAAGCACCGTGAACAGCCCGTAGGGCGGCATC
Source organism: uncultured Anaerolineaceae bacterium (assembly GCA_964508745.1). Classification (GTDB taxonomy): domain Bacteria; phylum Chloroflexota; class Anaerolineae; order Aggregatilineales; family Phototrophicaceae; genus DAOTWC01. Next base: position 1,102 of record CAZDVL010000127.1, on the reverse strand, counting down.
TGCCCGACGCGGTTGTCGCCCCGGCGCGGCTCTCGCCGCACGTTCACGGTCACGTCACCGTGCACGCGCCCGCTTGCGCCGACGGTCAGGCGCGGCGGCGCGGGCGGGCAGGTTTCATCCTGGGCGGCGGCGGGCAGGGCGGCGGCGAGCAGCAGCAGGGCGATCAGCAGACGGCGCATAGGGGCGTCTCCGGGCAGGCGCGGTTATCAGCGCCCTTATTATACCGGGCGTTGGCGCGGCGGGCGGCTGTGCGGTGGGCAAACGTCAGGCTGCCAGGCGCTTGTTTCCGGCCTCGCGCGGGCTGTGCGGGCGCGGCGGCGGTGTTAAAATAGGGCTGCACATTTACGCTGTGAGAGGAAAGACGATGCGCCGACCTGTGCTGCTGCTGCTGCTGATCCTTGCGCTGCCGGCCTGCTCGCTGACGGTCGGGCTTGGCCCCGACCCGTCGCCGTCCGCGCCCGCTGGCGGCGACGAGGCGGTTGTGACCCGCGTGATTGACGGCGACACCATTGACGTGCGCCTGGCCAACGGCCAGCAGGCGCGCGTGCGCTATATCGGCGTCAACACGCCGGAGCGCGACGAGCTGTGTTTCAGCGAGGCCACCGCCGCGAACGCCGCGCTGGTCAACAACCAGCGTGTGCGGTTGGTCAGGGACGTGAGCGACACCGACCGCTTCGACCGGCTGCTGCGCTATGTCTGGGTGGGCGGCACGTTCGTGAACCGCGAGCTGGTGGCGCAGGGCTGGGCGGAGGCGGTGCTGTTCGAGCCGAACCGGGCGCACTTTGAGACGTTCCGCGAGCTGGAACAGCAGGCCGCGCGCGCGAACATCGGCTGTCACCCGACCGGCGTGTTCAACGACGGCACGGACACGCGCTGAGCGCCGCGCCGTCGGAAACGGGGTACAATTCAGGGCAGCGCATCACAGGCTGAATATGAATATATAGGAGTTTGCTGATGGCTATTACGAAACAGGACGTGTTAGATTACCACCGGCAGGGACGGGCCGGCAAAATCGAGGTCAGGGCGACCAAGCCGCTGTCAACCCAGCGCGATCTGTCGCTGGCGTATTCGCCCGGCGTGGCCGAAGCGGTGCTGGAAGTGG
>CAZDVL010000126.1:0-7115 GCA_964508745.1 uncultured Anaerolineaceae bacterium | reverse complement strand
AGAGGTGGCGGTTGGCCTGCGCCAGGCACACCGCGCCCCAGCGCAGGTTGCCCATCACCTCCCACCAATCCACGGCGGCGCGGTCAACTGCGGCGCCGCTGTGGCGCTCGTAGGCGGCGAGAAACGGCTCGCGCTGGCAGAGGCCGCTGAGGCGCAGATGCCCGACGCCGAAGCGCCAGTCGCGCATACACAGATAGCCCAGCTCCTCCAACGGGTCGCCCAGATGGGCGAACTCCCAGTCGATGACGGCGCGCAGACCCTGCGGGCCGACGATCAGGTTGCCGAGGCGGAAGTCGCCGTGCACGAGGGTGAGCGCGCCCGCCGGGGGCAGGTGCTGGTCGGCCCAGCGCAGGCCGAACTCCAGCGCCGGGCTGTGCATGTCGAGCGTGTCGGCCAGCGCGTCCAGCAGCTCGCGCACCTGCGCGACGGCTTCCTGCGCGGGCGAAAGGCCGGCGCGCGGCGCGGGCAGGAAGCCGAGCGGGTGGGCGCGCAGATCAAGCGCGTGAATGTGGGCGAGCTGCTGCGCCATCTGCTCCGGCAGGGCGGCGCGGGCGGCGGAAAGCTCCGGCGCGCGCACCACCTGGCGCCCAAGCGACACGCCGTCGACAAAATCCACCAGAAAGAAGGGGCTGCCGAGCGCGTCGCTGCCGGCGCTGTGCCAGCGCGGGCGCGGCGCCAGCACGCCGCTGTTAAAGGCGGCCTGGACGAGCGCGAATTCCTGGTCGCGCGTGAGCGCCCGCTCGTACATGGTGGTGGGCAGGTCGCGGCGCAGCACCAGCCGTTCGGTCTGGTCGCCCAGGCGCAGCGTCACCGCCCACGACTCGCGCGAGGCGCCGCCCGCCAGCGGCGTCAGCGGCTCGACGGCGGCGCGGGCGTCCGTGCGCGCCTGGATGAACGCCTCCAACCGTGATCGCAGATCGTCTGCTGTCATGCGCCTGGCCCTCCGCACAGATCAGCCCTGATTGTACCAAAAGTCGGCGCGCGCACCATTTGCCAGCCGCCGAACCCGCGCTGCCCGACAAGGCGTTCCGCCCGCTGCCCTGAACGCTCGCCCTGAATTTGTTGACAAATGCGCTGGACCGCGTTAGTCTGGTCTGAATAATGAGAACGTTCTCATTGGCGCTGATTGTTTTTGCTGCCGGATGTTACGATGACGAAACGGCCCACCATTGTTGATGTCGCCCGCCTCGCCGGGGTTTCGAAGGCGACGGTGGCGCGCGTCGTCAACGGGCAGGACGATATTGTCAGCGAGCAGACCCGCCAGCGCGTGGAGTCGGCGGTGTCGCAGCTCGCCTACGAGCGCAACGCGGTCGCCGGCAGCCTGCGAACTGACAAGACCTACATGGTCGCGCTTTCGATCCCGGACATCACCAACCCCTACTGGCCGGAGGTGGCGCGGGGCGTGCAGGACACGCTCGAAGCCCAGGGCTACGCTGTGATGACCGCCAACAGCGACTGGGACGCAGGCCGCGAGCTGAATCACCTCAAGCTGGTGCGGCGCAACCGCTTTGACGGGCTGATCATCAACCCTTCGGCGACGGCGCAGCACGCCACCTTTCACGGCCTGAACGTCCCGCTGGTGATGCTTGGCACGGCGGACGCCTACCTGGAATACGACGCCGTCGGCAGCGACAGCGAGGCCGGCCAGCAGGACGCGCTCGCCTTCCTGTACCAGCTCGGCCACCGGCGCATCGGGCTGATCACCGGCTTTTCGATGCGCGGGCGCACCATGAGCCGCTACAACACTTACGTGTCGTTCCTGGCGGGCCACGGGCTGCGCCTGGACAGCGACCTGATCACGCACCAGAAATTCACGATTCAGGGCGGCATGGACGCGATGGCGCAGCTTCTGGCGCTGCCCGCGCCGCCGACGGCCGTCTTTGCTGCCAACGACATTCTGGCGATCGGGGCCTTGCAGACCGCGCACGCGCAGGGCTGGCGCGTGCCAGAGGACATCTCCATCGTCGGCATGGACGACATCTACGCGGCGGCAGCGACCTCGCCGCCGCTGACGACTGTCCGCAAACCCAAATACGAGACGGGCGCGGAGGCGGCGAAACTGCTGCTGGCGCGCATCAATGGCGATCAGTCGCCGGTCAGAAACCTGAAACTGCCCTGCGCGCTGGTGCAGCGCGGCTCAACAGCCGCCCCGCGCTAGCAGCGCGCTGCGTCTGGGCCGGCCGGGTGGACGGCACTTTTTTGATGGCCCGCAATGAGAACGTTCTCATTCGCACGGGAAACAGGGAACGAAAATGATCGAAGGACGAGAAGCGCCCGGAATCGAAAGATCGCTGCTGCTTGACCGCGCGACGGCCTGCCTGCTGGGGCTGGCGGTTGGCGACGCCTTCGGCGACCTGGGCCGCAGCCAGGAACACCGCCAGCGTTACGGCATCGTCACCAGCCTTGCGGCGGACGCGCGCAGCACGGACGACACCGAATTCGCCGTGCTCACCGCCCAGACGCTGATTGACTGCGGCGGCCGGCTGACCGACGACGCGGTGGTGGCGGCGTGGCGCAAGTATATTCTGGGGCAGGGCGGCATGTTCGAGCGGGGCGGCAAGCCCCTGTACGGCGCTGTCGCCAACCTGGAGCGCGGCCTGCTGCCGCCCTATTCCGGCATTGACAACGTGCAGAACAACGACGACGGCGCGGCCATGCGCATCGCCCCGGTGGGCATTCTGTGCGCCGGCGACCCGCAGCGGGCCGCCGTTCTGGCCGCGATTGACGCGCAGATCAGCCACGCGCAGGACGGCATCTGGGCGGCGCAGGCCGTCGCGGCCAGCGTGGCGGTGGCGCTGACGGGCGCGGGCGTGGACGAGATTATCGCCGCCGGGCGGGCCTTGATCCCGGCGAAAAGCTGGCTGGGCCGGGCGATGGCCCGCGCGATGACGATCTGCGACGAATACCCGGACATCTTCGACGCGCTTGAGCAACTGCATGTGCAGTTGTGGACGCCGATGCATTCGATGGCGGCGGAGGCGATCCCCCAGGCATACGCCATCTTCAGGCTCACCGGCGGCGATTTCCGCCTGGGCATGATCTGGGGCGGCAACTTCGGGCGCGACGCCGACACGATCTGCGCGGTGCTGGGCGCGCTGTCCGGCGCGCTGCACGGCACGTCCGCCATTCCGCCGGAGTGGGCCGCGCGCGTTGACCAGCCCGCCGGGGTGTGCCTGCGTTTCGCCGCGCACAAATCCATGCGCGAGCTGGCCCGGCAGCTTGTGGAACTGGTGTAGGTGGCACCGGGCGCGCGGCCTGCGCCCGTTTTAAGCCGAAGGATGTTTTCGAGAAGGAGAGACAGGCAACATGCAAAAGGTAACGAGGTGTTTTTTTCCGCTTCTGCTGATCCTGCTGCTGCTGGCCCCCGGCCTGGCGGCCCAGGAAGCCGTCACGATTAACTGGTGGACCGTTCCGTCCGAGGAATTCAGCGAGGAGGCCCAGCGCGGCCTCGCCGAGCAGTTCATGGCCGAGAACCCCGGCATCCACGTTGAACTCACCGTGCTGCCGCCTGACGGCTACGATGAGCGCATGAACACGGTGATCGGCGCCGGCTCTGGCGTGCCCGATGTCGCGCTTTTCTGGAACGCCAACTGGTGGCCCCAGGCGCTTGACCTGACCCCCTTCCTGGAAGCGGACGAGGACGTTAACGCCGACATCTACTTCCCCGAATTTTACGAGAACTGGGGCGTCTGGCAGGACAAGGTGATCGGCCTGCCGCTGGGCGTGGGCGCGAACTTCGTCATGTACAACAAGGACGTGTTCGACGCCGCCGGGGTTGAGTATCCGTCGGTGGACTGGACGCCGGACGACTTTACCCGTATCGCCACCGAGCTGACCTCCGAGGCCGACCGCCGCTGGGGTGGCGACCGCCCGCGCGGGCCGTATCGCGCCATCTGGATGAACTACGGCGCGTTCCCCTACAGCGACGACAGCACGACGGTGGACGGCTACTTCAACAGCGCGGAGTCGATCGCGGCCTACACCTGGCTGTGGGACCTGGTCAACAGCGGCGCGACCCCCACGCCGGCTGACATCGAAATCCTGGGCACAGAGGGCACCGGCCCGTATGACCTGTTCGTCTCCGGGCGGCTGGCGATGGCGACCCTCAATCAGGGCCACATGCTCAACTCGATTGACCTGGGCGTGAACTTCGGCATCGTGCCAGAGCCGCACATCCCCGGCAACGAGCGCTTCGTCAACGCCTGGTCGCTGACCGCCTCGATCTGGGCCGGCACGCAGCACCCAGAGGAAGCGTGGGAATTCCTGAGCTACTGGGCCGGGCCGGAAGGCCAGCGTTACCTGATGGAGAACGCCAACCTGTTCCCGTCGATCCCGGACGTGCTGGCCGAATACGAATACGCCGACACCGACTACGCGCAGGCCTTCTTCTCGGTGCTGGAGCACACGCAGGTCGCCAAGTGGACGAACGCCCACCCGTGCTGGCGCGGGGCCGTCATCCGCGCGGTGCAGGATTCGTGGGACCTCATCAACCTGGGCGAGATCGCCCGCGAGGAAGTCGAGCCGACGCTGACCGGGCTGGTCGAGCCGGCGCAGACGGCGCTTGACGAGTGCGTGCCGCGCCTGGGCGGCTGACGCGCGGCTGGCCGGATTTTCAGGCACACAACGGAGCGGAGGCCCCGGCCTCCGTTCCTGCCCTATCAGGAGGCTGCGCGATGCTTTCAACCTGGCAGAGAATGAACCCGCTGGCGCGGCGCGAGGCGCTGGAAGGCTATCTGGCGCTGCTGCCCTGGGCGATCGGGTTCATCGCGTTCACAGCATTCCCCATCGTGGTGACGATCTACCTCAGCCTGACCGAATGGGCGATCGTGCGCCCGCCGGTGCTGATCGGCCTGGCGAACTACGAGCGTATGTTCACCAGCGACCCGCTGTTCTGGCAGGCGCTGCGGGTCACGCTGCTGTATGTTGTGATCTCGCTGCCGCTCAAGCTGGTGCTGGGGCTGGGGCTGGCGCTGCTGCTGAACGCCAAAGTGCGGGGCATGAACTTCTACCGCACCGTGTTCTACTTCCCGGCGGTGATCTCTGGCGTGGCCGTCTCGCTGATGTGGATGTGGCTGCTGCAGCCGGACACGGGCGTCGTGAACGTGCTGCTGGGTTCGATTGGCGTGAAGGGGCCGAACTGGTTCTGGGACCGTCACTGGGCGCTGCCATCGGTGGCGATGATGAGCGTCTGGCGCGTGGGCGGCGCGGCCATCATCTACCTGGCGGGGCTGCAGAACATCCCGCCGCACCTGTACGAGGCGGCCAAGATTGACGGGGCCAACCGCTGGCGCAGCTTCTGGGGGATCACGCTGCCCCTGCTCACCCCCACGCTGTTCTTCCAACTGGTGATTGAGCTGATCGATTCTTTCAAGATTTTCACCGAAGCCTTTGTGATCACCCAGGGCGGGCCGCTGAAGGCCACTTATTTTTACCTGTGGTATTTCTACGAAGAAGCCTTCCGCAACTTTAATATGGGCTATGCGTCCGCGCTGGCGCTGCTGCTGACGGTCATCATCGTGACCACCACGTTTTTTGTCAACTACACGTCCAAGCGGTGGGTTTATTATGAAAACGAGTGATCTTGCTGCGCGGGGCGTCCAGCACCACGACCCGGACCGGGTGTGGCGCTGGGTCAGGAAATACACCGGCTACGGCGGCCTGTATTTCTTCATGACGCTGCTGGCGCTCATCTTCATGATCCCGCTGCTGTGGATGCTGTCCACGTCGCTGAAAGGGCGCACAGAGATTTTCGCCTGGCCGCCGCAGTGGCTGCCAGCCGACCCGCAGTGGCAGAATTTCAGCGAGGCGTTCAACAAGTATCCGCTGGCGCGTTTCATGCTCAACAGCACGATTCTCGTCGCGGTGAACATCGTCGGCGAGCTGTTCTCTGTGCCGATCATCGCCTACGGTTTCGCCCGGCTGCGTTTCCCCGGCAAGCGCGCCCTGTTCATCCTGATGCTCACGCCGCTGATGATCCCCGGCCACATCAAGCTGATTCCGCTGTACGCCCTCTACCAGCAGTTGGGCATGATCGGCACGTACTGGCCGCTGGTCCTGCCGGCCTTCTTCGGCAACCCGTTCTTTATCTTCCTGCTGGTGCAGTTTATGCGGACGATCCCGCGCGAGCTGGACGACGCGGCCCGCATTGACGGGGCCGGCACGTGGACGATTCTGTACCGCATTATTCTGCCGCTGTGCGTCCCCGCGCTGACGATTATCGTCGTGTTTACGTTCCTGTGGGTGTGGAACGACTTCATGGGGCCGCTGATTTACCTGTCCGACTTTAACACGTACCCGATCTCGATCGGGCTGGCCTTCTTCCGGGGGCGCTACAGCGTGGAGTGGAACCTGTTTATGGCGGCGACGCTGGTCTCGATTCTGCCGATTCTGGTTGTGTATTTCTTCGCGCAGCGCCAGTTGATCGGCGGCCTGGCCAGCATCGGCGTGAAGGGGTAGGCGGTGCAGGCGCGGCTTCTTGACACGCGCATCACGCGGCAGGCGCGCCTGGCGTACCTGCTGTATCTGCCGCCGGGCTACGAGCAGCAGGCGAAATGGCCTCTGCTGCTGTTCCTGCACGGCGGCGGCGAGCGCGGCAGCGACCTGGGCCTGCTCGCCCGGCACGGCATCCCGCGCCTGCTGGCGGAGGGGCAGCGCTTCCCGTTCGTCGTCGCCGCGCCGCAGTGTCCGCTGGAACACCGCTGGTCTGACCTGCTTGAGACGCTGGCGGCGCTGGTGGGCGCGCTGGTGGACGGGCAGCGGGTGGACGCGCGCCGCGTCTACCTGACCGGCATGAGCCAGGGCGGCTGTGGCGCGTGGCATCTGGCGATGCGCTGCCCGCACCTGTTCGCGGCGCTGGCCCCGGTCTGCGGCTACCGGCCTTATGTGTATGGCTACCGGGAGAAGGCGCTGGCGCTGCGCGACCTGCCTGTGTGGGCCTTTCACGGCCTGCTTGACGAGGTGATTGACCCCGGAGAAACCGACAAAATGGTGGCGGCGCTGCGCGAACACGGCGCGGATGTGCGCTACACGGCGCTGCCGGAGGCCAACCACCGCTTGTGCTGGGAGCGCGTTTACGCCATGCCGGAGCTGTACGAGTGGCTGCTGGCGCAGTCCAG
>CAZDVL010000125.1:0-7125 GCA_964508745.1 uncultured Anaerolineaceae bacterium | reverse complement strand
GGCCGCCCGGCCTGGAGGGGCGCAAGTCGTGCCCGGTGGAGTTCATCATCTACACGCACGAGATGGGGCGCTACCTGGGAAGCGAGGCCTATGAGCACGGCATTGACGTGCAGGTCAGCTCGTGGCGGCGGATCGCGCCGGACACGTTTGCCTCGCTGGCGAAAATCGGCGGCCAGTATGTCAACAGCCAGTTTATCACGATGGAGGCCCACGATAACGGCTTCAAAGAGGGCATTGGCCTGGACATCAACGGCTACGTCAGCGAGGGGGCGGGCGAGAATCTGTTCGCTGTGATCAACGGAGTGGTCTACACGCCCGGCGCGTGGTCGAGCATTCTGCTGGGGATCACGCGGGACAGCGTGCTGCGGATGCTGACAGATATGAATCTCGAGATCCGTTTTGAACCGCTGGCGCGCGAGATGCTGTACCTGGCCGACGAGCTGTTCTTCACCGGCACGGCGGCCGAGATTACCCCCATTCGCTCGGTGGACCGGCTGCAGGTGGGGGCGGGCCAGCCTGGGCCGATTACCAAAGCGGTGCAGGAACTGTTCTTCGGCATCGTCACCGGCCAGAAGCCAGACCGCTACGGCTGGCTGACGCATGTGTCACAGTTTGAAACGACAAGCGGCGATTGATTGCGGACAGGAGACCACTGATGTTGTTAAGCGGCGCTGAGATCATACTGGAGTGTCTGCTGCGCGAGGGTGTGGAGGTGCTGTTTGGCTACCCTGGCGGGGCGATCCTTCCGACTTACGACGCCATGACAAGATACCCCCAGATTCACCACGTGCTGGTGCGCCATGAACAGGGGGCGGCGCACATGGCGGACGGTTACGCGCGGGCAAGCGGCCGGGTCGGCGTGGCGATCGCCACCAGCGGGCCGGGCGCGACCAACCTGGTGACCGGCATCGCCACCGCCATGATGGACTCGTCGCCCATCGTGTGCATTACGGGGCAGGTTCCGCGCGGGGCCATCGGCACAGACGCCTTCCAGGAGACCGATGTCACCGGCGTGACGCTGCCGGTGACCAAGCACAACTACCTGGTTTCCGACATCAATGAGCTGGCGTATGTGATTCGCGAGGCTTTTCACATCGCGCGGACAGGGCGCCCAGGGCCGGTGCTGATTGACGTGCCGAAGGATATACAGATCGAGAAAACCGAGTTTATCTACCCCGAAGGCGAGATCGTGCTGCCCGGCTATCACCCCCCGGCGCAGGCGGATGACGACGCGGTGGACGCGGCTATCGAAATGATTAACAGCGCGCGGCGGCCGGTTATCCTGGCGGGGCAGGGCGTTCTCAAATCGCGCGCGATGCAGGAGCTGCGCGAGCTGGCGGAGCGGGCGGGCATCCCGGTGGCGCTGACGCTGCTGGGCAAGGGCGCGATCCCGGAGAAGCACCCGCTGGTGCTGGGGATGATGGGGATGCACGGCGAGGCGGCCTGCAACCTGGCGATTCAGGAGGCCGACCTGCTGATCGCGCTGGGCATGCGTTTTGATGACCGCGTGACGGGGAATCTCAAAACCTACGCGGTGAACGCGCGCAAGATTCACGTGGACATTGACGCCACGGAAATTAACAAGAATGTCAGGGTGGACCTGGGCATCGCCGGGGACCTGCGCACGGTGCTGGCGCAGCTTCTGCCGGGGGTGGCGGCGCAGAATCACGCGGAGTGGATGGCGCGCATTCGCGATTGGCAGGAGGACAGCGACGAGCGCGACATTGTTCACCAGCAGACAGTCAAACTGCAGGGCGCGCAGGTGATCAATGACCTGTGGAAGCACACCGGCGGCGAGGCTGTCACCGTCACCGATGTCGGCCAGCATCAGATGCTTGAGGCGCAGTACTACCCGCACCAGCGCCCGGCGACGATGGTCACCAGCGGCGGACTGGGCACGATGGGCTTCGGCATGCCGGCGGCCATCGGCGCCAAGTTTGGCTGCCCTGACGAGGAAGTGTGGGCGATCGTGGGCGATGGCGGCTTCCAGATGACGGTCTGCGAACTGGCGACCGCCGTCCAGGAGAAGATCGACATCAAGATCGCCGTGCTGAACAACGCCTTCCTGGGGATGGTGCGCCAGTGGCAGGAGTTCTTCTACGAGGAGCGCTACCACGCGACGCCCATGTGCAACCCTGATTTCTGCAAGCTGGCGGAGGCTTACGGCATCCCCAGCATGCGCGTGACCGAGCGCGGCCAGGTTGAGGAGTCGGTCGCCTTCGCGCGCAGCATCAAGGGGCCGGTGCTGATTGAGTACGTGATTGAGAAGGAAGAAGTCGTGTATCCGATGGTTCCCGCAGGGGCCGACCTGCACAACATGCTTCGCCGTCCGAAGCCAGGGGAGAAGTAATCATGGAGCAAGCGCAGCAGCCCGAAAAGCAGACACTGGCCGCGCTGGTCGAAAACAAGCCCGGCGTGCTCAACCGCGTTGCCAGCCTGTTCCGGCGGCGCAACTTCAACATTGACAGCCTGACGGTTGGCCGCACGCACAAACCGCACATCTCGCGCATGACGATTGTGGTGGATGTGAAGCGCGCCAACATCAATCTGATTGCGGCCAACCTCTACAAGCTCATCAACGTGATTGAGGTGCAGCATGTGTCGCAGGAGCCGTTTGTCAGCCGCGACCTGGCGCTGGTGAAGGTGCGGGCGGAGGACCCGGACGCGCGCAACAGCGTGACGACCATCTGCGAACGCTACCCGGCGCGCATTGTGGATGTGGGGCCGAAAGTCCTCATTGTGGAGATCACGGCGCAGGAGGATGTGGTCGAGGCGATGATCGAGGAGCTGCGGCCAATCGGCATTGTGGAGATGGTGCGGACGGGCATCGTGGCTATGGGGCGCGGCACGCGCATCCTCGACACGCAGTACGAGCCGCCCGTGATCGCCACCAGCGCCAACGGCCAGCGCTACAGCGTCTGAGCCAGCGACAAGCGTTAGGCGCGGGCACAGCTTCGGCTGTGCCCGGCTGTATCTGAATTTGACGGTTAAGCGCTGCAGCGGCGCTTGCACAGGAGATCACGCCGAATGGCAACCCTTTACTACGATCAAGATGCGGACCTCAAGCTGCTGGAAGGCAAGACTGTTGCTGTGATTGGCTATGGCAGCCAGGGCCACGCCCACGCGCTGAACGCCAGGGACAGCGGCGTACACGTTGTGGTCGGGCTGCATGAAACGAGCAAGAGCAGGGCCAAAGCCCAGGCCGACGGACTCGAAGTGCTGTCGGTGGCCGACGCGACCCGCGCCGCCGATATTGTGGTCATCCTGATCCCGGACACCATGCAGCCGGCCGTTTACCGCGAGGCGATCCGCGACAACCTGAAGCCCGGCAGCATGCTGATGTTCGCGCACGGGTTCAACATCCACTTCGGGCAGATCGAAGCGCCCGCCGGCGTGGACGTGGCGATGGTGGCCCCGAAAGCGCCGGGCCACCGCGTGCGTGAGGTGTTCCGTGACGGCGGCGGCACGCCGGGCCTGGTGGCGGTGGCAGTGGACGCCACCGGCCACGCGAAGGCGGTGGCGCTGGCGTATGCCAAAGCCATCGGCTGCACACGCGCCGGCGTGATCGAGACGACGTTCAAAGAGGAAACGGAAACCGACCTGTTCGGCGAGCAGACGATCCTGTGCGGCGGCGTAACCGCGCTGATCCGCGCGGCGTTCGACACCCTGGTGCGCGCGGGCTATCAGCCGGAGGTGGCGTACTTCGAGTGTATGCACGAACTCAAGCTGATCGTTGACCTGCTGTACCAGGGCGGCCTGAGCTACATGTGGTACAGCGTGAGTGACACCGCCGAATACGGCGGCTATGTGGTTGGCGACCAGATTGAAGGCATGGTGAAGGAAGAGCTGGACGGCGTGCTCCAGCGGATTCAGGACGGCTCGTTTGCGCGGAACTGGATCGCGGAGAACGAGACCGGCCGGCCCTATTTTGGCGGCCGCCGCCGGCAGGAGCAGAGCCTGGCGATCGAGGAAGTGGGCGCGAACCTGCGCGACATGATGCCGTTCCTCAACGCCAAACGCATCAAGCAGGAGTAGCGCGGCGGTATGGCTGAAACCGGCGAGGGCGGCGCGAACGTAGAAAGGGGGCGATCCTGTGGCTGATGATGGCCTTGCTGACCTTAGGCGCAAACCATTTGACGACCTGATTGCACGCGAAAGGATCACCCCCAATGTCTGCTGACAGGATGGACGAAGGCGTAGTTCTGTTTTTCGACACCACGCTGCGCGACGGCGAGCAAAGCCCCGGCGCGACGCTCACCAGCGCTGAAAAGCTGGAGATCGCCCGGCAGCTTGCGCGCCTGGGCGTGGACATCATCGAGGCCGGGTTTCCGGCGGCGTCGCCCGACGACCTGGCGGCGGTGCAGCGCATCGCGCGCGAGGTCGGGACGGCCGACGGCCCGGTGATCTGTGGGCTGGCGCGGGCGGTGGACAGCGACATCCTGACGTGCTGGGAGGGCGTCAGGGACGCGGCCAAGCCGCGCATCCACACCTTCCTGGGCACGTCGGACATCCACCTGAAGTACCAGACTGGCCTGACCCGCGAGGAAGGGCTGGAGCGCATCCGCAGCGCGGTGACGCTGGCGCGCAGCCTGTGTGCGGATGTCGAGTTCAGCCCGATGGACGCCGGGCGCACGGACCTGGAGTATCTCGTTCAGGTGTGCGCGCTGGCGGTCGAGTGCGGCGCCACGACGCTCAATATCCCGGACACGGTCGGCTATGTCACGCCGGCGGAGTGGCAGGAAACGATCGCCACGCTGATCGCGGAGACGCCGGGGGCGGGGCCGGGCAGCGGCGTGACGTGGTCGGTACACTGTCACAACGACCTGGGGCTGGCGACGGCCAACACGCTGGCCGGTGTGATGGCGGGCGCGCGCCAGGTTGAGGTGACGATCAACGGCATCGGCGAGCGCGCGGGCAACACCAGCCTGGAAGAAGTCGCGATGGCGCTTCGCACGCGGCCCCAGTTTTTCAACCTGCGCACCAACATCAACACGCGCGAGATTATGAAGACCAGCCGCATGGTCAGCAACTACACGGGCATGTCGGTACAGCCCAACAAGGCCATTGTTGGCAGCAACGCCTTCGCGCACGAGGCGGGCATCCACCAGGACGGCGTGCTCAAAAACGCCAGCACCTACGAGATCATGACGCCGGAGAGCGTCGGCCTGATCCAGAGCCAGCTTGTGCTGGGCAAGCACAGCGGGCGGCACGCGCTCAAGGTGCGCCTGCAGGAGCTGGGCTACAACGTGGACGGCGACGCCCTCAAACAGGTGTTCGCCCGGTTCAAGGACCTGGCGGACATCAAAAAGACCGTCACCGACGCCGACCTGCAGGCGCTGATCGCGGACGAATTTCACGGCCCGGAGGAAATCTTCTCGCTGGTGGACATTCAGGTGACGTGCGGCACGATGGGCATGCCAACGGCGACGGTCAAGCTGCGCAGCGCCGCTGATGAAGCGATCGTCCAGGCGGCTGTGGGGACAGGGCCGGTGGACGCATCCTTCCGCGCGATCGACGCGGTTGTGAAAGCGCCCAACACGCTCATCGAATACAGTGTCCACAGCGTCACGGAGGGCATTAACGCGCTGGGCGAGGTCACGGTGCGCATCTCGACGCCGGACGGCGCGCGCACGTTCGGCGGCTATGGGGCCGACGGCGACGTGATCGTGGCCAGCGTCAAAGCCTACCTGGCGGCGCTCAACCGCATGATCGCGGTGATGGGGCTGGCCGGCCAGCAGCCGGAAGGCGAGGCGGCGACGGTCAACCTGACAAGCGTAGAACAGTAACGGCACAGCAGAGGAAGCGATACGCACAACATGGAACCCACAATGACGCAGCCGCAGACGCTGTTTGAAAAAGTATGGGCGCGGCACGTTGTCCGCCCGCAGACGCCGGACACGCCGGCGGTGCTGTATATTGACCTGCACCTGGTGCACGAGGTCACGTCGCCGCAGGCGTTTTCGCAGCTTCGCGAGCGCGGCCTGAGGGTGCGCCGGCCGGAACAGACGCTGGGCACGATGGACCACAGCACGCCGACGACGCCGCGCGACGCGCGGGGGGTTATCCCGGTGACCGACGCGATGGCCAGGGCGCAGCTTGACGTGATGCGCGCCAACTGCCGGGACTTCGGCATCCCGCTGTTTGACCTGGGCACGCTGAACCAGGGCATCGTGCACGTGATCGGGCCGGAGCAGGGGCTGACGCAGCCGGGCATGACGATTGTGTGCGGCGACAGCCACACCAGCACACACGGCGCGTTCGGCGCGCTGGCGTTCGGCATTGGCACCAGCGAGGTGGCGCACGTTCTGGCGACGCAGTGTTTGCTGCAAAGCCGGCCAAAAACGATGGCGGTGCGGGTTGATGGGCGTTTGCAGCCCGGCGTGACCGCCAAGGACATCATCCTGGCCGTGATCGCGAAGATCGGCGTCGGCGGCGGCACGGGCTATGTGTTCGAGTATATGGGCGCGGCCATTCGCGGCCTGAGCATGGAAGGCCGGATGACCGTGTGCAACATGTCCATCGAAGGTGGCGCGCGCGCCGGCATGGTCGCGCCGGATGACACCACGTTCGACTACATCGCCGGACGCCCGCTGGCCCCGCAGGGCGCGGCCTGGGACCGGGCGGTCGCGGACTGGCGCACGCTGCCCAGCGACGAGGGCGCGGTGTTCGACAATGAGGTGCGGCTCAGCGCAGACGAGCTGGTGCCGATGATTACCTACGGGACGAACCCTGGCATGGGCATGCCGATCACCGGGCGTGTGCCCGACCCCGACGCGCTCAGGGACGTGACACAGCGCGCCGCGCTCGACAAGGCGCTGCGCTATATGGACCTGCAGGCGGGCCAGAGCCTGATCGGCAAGACGGTGGACGTGGTGTTTGTTGGAAGCTGCACCAACTCGCGCATTTCCGACCTGCGCGAGGCGGCGAACCTGCTGCGCGGGCGGCGGGTGGCCGAGGGCGTGCGCATGATGGTTGTGCCGGGGTCGCAGCGTGTCAAGGCGCAGGCCGAGGCCGAGGGGCTGGACGAGGTGTTCAGGGCCGCCGGCGCGGAGTGGCGCGAGGCGGGCTGCTCGATGTGCATCGCGATGAACGGCGACCAGCTTCAGCCGGGGCAGTACGCGGTGA
>CAZDVL010000124.1:0-7152 GCA_964508745.1 uncultured Anaerolineaceae bacterium | reverse complement strand
TTGCCCAGCTTCACGCAGGCGTCGTTGACCAGGTAGCGCGTGGGGAAGTTGTCGGTGCCGTCAATGATGACATCGTAGGGCGCGAACAGCGCCAGCGCGTTGTCGCTGGTCAGCGGCACGTTGTGCGTCTCGACCTGCACGTGCGGGTTGAGGTCGAGCAGGCGCTGGCGGGCGCTGTCCACTTTCAGCGCGCCGACGGTGCTCTGGCCGTGAATGACCTGGCGCTGGAGGTTGCTGGTGTCGACAACGTCGTAATCCACCAGGCCGATGCGGCCCACGCCGGCGGCGGCCAGGTACAGCGCCAGCGGGCTGCCCAGGCCGCCCGTGCCGATCAGCAGGACGCTGCTGGCCTTCAGGCGGCGCTGGCCCTCCAGCCCGACTTCCGGCATGATCAGGTGGCGGCTGTAACGCGCGATCTCGTCGTTCGAGAGCGCGGCGGCGGTGTTTACCAGGGGCTGCGGCATGTCTTTTTTCTGCCTCTCAGTGTGCGTCTGCTGCGTATTCCGGTCTGGCCGGGGCGTCAGCGCCCCCCGGCGATGCTGGGGATGATGCGCAGGCTGTCGCCCGCCTCGATCTCGGTGTCCAGCCCGTCCAGGGCGCGGATGTCCTCGTCGCCCAGGTAGATGTTGACGAAGCTGCGCAGCGTGTCGCCGTCGTACAGGTGCGGGCGCAGCTCGCTGTAGCGGGCGGTCAGGTCCGCCAGCGCCGCGCCGACCGTCGCGCCGGCCACTTCGACCTGCGCCTGGTTGCCGGTGTAGGCCCGCAGCGGCGTCGGGATGCGAATGTTCGCCATGTGCATCAGTGCCTTTCGTCAGTTGTCGGTGACAGGTTGGTTATGGCTGGCCGCGCGCCTGCCAGCGCCGGTCCAGAAAGCCGCCCACCAGCGCGGCCATCGTGTCCACCTCGACCAGGAACGAGTCGTGGCCGAAGGACGCCTCGATATGGTGGTACTCAACCGGGCTGCCCAGCGCCGCCAGCGGGGCCACCAGCTCGCGCGCCTGGGCGGCGGTGTAGAGCCAGTCGCTGCTGAAGCTGACCACCAGGAAGGCCGCCCGCGCGCAGCTCAGCGCGGCCTCGATGGAATCATAACCGTCGCGGATGTCGAAGTAGTCGAGCGCCTTCGTGATGTACAGGTAGCTGTTGGCGTCGAAGCGCTCGGTGAACTTGAATCCCTGGTAGTGCAGGTAGCTTTCGACGGCGAAGTCGGTGTCGAAGCTGTAGGCCAGCTCGGTGCGATCCTGCAGGCGGCGGCCAAACTTCTGCTCCAGCGACTGTTCGCTCATGTAGGTGATGTGGCCGATCATGCGCGCCACCGCCAGCCCGCTGTCGGGCCGGGGGCTGTGGTAGTACGCGCCGCGCCGCCAGTGCGGGTCGGCGTAGATGGCCTGCCGCCCGATCTCGTTGAAGGCGATGTTCTGCGCCGACGAGCGCGGCGTGCTGGCGATGAACAGCACGTTCTCCACGCGCTCCGGGTAGTCCACCGCCCACTGCAGCGCCTGCATCCCGCCCATGCTGCCGCCGGCGATGGCGAACACGCGCGCGATGCCCAGCCGGTCGAGCAGGTGGCGCTGCGCCAGCACCATGTCCTTGACCGTCACCACCGGGAAGCGCAGGCCGAAGGGCCGCCCGTCCGGGCCGATGGACGACGGCCCGGTGCTGCCCCGGCAGCCGCCGATCACGTTGGAGCAGATCACGTAATAGCGGTCGGTGTCGAACATCTTGCCGGGGCCGACTGCGTCGTCCCACCAGCCGGGCTTCTCCTCCGGGTCGTCGGTGTAGTAGCCGGCGACGTGCGAGTCGCCGGAGAGCGCGTGACAGAGCATGATGACGTTGGAGCGGTCGGCGTTGAGCCTGCCGTAGGTTTCGTAGGCCAGCGTGAAGCCGTCCAGCCTGCCGCCAGAGCGCAGGTGCAGCGTGTCGTCGAAGCGCGCCTGACAGCGATCCACCACGCCGACCGAGCGCGGGTCGCGCATGCGCACGACGCGGCCGGGCAGCAGATGGCGGAGATTGCCGGAGTCGGACATTTTACGCTGCTCCTGTCATACAGCCTGTCGTCAGCGGCTCAATCTTACCTCAAGACCCCCCGGCGGTCGCAGGGATTGGCCGCGGCAAACCCCCGCGGCCGCCGGGATGTGAAGCTGGCTTACACCGCCTGCACGACCTTGCCCTGCGCCACCGTCAGCGCCTGGTCCAGGTCCCACAGGATGTCGTCAATGTCCTCGATGCCCACCGCCAGCCGGACGTAATCCTCGCTCACGCCGGCCAGCGCCTGCTCCTCGTCGCTGAGCTGCTGGTGGGTGGTGCTGGCCGGGTGGATGGCCAGCGAGCGCGTGTCGCCCACGTTGGCCAGGTGCGAGAACACCTTCAGGTTGTCAATGAAGGCGCGCCCGGCGGCCTTGCCGCCCTTGATGCCGAAGCCGATCACCGCGCCCGCGCCCCTGGGCATGTACTGCTGCGCGCGCGCGTAGCTGGGGTGTTCGGGCAGGCCGGGGTAGTTGACCCAGCTCACCGCCGGGTGCTCGCGCAGGTAGCGCGCCACCGCCAGCGTGTTCTCGACATGGCGCTCCATCCGCAGCGAGAGCGTCTCCAGGCCGATCAGGTTCAGGAAGGTGTTGAACGGCGCCTGGCTGCCGCCGATGTCGCGCAGGCCGACCACGCGCGCGCGGATGATGAACGCCAGCGCGCCGACGGCGTCGGCGAACACCATGTTGTGGTACGACGGCTCCGGCGCGATCAGGTTCGGGTGGCGGTTGGCCGCCTTCCAGTCAAATTTGCCGCTGTCCACCACCACGCCGCCGATGCTCAGGCCGTGCCCGCCGATCCACTTGGTCGTGGAACACACGACGATGTCCACGCCGTGGTCGAAGGCGCGAAAAAGGTAGGGCGTGGCGAAGGTGGTGTCGGCGATGACGGGGATGCCGTGCGCGTGCGCCAGCGCCGTGATGCCGACGAAGTCCGGGATTTCGAGCTTGGGGTTGCCGATGGCCTCCAGGTAGATGGCGCGCGTTTTCGCGTTGATGTGCTTCTCGAAGTCCGCCGGCTCGGTGCCGGTGACAAAGTGTACCTTGATGCCCAGGCGCTTGAAGCTCTGCGCGAACTGCGTGTACGTGCCGCCGTAGAGCGCGGACGTGGAGATGATCTCGTCGCCGCTGTTGGCCAGCGTGGTGATGGCGAGGAACTGCGCGAACTGCCCCGACGACGTGACAAGCGCGCCCACGCCGCCTTCGAGCGCCGCCAGCCGCTGCTCGAACACGTCGTTGGTCGGGTTCATGATGCGCGTGTAGATGTTGCCGAACTCCTGCAGCGAAAAGAGCGCCGCCGCGTGGTCGCTGTCGCGGAACTGGAACGAAGTCGTCTGGTAGATGGGGACAGCGCGCGAGCCGGTGGTCGGGTCCGGCTGGTAGCCGGCGTGGAGCGCCCTTGTCTGGAAACCGAGTTCGCGTCCGTTTGCGTTTGCCATTGTCGTATCTCTCCTCGAAATCTGCGTGCTGCGATCTACAAAATCGGGCTGTTCAGGCGGCGTGTGTGGTGCGGCAGGTCCTTTCTTGGTCAGGCGACAGTCAGTGCCGCGGCTTCAAAGCGGGTGTGGTCAGGATGCAGATGCCAGGCGCGCATCTCAACCGCGGCGCCGGCCTGCACGGAGGTAATCAGATAGGCAAAGTTGGGCAGCGCGTGGTCGCGGTCGTAAACCGAGGGCACGGCCGGCGAATCGGGGTGGCTGTGATAGTAGCCCACCAGCGCCAGCCCGCGCCGGTCGGCCTCGTCCTCCAGGCGCGCCCAGTCCAGCGGCGTCATGGCGTAGCGGTGGTGCTGTTCCTCGCTGGCGAACACGTTGGCGACGTGAATCGCGTCGGTGACGCGGCGCGTGTCGCCGTCCACCGTGCCCACCAGAAAGCCGCCGCCTTCGTTGGGGTAGGCGTGTTCCAACTGCTCGAAGATGCGCTTTTGCAGCGCGCCCGCCAGAATGATCTGCATCAGCCGGTTTCCCTTCACACAACAAAAAAGCCAGCCCCCGGAGGGCTGGCCGTATGCCTGCATGGTGGCGCGAGTGTCAGTGTCTCGCCGCCTCAGCCCGTCCGGGTGAACGCCAAAAGCTGCACATGCACATGCGGCACATGCCGGCGGGGGCTGCGTTCAGCGACAGGATGAGGTCAGCGTAAGCGTTCATGCGCCAAACAGTAGCATGTCCCGGCCTGGATTGCAAGCGCACGTCCGAAAAATGAGAAAAGACGATATTTTTTTAATGTGACGCAGCGGCGGGCCGGAACGCCGCATTGCGATATGCAGGCGCGGGGTGTTATAGTTTGCGCCTGTGGCGGTAAGGTTCGGGCCGCACGCCCCCATCTATAATGTGTGGGGGGATAAGAGCGGGCGCGCGCTGCCCGCTGCCACGTCGCCCCGACAGCCCAACCAGCTTTACGCGCTTTGCCGCCCTGCGCGGGCGTCAAATTCGGTTCTGAACGCTGCTGATGCATTTAAGGAGAGCTTTACGATGTCCGAGCAAGCAACAAAGGGCCTGGCAGGCATTGTCGTCGCCGAGTCCAAAACCAGCCTGGTGGACGGGCAGAACGGGGTGCTGGTCTACGGCGGCTACAAGATCGAGGACCTGGCCGCCCACGCGCTGTTTGAAGATGTGGTCTTTCTGCTGTGGAACGGCCGCCTGCCCAAAGCGGACGAGCTGGAGGCCCTGCGCCGCGACCTGGCCGCCGGCGCGGCGCTGCCTGCGGGCATGATTGACATGCTGAAGGCGTTCCCCAAGGACGCCGACCCGATGGCGGTGCTGGAGTCGGCGGTGGCGGCGCTGGCCTTCTACGACCCCGACGGCAAGACCAACACGCTGGAGGCCAGCCGGCGCAAGGCCGTGCGCGTGACCGGGCAGATCACGACGCTGTGCGCCGCCTGGGATCGCATCCGCAAAGGCAACGAGCCGATTGCCCCGCGCGCTGACCTGACGCTGGCGCAGAACTTCGTCTATATGCTGGACGGCAAAGAGCCGGACAAGACCACCAGCGACGCGATCAACGTCTACCTGGTGCTGCTGGCCGAACACGGCATGAACGCCAGCACGTTCACCTGCCGCGTCATCACCGCCACCAACTCCGACTTTCACAGCGCGGTCGTCGGCGGCATCGGCGCGCTGAAAGGCCCGTCGCACGGCGGCGCCAACGCCGAGGCCATGAAGATGTTCGTCGAAATTGGCGAGCCGGCCAACGTGGAAAGCTGGTTCGACGCCAACATCAGGAACGGCACGCGGCGCGTGATGGGCATCGGCCACCGCATCTACAAAACGCTGGACCCGCGCGCCAGCGTCCTGGAACAGCACGCGCGCGCGCTGGCGACGGCGGCGGGCAACACGCGCTGGTTCGACATCGCCCACGACCTGGCCGCCACCGCGTTGAAGGATGCGTACTTTATCGAGCGCAAGCTGTACCCCAACGTGGACTACTACAGCGCCATCGTGCTCTACACGATTGACCTGGACATTGACATGTTCACGCCGCTGTTTGTCATGAGCCGCATCGCCGGCTGGTCGGCGCACATCTTCGAGCAGATGGAAAACAACCGGCTGATCCGCCCGGACAGCGACTACACCGGCCCGCTGGGCCTGGTGTGGACGCCGCCGGCCGAGCGCTGACCCGCGCGCCGTTGAGAGCGTCTGTGGGGGGGGCGCGCCGCGCCCCCCTCTTGCATCTGTCACCTTTCGTGAAACCGCTAAATGCGTTACTATCAGAAGCACGCACCATCTGGTGATATTGCGAAAACAGTTTGAGTGAACAGGAGCGTCGAAACATATGAAACGTACTACAGCACTGCTACTGGTTCTGGCGGTACTGGCGCTGGGTGTAGCCCCCGCCCTGACAGCCCAGGACGCGCTTATTGACTCCGTCTGCCTGATTACCGATGTCGGCAAAGTCAACGACGGCACGTTCAACCAGTTCGCGTTCGAGGGTATGGAGCGCGCGATTGAGGATTTCGGCCTGGAGTCCACGTACATCGAGACGCTGGCGCAGACCGACTACAACACCAACATCCAGACCTGCATTGACCGCGAGTTCGACGCCATCATCACCGTCGGCTTCCTGCTGGGCGACGCCACCAAGGCCGCCGCTGAAGCCAACCCCGGCGTCTATTTCATCGGCATTGACCAGGACCAGACCGGCGCGACCGACAACCTGGTGGGCGTGGTGTTCCGCGAGGACCAGCCCGGCTTCCTGGTGGGCGCGATGGCCGCGCTGATGAGCGAAACCGGCAAGATCGCCGGCGTGTACGGCATTGACGTGCCGGCGGTGAAGAAGTTCCGCAACGGCTACGAGCAGGGCGCGCGCTTCATCAACCCTGACATTGACGTGGCCGGCGTGTACATCGACAGCTTTATTGACTCCGCGCGCGGCGCCGAAACCGCCGACCAGTTCATCAGCGAGACGCCGCCCCGTGACGTGATCTTCGGCGCGGGCGGCCAGACCGGCTCCGGCGGCATCAAGCGCGCGGCTGAAGAAGGCGTGTTCGCTATCGGCGTGGACCAGGACGAATTCTTCTCCACCTTCGGCGGCGGCACCACCCCCGGCGTGGAGTTCCTGATCACCAGCGCGATGAAGCGCGTGGACCAGGGCGTCTACCTGTCGCTTGAGGCGCTGGTGAACGGCGACCCTGAGGCGTTCGGCGGCGGCGGCAACCGTGTGCTGGACGCGGCCAACGACGGCATTGACTTCGCCCCGCCGCACGACGCGGACGTGCCGGAAGAAGTGACGCAGAAGGTGTGCGAGCTGCTGATCGGCCTGAAGAACGAGTGGCTGGTGACCGGCATTGACCCGGTCGGCGGCGACCTGCTGGCAGAGGCGGTGGACTTCGAGGCGATGGCGGCTGAGTTCCAGGCGCTGCTGGACGAGTCCAACGCCGCGGTTGCCGATGGCGAGCAGACCGCGACCGAAGTGTGCGTGGCCGCGCACCTGGCGGAATAAGCTTTAAACTGCTGCGGACGCAGCCGAACAGGGCCGGGCACGTTCGCCCGGCCCTGTGTTTTCAGCGCAGGGCGGCCTTGTCACCGCCCGGTGGAGCGTTTATAATGGCAAACACTGGCGACGTAGCCAAGTGGTAAGGCAAGGCTCTGCAAAAGCCTGATTCACCGGTTCGAATCCGGTCGTCGCCTCTGGC
>CAZDVL010000123.1:5431-7160 GCA_964508745.1 uncultured Anaerolineaceae bacterium | reverse complement strand
GTCGCCTTCGACCTGCCCACGCTGATGGGCTACGACACCGACGCGCCGCAGGCGCTGGGCGAGTTCGGCAAGTGCGGCGTGGCGATCAGCTCGCTGCGCGACATGGAGCTGCTCTTCGACGGCATCCCGCTGGGCGAGGTCAGCACCAGCATGACCATCAACAGCCCGGCGGCGATTATCTGGGCCTTTTACATCGCCGCCGCCGAAAAGCAGGGCGTGCCCATGCACCGGCTGCGCGGCACGCTCCAGAACGACATCCTCAAGGAGTATATCGCCCAGAAGGAGTACATCTTCCCGCCAGAGCCGTCAATGCGGCTGGTGGTGGACACGATCGAGTTTGGCGCGCAGCACCTGCCCGAATGGAACACCGTCAGCATCAGCGGCTACCACATCCGCGAGGCGGGCAGCACCGCCGTCCAGGAGCTGGCCTTCACGCTGGCCGACGGCCTGGAGTACGTCCGCTGGGCGCAGCGGCGCGGCCTGGACGTTGACGACTTCGCCCCGCGCCTGAGCTTCTTCTTCAACGTGCACAACGACTTTTTCGAGGAGGTCGCCAAGCTGCGCGCGGCGCGGCGCATCTGGGCGCGCGAAATGCGCGACACGTTCGGCGCCAAAAACCCGCGCGCCTGGCTGATGCGCTTCCACACGCAGACCGCCGGCGTCAGCCTGACCGCGCAGCAGCCGGAGATCAACGCCGTGCGCGTGGCGATTCAGGCCCTGGCGGCGGTGATGGGCGGCACACAGTCGCTGCACACCAACAGCCTCGACGAAGCGCTCGCCCTGCCCAGCGAACAGGCGGTGACGATCGCGCTGCGCACCCAGCAGATCATCGCCGAGGAAAGCGGCGTCGCCAACACGCTTGACCCGCTGGGCGGCAGCTACTTCGTCGAGGCGCTCACCAACCAGACCGAAGCCGCCGTCTACGAGTATTTCCACCGCATTGACGACCTGGGCGGCGTGCTGCCCGCCATCGAAACCGGCTTCTTCCAGCAGGAGATCAGCGACGCCAGCTACCGCTACCAGCTCGAAATTGACAGCGGCGAGCGCGTGATCGTCGGCGTGAACGGTTACATCAGCGACGAGCCGGTGCGCATCCCCATCCTGAAGATGGACCCGCAGGGCCACGCACGCCAGGCCGCGCGGCTGGCCCGCCTGCGCGCTGAGCGCGACGCCGGCAGCGTCACGCAGGCGCTGGACGCGCTGCGCCGGGCGTGCGCGGGCGGCGAGAACGTCATGCCCTACCTGATCGCCGCCGCCAAAGCCGACGCCACGCTGGGCGAAATGGCCGACGTGATGCGCCAGGTGTTCGGCGTTTACGAGGAACCGGCGTTTGTCTAGCTGGCTGTGCGCCGCCTTAAGCCGTTCAGGGGCAGCGCAGGCGGAAACCACCTGAACACAGCGCCGGCCGAACTGCATCTGTGTGCCATTAACTAT
Organism: uncultured Anaerolineaceae bacterium; assembly: GCA_964508745.1. Taxonomy (GTDB): domain Bacteria; phylum Chloroflexota; class Anaerolineae; order Aggregatilineales; family Phototrophicaceae; genus DAOTWC01. Next base: position 5,726 of record CAZDVL010000123.1, on the reverse strand, counting down.
CTTTCACAGAAGGCCCGCCTATCATGACTGTTCGCTGGGAATACTTCACCACCGTTGTCGAAGCCAACGCCGCCAAACCTGAGGCGCGCTCGTTCCTCAAGGCGCGCTTTCCGGGCCGCCGGCGCATGCCCCGCTTCGCCCCCGAAAGCCTGATGCTGGCGCTGGACAAATTCGGCCAGGAAGGCTGGGAGCTGGTTCATATGGAGCCGGTGGCCCGCGTGGGCGGCAAAGGCGACATCCTGTTCCCCGGCAGCGGCGCGCCGCGCTGGAGCCGCGCTTACTTCTGCGTGTTCAA
>CAZDVL010000123.1:0-5331 GCA_964508745.1 uncultured Anaerolineaceae bacterium | reverse complement strand
TGTTCCCCGGCAGCGGCGCGCCGCGCTGGAGCCGCGCTTACTTCTGCGTGTTCAAACGCCCGCAGTCCGACAGGCGGCCGCCAGCGATCAGCGCCGACCGGCCCGCCGCGCCGCCCGCCCCGCCCGCCCTGCCGGATGAACGCTGAAGCGCGCGCCGCGCTCATCACCGGCGCGTCCAGCGGCATTGGCCGGGCGACCGCGCTGGCGTTCGCCCGCCGGGGCGTTCAGGTGGCCGGGCTGGCCCGCCGCGCTGACCGGCTGGCGGCGCTGGCGGACGACATCGCCGCGCTGCCCGCGCCGCACGGCGCGTTCCTGCCCCTTACCGCCGACGTGACCGACGCCGACGCTGTGCGCGCGGCGGTCGCGCAGACGGTCGAGCGCTTTGGCCGCCTCGACATTCTGGTCGCCAACGCCGGCGTGGGTCAGCGCGGCGCGCTGGCCGACGCCGCCTGGGACGACCTGCAAACGGTGCTGCGCACCAACATTGACGGCGTGCTGCACAGCGTGCGCGCCGCCGTCCCGGCCCTGCGCGCGGGCGGCGGCGGGCACATCATTGTCGTGTCGTCGGTGACGTTCAACCTGGTCTCGCCCTACGCCGCCACCTACGCCGCCAGCAAAGCCTTCGCCAGCAGCCTGGCGCGCGCGCTGCGGCTGGAGCTGGCCCCCGACAACATCCACGTGACCGACATCCTCGCCGGGCGCACCGCCACCGAGTTCGACGCGCGCCGCCTGGGCGGCGGCCAGCGCCCCGGCCAGGGCGTGCCCACCATGCCCGCCGACCGCGTGGCGGCGGCCATCGTGCGCGCGGCGCAGCGCCCCGGCGGCACGGCCGTCGTGCGCCCTCTCGACCGGCTGATCGTGTGGGCCAATGTCCTCGCGCCGGGTATCATGGGCCGCATCGCGCTGCGCCAGTACCGCTGAACCTTAACCGCGCGCTGTCCGTATTACCTATTGTGCATTTACGTTCATCAACAGGAGCATGAGAGATGGCCAACGCCTCCAACGTCAGCAGCCGCATCCCGCTGGAAGAACTCGTCAGCCTGCCCAGTTTCTACTTCCCCACGGTGTCCCATGACCGCTCGCAGATCGCCTTCTTCTGGGATCGCAGCGGGCGCATGGAACTGTACGTGATGGCGGCAGAACCGGGCGCAGAACCGCGCCAGGTCAGCCACGGCGAGGTGCCGCGCGCGCTGCGCGCCGGCTTCTGCTGGACGCGCGACGACCGCAAAATCATCTTCGCCAAAGACAACAACGGCGACGAGCAGCACAACCTGTGGTGGATTGATGTCGCCACCGGCGAGGTCGAACAGCTTACCGACAACCCCGACGCCCAGGAGTACCCGGTCGAGGTCAGCCCGGACAACCGCACGCTGCTGGTGCTCACCGACCTGGTGGACCAGCTCAACCTGTACGCCTTCGACCTGGCCACGCGCCAGTACACGCGCCTGACCAGCTATGCCAACCCGGTGTTCTACGCCTGCTGGAGTCCCGACGGGGCGCAGATCGCCTTCAACACCAGCGAAAGCAGCAACCTGCTGAACGTTGACGCCTACATCATGAACGCCGACGGCAGCGGCCAGCGCCGCGTCCTCAGCCTGAAGGACGGCTCCAAAGAGTCGCTCAGCGACTGGAGCGCCGACGGGCGCTACATCGCCATCACGACCGACTTTTTCGGCGGCGAGCGCGCCGGCCTGTACGACACCGCCAGCGGCGAGGTGCGCTGGCTGTCGCCGGCAGACAAGACTATCGCCGCCGGCAGATTCTCGCCCGACAGCCAGCGCCTGCTGGCGGCCAACAACGAGGACGCCGCCATCAACACGCTGGTGTACAACGTCGCCAGCGGCAGCCAGGAGCCGGTCGAGCTGCCGCCGGGCATGAGCTACAGCGCCGACTGGCTGGACAATGACCGCTTCATGGTCAGCCTCATGACCGACGTGTCGCGCGCCGAGCTGCGCGACTACCGCCTGAGCGACGGCGCCAGCGGCGTGCTGCTGCCCGCCGCCTACGGCAGCATTGACCCGGCCTGGTTCACGCCGCTGGAGTACGTGTCGTACCAGTCCGCCGACGGCCTGACGATCCACGCCAACCTCTACCGCCCGCGCCACCTTGAGCCGGGCCGCAAGTACCCGGCGATGGTCGAAATTCACGGCGGCCCCACCGCCCAGTTCTTCCGCGGCTTCGACCCCTACGCCCAGTTCCTGGCCGACAACGGCTACATCGTCATCCAGCCCAACCCGCGCGGCAGCACCGGCTACGGCGTGGAGTTCCGCGACATGGCGCGCCTGGACTGGGGCGGCAAGGACCTGGACGACATCGAAGGCGCGGCGCTCTACCTCAAAAACCTGCCCGAAGTGGACCCGCAGCGCGTCGGCGTGTGGGGCGGCAGCTACGGCGGCTACATGACGTTCATGGCCGTGACCAAGAAGCCGCACCTGTGGAAGGCGGGCATGGCCTGGGTGGGCATCAGCGACCTGCACAAGCTGTACGAGTCCAGCATGGAGCACTTCAAGCATTACTTCCGCCAGCTCATGGGCGACCCGGTTGAAAACGCCGACCTGTGGGTTGACCGCAGCGCGATCAACTTCGCCCACCAGCTCAGCGCGCACCTGCTGATGGTGCACGGCATCAACGACCCGCGCTGCCCCATCGAACAGTCGCGCATCTTCCGCGACCGCCTGCTGGAGCTGGGCAAACAGGAAGGCCGCGATTTCGAGTACGTGGAGCTGGCCGAAGAAGGGCACGGCTCGACCGACATCGCGCAGAAGACGCGCATGGCGCGCACCGTGCTGGATTACTTCCAGCGCCGGCTGTAGCGCGAATTGCGCGCAGCGGCCTCGCCCCCGCATCACGCGGCAGCGGGGCGGGGCCGGCTGCGGGCTGACAACGGAGGACCCGCGCATGGCCGCCAAGCTGAACACAATGCGCCTACTGGAACAGCACGGCATCCCTTACGAGGCCGTCACCTACGCCGACACCGACACCTTCCACAGCGCCGACGAAGTGGCCGCCGTGCTGGGCGTGCCGCCGGCGCTGGTCTATAAGACGCTGGTTGTCGAGCCAGCGGGGGGCGGCCGGCCAGCGCTGGCGCTGATCGCCTCCGACCGCAGCCTGGACCTGAAGCGGCTGGCGGCGGCGCTGGGCGTCAAAAAAGTGAGCATGGCCGCCCATAAGGACGCCGAACGCCTGACCGGGCTGAAGGTCGGCGGCATCAGCCCGCTGGCGCTGCTGCAAAAAAACTGGGCTGTCTGCCTGGATCAACCGGCGGCGGCGCTGGAACATATCTTCATCAGCGCCGGGCAGCGCGGCACGCAGGTGCGCGTGCCCACCACCGCGCTGGTGGCGCTGCTGCGCGCCCAGGTAGCGGCTATCAGCGCCCCGCCGCCCGGCTAAACCGCGCGGGAGCCAGGCCGATGGGACCCGGACGCAACCCCCACCGCACGCTTGATCTGTTCGCGTACACTACCGACGGCTATATCATTGCCGAGGACATTGACTGCCAGTACGAATACGCCGCCCTGCAGCGCTGCCCGGAAACGGGCGCGCCGCTGCGCGTGGTGGCGCAGATCAACCGCGCCTACCAGGGGCTGAACGAGCTGGTCGCCGTTTCCGCGGGGACGGGCAAAATCTTCAGCTTTATCTTCGACATCAGCAACGAAGTCTACCAGTCGTGGTTGCAGCAGTCGCTGGGCGAACTCTACGTCCGCCCGTTCGACGGCCCGCCGCGCGCCGCCAACCCGCGCCGCCGCTACCGCCCCGGCCGCGCAGATTAATCGGGCCGGTCGAACACCTGGATGTCGTCGTCCCCGGCGACCGCCGTCAGCAGCTCGCGGCGCAGCTCGTCGCAGCAGTCGGTCGTGTGGTTAGGGAACTCGATCTTCGCCCACCCGCCCTGCGTCTCAACCACGATGCTGAAGCGGTCGTCGCCCGTAAAGCTGGTGAAGATGTTGAACAGCCGGCGCAGGCGGCGGCGGTCGCGGTCGTCGTCGCCGCTGCGGCGCAGGTAGGCGTACACCCAGTGGCGCGCCTGCGCCGGGTCGCCCTGGGGCAGCGCGTCCGCCGCCAGCGCGACAAGCTGCGGCTCCACCGCCGGCTGCGGCGTCGCCGCCGCGCCCTGCGTGGCCGGCGCGATAGACGCCGCCGGCGCGGGTTCTGGCTCTGGCTGCGGCTGGGGCAGCTCGCCCGTTTCCTCGTCAAAATAATCGTCGGGCAGCGGCGGCGGGCCTTCGTCCTCGTCCGGCCACAGCGGCGGCTCCGCCGTCAGCCACGCCGGCGCCTCTGGCGGCGGCGGCGCGAAGCCGGTGCCGGTCACGGTTTCGAACTTCTGCGTCAGGCTGTCGGCGATCACCTGCGGGTCCCCGCGCGACGTGTCCCATTTGCCGGTCACCTTGACGATCTCGCCCTCGACGGCCAGTTCCTGATATTTCGCCCAGGTGCGCGGGAACATGACCACGTCCACCGTGCCCGCCGTCTCGTGCCAGTCCTCCAGGTAGATCACGCCCATCGCCTCGCTGCTGCGCGTGTAAAGGCGGCGCACGCTGACGACCTCGCCGGCCACCACCACCGGCCGGTCGTTCATGAACTCCGCCTCTTTAAGCTGGCGGATGTCGGCGGTGTGCGCGGCCCGCAGCGCCTCGCGGTGGCGGTCCGCCGGGCGGCCCGTGACGTACAGGCCCAGCAGCTCCTTTTCCCAGTTGAGCATCTCGCGGCGGGTGACATCCGGCGCGTCGGGGATGTGCAGCGCGTCCTCGATCGCCGCCGCGCCGCCGCCGAACATGTTCATCTGCCCCACTTCGCGGTCCTTGTGGTAGCTGGCGCTGTAGCCCAGCAGCCGGTCCAGCGACAGCAGCAGCGCCTGCCGCTTGCCGAAGCTGTCGAACGCGCCCACGCGCACCAGGCTTTCCAGCGCCCGTTTGCCCACCGTCCGCAGGTCCACCCGGCGGCACAGCTCCTCCAGGCTGGCGAACGGCCCGCCCTCGCCGCGCGCGGCGATCAGCGTTTGCAGCGGCCCCACGCCCGCATTCTTGATCGCCGCCAGCCCGAAGCGGATGCCGCGCCGCCCGTCCGCCACCGGCTGGATGTCGAAGTCAAGCTGGCTGTGGTTCACGTCCGGCGGCAGAATCGGAATCTCCAGCCGGCGGCATTCCTCCAGGAACACGGCGATCTTGGCGGTGTCGCCGCGCTGCACCGTGAGCAGCGCCGCCATGTATTCTTCGGGGTAGTGCGCCTTGAGGTAGGCCGTCTGCATCGTGATGACGGCGTAGTCGGCGGCATGACTCTTGTTGAAGCCGTAGTTGGCGAAGAACTCGATGTCGGCGAAAATGCGCTCGGCTG
>CAZDVL010000122.1:0-7169 GCA_964508745.1 uncultured Anaerolineaceae bacterium | reverse complement strand
AATACCCTGCGGTCAGCGAACAGACGAAGGGGCGCGAGCCATGTACGACCGTCCGCACGCCGACGAACTGCTGGAGGCCGCCTGGCAGCACCTCGAACAGTTCGTCGCCCCGGCCCTCAGGGGCGATCATAAGCTGTACTTCCAGACGCTGGTCGCCATCAACGTGCTGAAGGTGGTGGCGCGCGAGCAGCGCTTCTGGCCCGACCACCTGCGCGCCCAGTGGAACCGCCTCAACGCCATGCAGGACGTGGACCTGCCGCTGCCCGGCGAGTGGCACGAGGGCCTGGCCGCGCTGGCGATTCGCAACCGGGAGCTGTGCTACGACATCCGCGCCGGCCGCTATGACGACGACTTTCTGCGCGAGGCGCTCTACGAACACCTCTACGCCACCACGCTGGAGCAGCTCCAGGTGGCGAACCCGCGCTACCTCCAGCAGCTCGCCAGCGAGGAGCCGCCGCTGTGACGCCGGCCCGGCAGGCGCGGGCCGCGTTCCGCTGGCGCGCCGCGCCCTGACCCGGTAACATCTCTGCCCAGAGGTGTGCCAGCCGGAGGGCCGTTGTGGACATTCACGCCAACCAGTTCCTGCGCTCAGCCGTGATCGCGCTGGACGACATTCAGCTTAAGACTGCGCTCGACCGGGGCGCGAAACGGGCCGACGCCGACCGCGTCGCCGCCATGGCCGAGACGGCGGACGCCGCCGCGCTGCGCCAGCAGGGGCGCGGGGCCAGGCTGCGCGCGCTGGACGACCTGCCGGCGCTGCTGGAGCAGATGGAGCGCCGCCTGACGGCGCGCGGCGGCGTGGTGCTGTGGGCCGAGGACGCCGCCGAGGCCAACCAGCACGTGCTCGACATCTGCCGCCGCCACCACCTCCGGCGCGGCGTCAAGAGCAAGAGCATGGTTACGGAGGAAACCGGCCTGGTGCCGGCGCTGGCCGCCGCCGGCATCGAGATGCTCGAAACCGACCTGGGCGAGTTCATCGTTCAGGTTGACGAAAGCCACCCCAGCCACATCATCGCGCCCATCATCCACATGACGCGCGAGCAGGTGCGCGACCTGTTCGTGGAGAAGCTGGGCATGCCGCCGATCCCTGACCCGGTGGACCCGGTCTACATGACCAGATTTGCGCGCCAGCTTCTGCGCCAGCGCTATCTCGACGCCGATTTCGGCATGTCTGGCGGCAATTTTCTGATCGCCGAAACCGGCACCGTCGTCGTCGTCGAGAACGAGGGCAACGGCCGGCTGTCGACCGGCCTGCCGCCGGTGCACATCGCCATGGTCGGCATCGAGAAGATCGTCCCCACCTGGGAGGACTTCGCCACGCTGCTGCAGCTGCTCACGCGCAGCGCCACCGGCCAGCGCCTGTCCGTGTACGTCAACCTGTTCAACGGCCCGGCCAGCGACGGCGCCGGCGACGGCCCCGACCATTTCTACCTGATTTTGGTAGACAACGGGCGCAGCGGCATGTACGGCGGCGAGTATACCGAGGCGCTGGCCTGCATCCGCTGCGGGGCCTGCCTCAACACCTGCCCGGTGTACCAGAACGTCGGCGGGCACAGCTACGGCTGGGTGTACCCCGGCCCGATCGGCTCGGTGGTGACGCCGCTGCTGGCTGGCAAGGAAAACGCCGTGCCGCTGCCGTTCGCCAGCAGCCTGTGCGGCGCCTGTAAATGGGCCTGCCCGGTGGACATCAACATCCCGCGCATGCTGCTGGCGCTGCGCCGCGACCTGCAGCCGCAGCAGAGCGCGGCCTGGCGGGCGGCCATGCGCGGTTACGCGCTCAGCTTCAGCAGCCCGCTGCTGTTCGAGGCCGGCGAGCGCGCGGCCGGCCTGCTCAGCGCGGCCACCGGCGACGCGCCCTTCACGCAGCTTCCGCCGCCGCTGGACGGCTGGACCAACTCGCGCGAGTTTCCGCCGTTCGCGCACCCGTCATTTCATGAGTGGTGGCGCGCCAACCGCGGCGATTAAGCGCGCGGGCGGCGGCCCGCCTGCCCTGGGCAAAGCCGCCGCCCGCTGCTAGACTCCCTGCCATGACTGACTTATCCGCTGACAATCTGCTGGTGTTCAACCTGCGCACCGACGCCGACGACCCGATTCTCGGCTTTGCCACCGAGTGGGTCAACGCGCTGGCCGCCTACTATGGGCGCGTGGACGTGCTGACGATGCACGCCGGGCGCCTTGCCGTTGCGCCCAATGTGCGCGTGTTCTCTGTCGGGCGCGAAAAAGGTTACAGCGAGCCGCGCCGCCTGCTGGTGTTCTACGCCACGCTGGCGCGCCTGCTGCGCGCGACGCGCTACACGGCCTGCTTCGCCCACATGCAGCCGCTGTTCGCCGCGCTGGGCGCGCCGCTGCTGAAGGCGCGCGGCGTGCCGCTGACGCTGTGGTACGCGCACGGCGCGGTGACGCCGCACCTGCGCCTGGCGGCGCGCGCCGCCGACCGCATCGTAACGTCGTCGCCGGAGGGCTTCCGCCTGCCCAGCAGCAAGCTGATCGTCACCGGCCAGGGCGTGAACACGGACGTGTTCGCGCCGGCCGCCGCGCCGCGCCCGCCGGACGCGCCGTTCACCGCCGTCAGCGTTGGGCGGCTGTCGCCGGTGAAGCGCATTGACGTGCTCATTCAGGCGACGCGCCTGCTGCGCGCGCGCGGGCTGGCTTTCCGCCTGCGGCTGGTGGGCGACTCGCTGGAGCCGCACGCGACCTACGCCGACGAGCTGCGCGCCCAGGCCGCCGACCTGCCCGACGCGGTCGAGTTTGTCGGGCCGGTGGCGCACGGGCAGGTCGTGGACGCCTACCACGCCGCCGACGCGATGGTCTCGGCCAGCGCCACCGGCAGCATGGACAAGGCCGCGCTTGAGGCGATGGCCTGCGGCCTGCCGGTGATCGCGTCGTCGGCGGCGCTGCAGGCCGCGCTGGCCCCCTGGGGCGACCGGCTGCTGTTCCCGGAGGGCGACGCGGCGGCGCTGGCGGACCGGCTGGCGGCGCTGATGCAGACGCCGGCGGACGAGCGGCGCGCGCTGGGGCTGGCGCTGCGGGGGATCGTGGTCGAGCAGCACAGCCTGGCGCGATTGATTCAGCGGCTGGCGGAGGACATCCTGCCGCGAGGGGTGTGAACGCCTGACCATGAGACTTGTCTACGCGGCCAACATGCGCTGGCCCACCGAAAAGGCGCACGGCCTCCAGATCACGCACAACTGCGAGGCGTTCGCGCAGGCCGGCGCGCAGGTCACGCTGTGGATTCCGCGCCGCGCCAACACGCCGGAGCTGCGCGCCGTCGCTGACCCCTGGGCGCATTATGGCGTCGAGCGCCTGTTCGCGGTGCGCCGCCTGGCGTGCGTTGACCTCATGCCGCTGGCCGCCGGCCGCGCGCGGCCAGAGAAGCTGGCCTTCGCGCTGCAAACGCTGACGTTCACGCTGGCGGCGCTGCTGGCGGCGCTGGCCACGCGCGCCGATGTCTATTACACCCGCGACCTGTACACGCTGCTGGCGCTCAGCCTGGTCAAGCGGCGGCGGGCGCTGGCCTACGAGCCGCACCGCCGGTCACAGACGCGCGCCGGGCGGCGCCTGCAGAACATCGCCGCGCGCCGCGCCGGGGCTGTGTTCCCTGTCACGCCGCCGCTGGCGCAGGCGCTGATCGCGGACGGGCTGCCGGCGGCCCGCGCGCTGGTGGCGCACGACGGCTTCCGCCGCGCCCGCTTTGAAAACCTGCCGCCGCAGGGCGACGCCCGCCGCGCGCTGGGCTGGCCGGCGGACGCCTTCATCGTCGGCTATGTCGGGCGGCTGCACACGATGGGCCTCGACAAGGGCATCGGCACGCTGATTGACGCGCTGGCGCGGACTGGCGGCGTGGCGCTGGCGCTGGTGGGCGGCCCGGACGAGATGGCCGCCGCGCTGCGCCGCCGCTGGCTGGAACACGGCCGGGCGGAGGCCGACTTGCTCTACGCCGGGCAGGTCGCGCCGGAACACGTGCCGCTGTGCCTGCGCGCCTTCGACGTGTGCGCGATGGCGCTGCCCTGGACGCAGCACTTCGCCTATTATGCGTCGCCGCTCAAGCTGTTCGAGTACATGGCCGCCGGGCGGCCCATCGTCGCCAGCGACCTGCCCGCCTGGGCTGACGTGGTGCAGGACGGCGAGACGGCGCTGCTCGTCCCGCCGGGCGACGCCGGCGCGCTGGCGGCGGCCATCGTCCGGCTGCGCGCGGACGCCGGCCTGCGCGCGCGGCTGGCAGAGAACGCCCGCGCGCGCGCCCTGGCGCATTACACCTGGGACGCGCGCGCCCGCGCCATCCTCGACCAGATTCGGCGGGGCGGCTGACGATGCGCGTGGGCCTGCTCGCCGCTGACCTGAGCCACGCGCACGGCTGGGCGCATTACAGCCTCAGCCTGCTGCTGGCGCTGCGCGCCGCCGGCGCGGACGTGACGGTGATCGCCGCGCGCAACAGCCCGGACGTGGACGGCGTGGCCCTGCAGCGGCTGCTGCCGGCGCTGGTCCCGGCGCAGCGCGGGCTGATCGCCGCACAGCTGCGCGCCGTCCCTGCCGTGCGGGCGGCGCTGCGCGGCTGCGCGGTCGTCCACGCGGCGGTGGAGCCGTTCGCCCTGGCGGCGGCCTGGAGCGCGGGCGGGCGCCCCCTGTTCGTGACGGCGCACGGCAGCTACACCGGCCTGCTGGCGCGGCGGCGCTGGCCGGCGGGCGCGCTCTACCGGCGGGCGCTGCGCCGGGGCACGCTGCTCTGCGTCAGCCATTACACCGCGCGCAGCGCCGCCGCGGCGCTGCCGGGGGCGCGCGCGGTGGTCGTCGCCAACGGCATTGACGCGGCCCGCTTCGCGCACCTGCCGCCCGCCGCGCCCAAACGCGGCCCGACGGTGCTGGCCGTCGGCGCGGTCAAGCCGCGCAAGGGCACGCTGGAGCTGGTGCGGGCGCTGGCCGCCGTGCGCCGGACGATCCCGGACGTGCAGGGCGTCATCGTCGGGGCGCTGGACGTTGAGCCGGGTTATACGGCGCAGGTGCGCGCGGAGATCGCCGCGCTGGGGCTGGCCGACAGCGTGCGCCTGGCGGGGCACGTGCCGGAGCGCGAGCTGCTGTCGTGGTACGGCGCGGCGGACGTGTTCGCGCTGCCCGCGCGGGATGTAGGCGGGCGCTTCGAGGGCTTCGGGCTGGCCTATCTGGAGGCGGGGGCCGCCGGGCTGCCGGTGATCGGCACGACTGACGGCGGCGCGGCGGACGCGGTTGAGGACGGCGTGACCGGCCTGCTGCTGCCGCCGGCGCAGGTAACGGACGCGCTGCCGGGCGCGATCGTCGCGCTGCTGTCTGACCCGGCGCGGGCGGCGCAGATGGGCGCGGCGGGCCGCGCGCGCGCCCGCGCGCAGACCTGGGCGCGCGCCGCGCAGCAGACGCTGGCGCTGTACGAGTCGTCAGTCGGCGGCAGGCTGGGCGGTGAGGTTTGATTAAGCGCGTGCGGGCTTTCTGGCGGCGCAAGTTTGTGCAGGACACGCTGGCGCTGCAAATTGGCGGCCTGGGCGTGACCGCGCTGGGGCTGCTGGCGTGGATCGTCGTGCCGCTGGCGCTGGGGCCGGAAAAGTACGGCACCTGGGCGCTGGCGCAGTCGTTTCTGGGCATCTGGGACACGCTCAACCTGACGGGGCTGGGCGTGACCGTCAGCACGCTGCTGGCGGTGGCGGTGGGCGCGCGCGACGAGCCGGAGATGCTGCGCCTGCTGGGCGTGTTCGTGCGCGTGTCGCTGCTGTGGGGCGCGCTGAGCGTGGTCGTGCTGGCGCTGGCTGGCCCGCCGCTGGCGCAGGCCATCTACCCGCAGGCGGCACAGGCCGGCGGCGGCGCGCAGATCGGCGCGCTGGCGGCGGCGCTGGCGCTCACGCTGCTGATTGACCCCTTCTACGCGCTGGTGATGACCGCGCTGCAAAGCCGCCGTTCGATGCGCGCGCTGGCCGCGCTGCAAACGGCCAACCAGCTTGTGCTCACGGCCTGCCTGGTGGCGGCGGCGCTGCTGCGCCCAGAGCCGGAAGCGCTGGTGGCGGCGCGGCTGGCCTACTCGCTGATCACGGCGCTGCTGGCGCTGTGGCTGTACGAACGGCTGCGCGGCCAGGGCGCGGTGGCCTACCCGCCGCTGCGGGCGGTGCTGGCGCGGGCGCGCAGCGCGTCCTACCGGCCTTACTGGCGCTTCGGGCTGGCCAACGCGCTCGACAAGAACGCGGCGCAGTTGTTCACGCAGCTTCCGCTTCAGCTCACGGGCGTGATCGGCGGGCTGGCGGCGGCGGGCTTTTTGCAGCTCGCGCTGCGCCTTTTTCAGCAGGCCAGCGTGTTCACCAGCGCCGTGTTCAGCAACCTGCAGGCCGTCGTGCCGCAGGCGGTGGGCCGCGGCGACTACGCCCGGCTGTACCGCGGCTTCACGCGGCTGACGCTGGCGCTGCTGGGCGGCGGCGTGCTGTTCTACGGGGCGCTGGCGCTGGCCGGCCCGGCGCTGATCGCCTGGGTGGTGGCCCCGTTATTTGGAGAGGAGTGGCTTGACGTGATTCCGCTGCTTCCTGTGCTGGCGGTCTTTGGCGTCGCAACGACCGTCGGCGGCGTGTTCGGGCCGCTGTACCGCGCCTTCGAGATGGCCGGCGCGGCGCTGGCGGTCAAGGTCGTTGCGCTGGCGCTGATGATCCCGCTGGGCGCGGCGCTGATCGGGGCGTGGGGCGCGGTCGGCGGCGCCTGGATGGTCAGCGGGCTGTACGCGCTGTCGGTGGCGCTGACGGCGGCGCTGACGCTGCCGGCGCTGCGCCGGCGGGCGCGGGGAGAGGAGGCGGCGCATGGCTGAGGCGCTCAAACGGGGGCTGCGCGGCGGCCCGCTGCGCCCCGTCTACCTGTGGCTGGCGAACCGCTGGCGCACGCTGCGGCGGCTGGTGATCTACCCGGAGACCGCCCGCGTGGGCCGGGTGGATTACGATGTCTACTGGGACGGCAAGGCGCGCTCCGGGCTGGGCCACCTTTCGGAGTGGCGGCGGCGGCGGGCGGCGGCCTTCGCGGAGCTGGTCGCGCCGGGCAGCCGCGTGCTCGACCTGGGCGTGGGCGACGGCGCGCTGCTGGCGTACCTGATCGCCCAGCGCGGCGTCGTCGGCAGCGGCCTGGACGTGTCGCCGAAGGCGGTGGCGTTCTGCCGCGCGCAGGGCCTTGACGTG
>CAZDVL010000121.1:0-7177 GCA_964508745.1 uncultured Anaerolineaceae bacterium | reverse complement strand
GCTGGGGGCCGCAGGACGACCAGGACTCCATCGGCGCGATTCAGCGCGCGCTGGACTTCGGCGTCAACTGGATCGACACCGCGCCGGCCTACGGGCTGGGCCGTTCCGAGGAAATTGTGGCGCGGGCGCTCAAGGGGCGCGCCGACAAGCCGTACATCTTCACCAAGTGCGAAATCCGCTGGAACCCGGACCGCACGCTCTACTACACGCTGAAGGCCGCAAGCGTCCGTCAGGAGGTGGAGGACAGCCTGCGCCGCCTCCAGGTGGACGTGATCGACCTGTACCAGATTCACTGGCCAGACCCGGTCGAGGAGTTTGAGGAAGGCTGGGCAACGATGGCGCAGCTTCAGCAGGAAGGCAAGGTGCGCTGGATCGGCGTGTCGAACTTCAACGTTGAGCAGATGCGCCTCGTACAGCGCATCGCGCCGATCACCTCGCTTCAGCCGCCCTATTCGCTGCTGGAGCAGGAGATCGAGAAGGAAGCTCTGCCCTTCTGCAAGGACAACAACATCGGCGTGATCGCCTATTCGCCGATGGCGTCGGGCCTGCTCACCGGGTCCATGACCCCGGAGCGCGTGGCCGCCATGCCGGAGGACGACTGGCGCAAGACCAGCGGCGAGTTCCAGATGCCGCGCCTGGCGCGCAACATGGAGCTGGCGGCGCTGCTGGGCCGCATCGGCGAGCGCCACAACCGGTCCGCCGGCGCGGTCGCCGTCGCCTGGACGCTGCGCCGGCCCGTCGTCACCGGCGCGATCGTCGGCGCGCGCCGCGCCAGCCAGGTTGACAGCTCTTTCGCCGGCGGCACGTTCACGCTCAGCGACGCCGACATCGCCGAAATCGAATCGTTCGTGCGGGCGCACCCCTAGGGCGTCCGCCAGTTTGACACAGGCCGCACGCCCGGACAACAGCGCGCGGCCGCTGCCAGAGGGCGCGCAGAAGTGTGCGCCCTTACCCTGTTCGCAAGGAGCTGCTGGGATGAGCGCGACACGAAAAACCACCGTCGGCGTCATTTTCGGCGGGCGCAGCGTCGAGCACGATGTCTCGATCATCACCGCCAGCCAGATCATGCGCGCCTTCGACACGGCGCTGTACGAGGTTGTCCCCATCTACATCAGCCGCGACGGCCGCTGGTACACCGGGGCGCCGCTGCTTGAGCTGCGCAATTACGACAGCGAGGTCGTCAGCCACAAGGGCGTCACCCCGGCGGTGCTTTCGCCCGCTGTGCAGCATCACGGGCTGATCCTCAACCCGACCGCCGGGCGGCTGAGCCGCAGCGACGTGCTGCGCCTGGATGTCGTTTTCCCGGCGGTGCACGGCACACACGGCGAGGACGGCACGCTGCAGGGCCTGCTGGAGCTGGCGGATATTCCCTACGTGGGCTGCGGCGTCCTGGCCTCGGCGGCGGCCAACGACAAAATCACCGCCAAGGCGCTGCTGCGTCAGCACGGCATCCCGGTCGTGGACGGCATCAGCTTCAGCCGCGCTGAATGGCTGACCGCCGCGGACGCCGTCCTGGCCCGCATCACCGCCGCGCTGGCGTTTCCCGTGTTCGTCAAGCCCGCCACCACCGGCTCCAGCGTCGGCATCGGGCGCGCCGCCGACCTCGCTCTGCTGCGCGCGTCAATCGACATCGCCGCGCACTTCGACCGGCGCGTGCTGGTCGAAGCGGCTGTCACCGGCGGCGCAGAAATCAACTGTGCCGTCCTGGGCGACGACAGGGACCTGCGCCCCTCCGTGCTGGAACAGCCGGTTTCGTGGGAAGAATTCCTCACCTACGACGAAAAGTACATGCGCGGCGGCGAAGGTATGAAAAGCGCGGAGCGCATCATCCCCGCGCCGCTGAGCCAGGCCCTGACTGCCCAGGTGCAGGACTACGCCCTGCGCGCCTTCCGCGCCATTGACGGGCGCGGCACAGCGCGCATTGATTTCCTCGTCAAACCGGACAGCGGCGAAATCTGGCTGAACGAGATCAACACGATGCCGGGGTCGCTGGCGTTTTACCTGTGGCAGGAAAGCGGCATGAGCATGGCCGACCTGGTGCATAAGCTGGTGACGCTGGCGCGCGAAGCGCACGCTGAAAAGCGCCGCACCTCGTTTGACTACCAGACCGACCTGATCACGCTGGCGGCGGCGCGCGGCCTGAAAGGGACGAAGGGCGGCAAGACAGCGCCCGAAAAAACGCGCGCCTGAGCCGCGCCCCGAACCAGGCGCGGTCTTGGTGGCGGCAGGCGCTTGTGTTATCCTTAGCGCGTTATCTGCCGGCTGCTGGAAAACACTGTGCCCTATCAATCGAGCGGTGGTCGCCGCAACAACGTGCAGATCGGCGTAGGCCGCTCGGTGTGGGGCGGGACGCTGCCGGCCCCCATCTCGGAACGCGCGCTCGACGGCATCCCCGGCTGCCTGGCCTGGATCGCCCTGCTGCTGTCAGTGGCCGGCGCGATCGCTTTCCCGCAGGTTATTCTGGCCCTCGCCGCCCTGCTCGGCTTTTACTCGGCGGTGCGCTTCTTCTTCGCCGGCGTCGCCAACTTCATGGGCCTGCGCCTCATCCGCCAGTGGGAGCGCCGCGACTGGCGCGCCCACTACGCCGAGCGCGCCGGCCCCGCGGCCCTGCCCTGGGACGACGTGCACCACGTCGTCATCATCCCCAACTACAAGGAACCCCTTGCCACGCTGTGCGCCACCCTCGACAACCTGGCCGCGCAGCAGCAGGCCGCGTGCGCGATAACCATCGTGATGGCGATGGAGGCCGCCGAAACCGGCTGCGTGGCGAAAGCTGAGCAGCTCAAAGCGGACTATGCGCGGCGCTTCGCCGGCTTCCATTTCACGGTTCACCCGCGCGGGCTGCCCGGCGAAATGCAGTGTAAATCGGCCAACGAGGCCTGGGCCGCCCGCTGGATTCGCCGGCATCTGGTGGACGAGCTGGGCTGGAACATCAACCATATCCTTGTCACCACGATGGACGCCGACACGCTGTGGCACCGCGACCATTTCCAGGCGCTCACCTGTCTCTTTGCGCTGGACGAGCAGCGGCATCTGCGCTTCTGGCAGGCGCCCATCCGCTATCACACCAACATCTGGGAAATCAGCCCGCCGATGCGCCTGGTGAACGCCTATTCCGCCGCCTTCGAGCTGGCCTACCTGGCCGCCCCCTGGTGGATTCCGATGCCCATGTCCTCATATTCGCTCAGCCTGCGCCTGCTGGAGAGCAGCGGCTACTGGGACGGCGACGTGATCGCCGACGAATGGCACATGTTCATCAAGGCGTTCTACGCGCGTGACGGCGAAGTCACGCTGGAGCGCGTGTTTCTGCCCTTCTCGGCCTACGCCACCACCGGCGAGACGGTGTGGGAAAGCGTCAAGAACCGTTATCTGCAAACGCTGCGGCACGCCTGGGGCAGCAAGGAAGTCGGCTACATTGTCGCCAAGCTGCTTGAGCACCCGGAAATTCCGTTTAACAAATCGTTCGCGCTGCTGTTCCGCGTCGCGCACGACATCCTGCTGGCCGGGGCGGGCTGGGTGATCCTCACGGTCGGCTCGCAGCTCACGATCGTGCTCAACCCCGCGCTGTTCAGGCAGATGGTGGCCGAGGGCCTGAACAACCCCATCTTTGTTCTGCTGCAGGTGTCCTTCGCGCTGGTCGCTGTGCTGGGGGTCGTTTTCTGGTTCCAGGACGTGAGCGTGCGCCCGCCGCGCACCCATCCACAGACGATGACAGAGCGCCTGCTGACGCTTCTCAGCTTCCCCCTGCTGGTCGTCCTCACCCTGATCTTCGTGGCGCTGCCCACCATCCAGGCGCAAACGCGGCTGCTGGTCGGCGTCCCCCTTCAGTTCCGCGTCACCAAGAAGATTTAATCGTAGACAACCTTATTAATGGTGGCATAATCTAAGCAGCGCAGCCAGCAGCAGAGGCGAGATTCAACGTGGAAGAACGAGTTCAGAAACTTATGGCGCAGGCTGGCGCGGGGTCGCGCCGCGCCTGCGAAGCGCTGATCGCCCAGGGGCGCGTCCGCGTGAACGGCACAGTGGTGGGCGTCGGCGCTAAAGCCAACCCTGAAACCGACACCATCACCGTAGACGGCGAGCAGCTCAAGCTCGACACACAGCCGCGCGTGTACATCGCCCTGCACAAGCCCGGCAACGTGCTTTCAACAACCCGCGCCCGCAAGGACGATGGCCGCAAAACAGTGCGCGACCTGGTGGATGTGAAAGGCCACCTGTTCATGATTGGCCGGCTGGACGCCGAGAGCGAGGGGCTGATCGTCCTGACCAACGACGGCGCGCTCACCAACCGCCTGACCCACCCGCGCTACGGCCACACAAAAACCTACCGCGTCACGGTGCACGGGCTGCCCACCGCCGAAACCATCGAGCGCTGGGAAAAGGGCGTTTTCCTCGAAGAGGACGGCATGACGGCCCCCTGCCGCGTGCGCATCACCAAAGGCGACCGCACCCTCACGGTGCTGGAAATCGTGATGACAGAGGGCAAGAAGCGCCAGATACGCCGCGTCGCGGCGGCGCTGGGCCACCCCGTCCACCACCTGACGCGGACGCACATCGGCAAACTGGCGCTGGGCGATCTGCGCCCCGGCGAGTGGCGCGCGCTCACCGCCGGCGACGTGCAGGCGCTGCTGGCGCCCTTTATGCCGCTGCGCGCCAGCCGCCCCGCCGCGCCCAAGCGCCGGCCCACGCCGCCGCGCCCGGCGACCAGCAAAACCGCCGCGCCGGCCCCGCGCAAAACCGCCTACAAACGCAAACCACCGGCGCGCAGGAAAGGAACGCCCCGTTGAGCGTGTCGCTCTCCGTTCAGGAATACGTCGCGCGCCAGCCGCGCCTCGCCTGGCGGCGCCGCGCGATGCGCTGGCTCATCCGCCAGCTTCCCTTTCGTATGGTGCGGCTGACTGTCACCGGCCTGGAGAACATCCCGCCGGCAGGCCCGACGATCCTGATGATCAACCACATCTCGGCCATTGACCCCGGCCTGTGCATGGGCGCGGTGACGCACCGCTTTGTGGTGCCCATGACCAAGATCGAAAATACCTATCACCTGGCGGGCCGGCTGGCCGTCTGGTGGTGGGGGTCATACACGGTGACGCGCGGCGAGGCCGACCGCAAGGCGCTGCTGAATTCGATCGAGCTGCTCAAAAGCGGCCAGCTTATCCTGATCGCGCCGGAAGGCACGCGCCAGCAGCACGGGCTGGCGCGCCCGAAGGATGGGCTGGCCTACATCGCGACCAAAGCCGACGCGGCCATCGTGCCGGCGGGCATCTCTGGGGCCGCTGACTGGAAAGCGAAATGGCAGCGGTTGCAGCGGCCCGCCATCCAGTTGAACTTCGGGCGCGCCTTCCGGTTCAACACCGGCGGCCAGGAGCGCGTCGCGCGCGAGGCGCTGGCCGCCATGACCGACGAGGCCATGTACCAGCTCGCGCTGGCCGTTGCCGACCCCAATCTGCGCGGCGTCTACAGCGACCTGAGCAAGGCCACAGCAAGGTATCTCACGTTTATTGAGTAGTGTGTACGACGGCGCGCGCGCCGTCGGGAGGCGCAGACCAGCGCAAGGCCCTGCACCAGCAGGGTGACGAGGTGGCGGTTCCCCACAAACGGCGTGGGGCCAATCCCCGCTCAGGCGGGGAGAAAATCGAACCATCAGCGGATGCCGCCAGGGTTCTCCACAATCCTTGTCTTTTGCCTCCGTTTATACAGCAGCGGGCCGCCAAAACCGTGAGCAATCACTGGCACAAAGCGGGCTGCACGTGGAACACACAGCCGAACGCCGCTGAACCGGCGGCGCATCGGCTGTCAACCGCATACCACAACGGAGGTGACACCATGTGCGGCATCGTTGGTTATGTTGGCCCGCGCAACGCGGTCCCGGTCATTCTTGACGGCTTGCAGCGGCTTGAGTACCGGGGCTATGACTCAGCAGGAATCGCGGTCCTGCACGACGGCCAGGTGCAGCTTCGGCGCGACGTAGGCAAGCTCGCGCGCCTGCGCGAGCGCGTCAACGCCGACCCGCTCAGCGGCAGCACCGGCATCGGCCACACGCGCTGGGCGACACACGGCGCTCCCGCCGAACACAACGCCCACCCCCACATCAGCATGGGGGGCGATTACGTCGTCGTTCACAACGGCATCGTCGAAAATTATCTGGAGCTGCGTGACGAGCTGACCGCCGAGGGCGTGACGTTCACGTCCGACACTGACACCGAAGTCATCGTCCACCTGATCGAACGCTTCGCCTGCAACGGCGCCAGCCACAACCTGGCCGAGGCGACCCGCCGCGCCGTCCAGCTTCTGCGCGGGGCGCACGCGATCGTGGTGATGAGCCGGCGCAGCCCTGGCCAGTTGGTGGCGGTGCGCATCGGCAACGCGGGCGGCGTGGCGCTGGGGCTGGGCAGCGGTGAAATGTTCGTGGCCTCCGACATCCCCGCCATCCTGGAACACACCCGGCGCATGGTCTTTCTGGAAAGCCGCCAGATCGCCGCCATCACCGCCGCGGGCTACACCGTGCAGACGCTGGACGGCCAGCCCGCCGCGCCCGGCGTCCACGACATCCCCTGGGACCCGGTGAGCGCGGTCAAGGGCGAGTTCAAGCACTTCATGCAGAAAGAGATTTTCGACCAGGGGCGCAGCATCACCGACACTATTCGCGGGCGCGTGGATTTCGAGCGCCAGGAAGTGCTGCTGCCGGAACTCAACCTCACGCCTGAGCGCGCGCGCAGCCTGCGCCGGCTGGTTACCATCGCCTGCGGGACCAGCTACTTCAGCGGGCTGGTGGGCAAGTTCTTCATCGAACACATGGCGCGCCTGCACGTCGAGGTGGACTATGGCAGCGAATACCGCTACCGCCAGCCGCTGCTGAACGGCGATGTCGCCGTGCTGGCCATCACCCAGAGCGGCGAAACAGTGGACACGCTGGCCGCCGTTGAAGAAGCACATAACCAGCGCGCGCTGGTCTGGAGCATCGTCAACGCGGTCGGCAGCCAGGCTATGCGCGTCGCCGACGGCTGCATCACGATGAACGCCGGGCCAGAGATCGGCGTGGCCTCGACCAAGGCGTTCACGTCCAGCATCGTGGATCAGTATCTGCTGGCGCTGTACCTGGGCCAGCTTCGCGACACGCTCACGCCGGAACAGCGCGGCCAGTATGTGCGCGACCTCGCCCGCCTGCCCGACCTGG
>CAZDVL010000120.1:0-7192 GCA_964508745.1 uncultured Anaerolineaceae bacterium | reverse complement strand
GCCGAGTCCAGGTCGTTTACGACGATGCCAATGTGGTTGAAACCGGCGTTTTTGAGCACATCAATGGCGTAGGCGATGAGCGATTTGTTGGCGACCGGGACCAGCGGCTTGGGCATTGTCAGCGTAACCGGGCGCAGACGGGTTCCCTGGCCAGCGGCAAGAATTACGGCTTTCATCGGGCAGCACTCTCCAGACAGGACATCGCCGGTGACATGTTCGTGATGGTACTCGCTATTTGGGGCGGCGGCAAGCGACACCTTGCCCGGCCTCAGCCGTCCTCAGCCGGGCACAGCGGCTCGACACGGTACTGGACGCGCTGCGGGCAGGTCAGCGCGGGCAGATAGCGGTTGGCGCGCGCCCACGTCACCAGCTCGGCGACGGTGCGCGCGACGCGCCACACGCGCGCCGTGCTGTCCTCGGCGCCGGTGAGCAGGTACGCGCCGTCGGGCGTGAAGGCGGCGCTCAGCACCCGGCCGGTGTGGCCGTCGTAGCGGCGGATTTCCTCGCCGCTGGCGGCGTCCCACAGGCGCACGCTGGCGTCGGCGCTGCCGGTCGCCACCATGCCGCCGTCGGGACTGAAGGCCGCCGCGAACACGGCGCGCGTGTGGCCGGCGAGCTGGCGCTGTTCTTCGCCGGTGGCGATGCTCCACAGGCGCGCCGTGCCGTCCGACGAGGATGTCAGCAGGCGGCGGCCGTCGGGGCTGAAGGCGACCACGTTGACCGCGCCGGTGTGGCCGTCGAAGCGGCGCAGTTCAACGCCGGTGGCGGCGTCCCACAGGCGGGCGCTGCCATCGGCGCCGCCGGTGGCGATGTACTGGCCGTCGGGGCTGAAGGCCGCCCAGTTGACATCGCCCTGGTGGCCGTCGAAGCGGCGCAGCTCCGCGCCGCTGGCGGCGTCCCACAGGCGGGCGGTGCCATCGCGCGAGGCCGACACGACGCGCGCGCCGTCCGGGCTGAAGGCGACGCTGAGCACGCGCCCGGCGTGGCCGCGGAAGCCGACGCGCCCGCGCCCGGTCGCGGCGTCCCACAGGCGCACCGTGCCGTCCCAACTGGCCGACGCCAGCAGCGCGCCGTCCGGGCTGAAGGCGACGCCGCTCACAGTGTCGGCGTGGCCGCCCATGCGTCGGACCTCGCGCCCGGTGCGCAGGTTCCACAGGCGCACCGTGTTGTCCGCGCCCCGGCCCGCCGGCGGCGCGAACGCGCCGGAGCCGGTGGCGGCGTAGCGCCCGTCCGGGCTGACGGCGGCGGCCCACACCCAGTCGGCGTGGTCGGTGAAGCGCTGTGCCTCCGCCCGGTTGGTCAGGTCCCACACCCACACGCTGGCGCTGGTGGCGCGGTCGTCCACCGGGTCGGGGACGCCGGCGCTGCCCACGCTGCCGGTCCCGACGACAACAAACTGGCCGTTGGGCGTGAAGGCCGCGGCCAGGGGGCGCTCGTCGTGGCTGTCGAAGCGCTGAAGTTCGAGGCCGGTGGCGGTGTCCCACACGCGCACGGTGTGATCCCACGACGCCGACACGATGCGCGCGCCGTCGGGGCTGAAGTGTGCGGCCGTCACGACATCGCTGTGGCCGTAGAAGCGGCGCTCCAGCCGCCCGCTTTCGACGCGCCAGAGATGGAGCGCGCCGCCATCAACCGAATTCCAGGTCCCGGCCAGCACATGCTGGCCGTCGGGGCTGAAGGCGACGGCGCGCACAAAGCCTGAATTGGGCCGGAAACGGCGCAGCTCCGCGCCGGTGCGCAGGTCCCACACGCGCACGGTGCGGTCGCGCTCGTTTTCGGGGTGATCCGGGCCGGCGGTGACATCCGCCGAGCCAGAGACGGCCATGCTCGCGTCCGGGCTGAGGGCCACGGCGAGAATCGCGCCGGGGCTGTCTATGCGCAGCAGTTCCGCGCCGGTGCGCACATCCCACAGGCGCAGCGTGCGGTCGAGCGCGCCAGACAGCGCCAGCGCGCCGTCGCGGCTGAAAACGACGCTGCTGACGACGCCGGTGTGGCCGCCCAGGCGGCGCATGACGCGCCCGCTGTCCAGGTCCCACAGCAGCAGGCCGCCGTCGAGCAGGCCCGTGAGGGCGAAGCGCCCGTCCGGGCTGATGGCGACGCTGGCGGCGACCGCGCCGCCCAGGTCAAGCGCCGCCGCCGGCTGGCCGCTGTCCAGGTCCCACAGGGTCAGCGAGCCGTCGAGGGCCGCCGCCAGCACATAACGGCTGCTGGCCGCCACGCTCAGCACCGAGCCGGACGCGGGCAGCCGCCAGCGCGCGCCCGGCCCGTAGGCGACCAGCGCCAGCGCCTGCTGCACCTCGGCCAGCGGCGGCTGGTAGGCGGCCTGCGCCTCGACCGCCAGCGCCAGCGCCAGCGGCGGGTTGTGCTCCCCCAGCAGGCTGCGGGCGTTGGCGGCCAGCGCCAGGCTGCGGGCCTCGCTGGCGCTGCGGCGGGCGGCGTCGGCGCTGGTCTCGGCGGCCTGGCGGCTGGTCTCGGCGACGGCCTGGGCGGTGGCGGCGGCGGCGGCGTTCAGCTCCGCCTGGACGCGCGCCTCCTGGGCGACGCGGCTCTGTGTGAAGGCGAGCGCGGCCAGCCCGCCGGCGACCACGGCGGCGGCGGTCATGACGGCCAGCAGCAGGCGCAGCCGCTGGCGCGAGCGCTGTTCGAGCGCCGCCTCGCGCGCCTGGCGCTCGGCCTCGAACCGCTGCTGCGCTTCGCGCTCGGCCGCGCTGGCCTGCAAATACTCGATCTCGTCCACGTTGAGCGCCAACTGGGTGCGCGCGCGCCAGTCCTGGAACTGCTCCAGGCGCGCGCCGCTGGCCAGGTAGCTGGGGTCGCACCCGGCGCGCTGCCACTCGCCGGCCGCCGCCTCCAGCCGCCGCTGCATGAGCAGGTCCTCGCGGCTGGCCGCCAGCCAGTCGCGCAGGCGGCCCCACTCGTGGATCAGGGCGTCGTGGGCGACCACCAGCACCGGCTGGCGCGTGGCGGGGTCGTTGTCGAAGGTGAGCAGGCGGCCCGCGTCGAACACGTCAATGACGCGCTCCATCGCCAGCGGGTCCACGTCGTCGCCGATCGGCGTGATCTCGGCCAGCGGCAGGCGGCGGCGCGTGTCCTCGGCGCTGCTGCTGCCCACGCGCACCAGCCGCAGGAAAAGCTGGCGCGCCATCTCCTGGCTGAACTGGTCGAGGCCGCCGTAGAGTTCCTCGGCGCGGCGGGCCAGCGCCCCCAGCGCCCCGCCCAGCGCCTGATACGCCTCCAGCGTGAGCAGCGCGCCGCTGCGCCGCTCGAACAACTGCGTGAGCGCGTACTCCATCAGCGGCAGCGCGCCCGGCTGTTCGCTCACGTCGGCGATGATCTGCGTCGCCAGCCCCGGCTCAAGGCGCACGCCGGCGCGCTCCGCCGGGCCGGTGATGGCGCGCTCCAGGTCCTCGGCGGCCATCGGCAGCACGACCTCGGTCGAGCGGCGCAGCAGGTCGCCAAAGGCGGGGAAGAGCAGCGGCTTGTCGTAGAAGTCGGCGCGCAGCGTGATCACGGTGCGCAGCGGGCACTGCGGGTCGGCGGCGGCCTCGGCGAGAATGCCGAGGAAATGCGCGACCTCGGCGCGATCCTGCGCCAGCGTGAACAGCTCCTCGAACTGGTCCACCAGCAGGAACAGCTCGCTGTGGTCGTCCATCAGCACGCGCTTGACGGCGCGCACCAGCCCGCGCTTGTCCTCCCTGAGCTGTTCGAGCAGGCTGGACGGCGGGTTGACGGCGATGCGCAGCAGGGCCGCCTCCAGCTCCTCAAGCGGGTGCGCGCCGGGGGACAGCTCGACGATAAACCAGCGCGACGAGCCGGGCAGCGTGTCGCGGCGCATGCGCGGGATGACGCCCGCCTTGACCAGGCTCGACTTGCCGCTGCCGCTGGGGCCGACGACGGCCACGAAACGCGCGCCGCGCTGGCCGTCGCCGCCGCGCAGGCGCGCCAGCAGCCGGCTGATGAGCGCCTCGCGGCCGAAGAAGTCGGGCGCGTCGGCCTCCTGAAAGGCGCGCAGGCCCTTGTACGGGTTTTCGACATCCACGCCCTGCAGGATCATGGTTTCGCGGGCGTTCAGCTCGCTGGCGAGGCGCGCGCGCATCTCGGTGTCCAGGTCGCTGCTGGCGCCCAGCAGCACCGCCTGGCGGAAGGCCGAGGCGAACGCCAGCGCGTCGCTGTAGCGGCTGCGCGGGTCCTTGGCGGTCGCCCGCTGGATGACGGCCTCCATGCCCTCCGGGACGCCGGCGCGGTGGCCGCTGAGGGGCGGCAGCGGCTCGTTGAGGTGCAGCAGCAGCAGCGAGGTCGCCTGCGCCGTCGGGAACGGGTGCTGGCCGGTGACCATCTCGTAGAGCACCACGCCCAGGCCGTAGATGTCGGCCTGCGGCGTAACGATGTCGCCGCGCACCTGCTCTGGCGAGAGGTAGGCCGGCGAGCCGATGACCATGTCGCCCTGCGTCACGCTGGTGCTGCTGCCCAGGTCCTTGGCGATGCCGAAGTCGGTCAGGTAGGCGTTGCCGCTTTCGTCGAACAGGACGTTGTCGGGCTTGATGTCGCGGTGGACGACGCCCTGGCGGTGGGCAACGGCCAGCGCCCCGGCGACCTGGTCGAGGATGCTGCTGGCCTCCAGCAGGTTCAGCGGGCCGGCGTCCAGGCGGCGGCGCAGGCTGCCGCCGCGCAGGTAGCGCATGACCAGGTAAGCGCCGTCGGGGTCGCGCCAGTAGTCGTACAGCGGGATGATGTGCGGGTGTTCCAGCCGCGCGATCACCTGCGCTTCGACCTCGAACCGGCGGATAAAATCGGGGTGGTTGGCGTAGTGCGGCAGGATAATCTTGATGGCGACCTCGCGCCCGATCACCGGCTGGTGCGCGCGGTAGACCGCGCCGAAACCGCCCGCGCCGAGAATCTCGCGCAGCTCATAGCCTTTGATCTGCTGGCCGCTGAGGTCCTGCATGCGTGCCGTCCAGGGGAAACAGAGCCGGTCATGTGCCGCAGTGTGGGTTAATAGTACGTCATGCGCCCCCGCTGCACAAGCAGGCCAGCCGACCGGCCCGGAAAATGCGACAGCCCGGATTGCTCCGGGCCGTCATTTTTTTGCGTTCTGAGTAGCGGGTGGGGTGCGCCTCGCACCGAGGCCCCCCTCGAGAGGGTGGTGAACAGCGTTAGAGGCGCACCTCCACCATACCGTCGTCCACTAGACCACCTCCTTTCGCTCACCGAACAATGTGCCGACTATAACACAGATTCTCCGGCGGCGCAACCAGCGCGCGGCGGGGCGCGCGGCATGTGCGCGCAAATGTGCGCGCAGATGTACACCCATGACCAGAACTTGTGTGCTATTGTGGGCGCATTGACCGCTTAACAACGGCCCGGCGCGCGCGGGCCGCCGCGCCCACGGGCGAACGGCGGTGGCGCCAGCCGGCCTGCATGACTGGCCCGCGTCTGCACCACTCGACAGCCGCGTGTGGACGGGCTGAGGCAGTCGCGGCGGCGCAGCGGGACATTACAGGGAGACACGGTGAACGATGCAGACAACAGTCAAAATGCTGGACGCCGGCGCGGGGCGCGTCGGCGGCTACCTGGTGGTGTGGGGCAGCCCCGCCGCGCCGGACCTGCACGGCGAGTATTTCACGCCGCAGACGGACCTGGCGCTGGAGTGGTACAGCCGCCGCCCGGTGCTGTATCAGCACGGGCGCGACGGCCGCCTGAAAACCGCCGTGATCGGCGTGCTGGACACGCTGCGGCCGGACGACGTGGGCCTGTGGGCGGAGGCGCAGCTTGACCTGCGCCAGCGCTATGTCGGCGCGGTGCGGGCGCTGGTCGAGCGCGGGGCGCTGGGCTGGTCGTCGGGCAGCCTGCCGCACCTGGTTGAGGTAGAGGCCGACGGGCGCATCGCGCGCTGGCCGGTGATCGAGGGCAGCCTGACGCCCACGCCCGCCGAGCCGCGCCGCACCGATGTGCGGACGATCAAGAGCGCCTACGCCCGGCTGGGGCTGGACGCGGCGCGGCTGACGGCGGGCGCCCCGGCGCCGCGCCCCCGCGGGAACGACGATGACACAACAGCAGAAAGGATCAACCAGATGCACGACGAAACGACCGCGCCGGAGCGCCCGGCGCGCAAACGGCTGCCGCTGGGCAGCGCCGCTGAAGCTGTGAAGGACATCCGCGTGAGCAGCGAGTACGACGCGCTCGACGCTTTCGACCTGCTGCACGGCTACATGCTGATGCGCGCCGGGCGCGGCTTTCGCGGCGTGAGCGAGCGCTACGCCAACGCGCTGGCGCACAAAGTGCGGCTGGCGGGGCTGACGGCGGCGAAGTCCGACGAGCTGAGCTACAGCACGCAGGCCAGCTTCGGCGACGAGTGGGTGCCGGACCTGTGGAGCGCGCAGATCTGGCAGCGGGCGCGGCTGGAGAACACGATCCTGCCGCTGTTCCAGGCGGTGGAGATGCCGTCGAACCCGTTCGAGCTGCCCATCGAGGGCGCTGACCCGGTGGTGTACTATGTGCCGGAGACCAGCGGCGAGGCGCAGCTCACGCTGGACGGGGCGGCCAGCGCCATCCCCGACAGCAAGATCGGCAGCGGCAAGGTCACGCTGACGGCGAAAAAGCTGGCGCTGCGCGTCGGCTTCAGCGCCGAGCTGGTGGAGGACGCGGTCGTGCCGGTGCTCAACCTGTACCGCCAGCAGGCCATGCGCGCCATCCTCGACAGCATTGACCAGGTGCTGCTCAACGGCGACACGACCGCCAGCGCCAGCGGCAACATCAACCTGGACGACGCGCAGCCGCCGGCCACCGCCCGCTACCTGGCGTTCGACGGCCTGCGCAAGCTGCCGCTGGTGACGACCACCGCCAACCGCGCGGACGCCGGCGGCGCGGTGGACCTGGCGAAGCTGCGCGCGGCGCGCTTTAAGATGCCGGGGCGCTACAGCGCGCGCCCGTCGGACCTGAGCTGGATTGTGGACGGCGGCACCTACGCCAAGCTGCTGGGGCTGGAACAGTTCCTGACGATGGACAAGGCCGGGCCGCACGCCACCGCCCTCACCGGGCAGATCGGCTTGATGGACGGCGCGCCGGTGGTGGTGAGCGCCGAAATGCCGCTGACCGAGGCCGACGGCAAAGTCAGCGCCACGCCGGGGAACAACACCAAAGGCACGGCGCTGTGCGTCTACCGTCCGGGCTGGGTGGTGGGCTACCGCCGGCG
>CAZDVL010000119.1:0-7194 GCA_964508745.1 uncultured Anaerolineaceae bacterium | reverse complement strand
AAGGAGGCTGTATAATGAACCCTGATCCGACGCATAACTCTCGCCGGCGCGCCGCGCGGCAGTCACAGTCCAGCCGGCGCCTTAACAAACGACCTCCATCACTGCTTATGAATTTGAACTGGAAGCAAAAAAGAAGCAGGGGCGAGATTATGCAGTATGAGCGTCTGGCGCGGTGGGCCGCTGAGGTCTGGGAGCAGCGCTGGCCCGGTCAGGAGTTCGTGACCGTCTGGGCATCAGCCGAATGCAGCAACATGGTCGCGCATAACCAGGTGAAGCCGGGAAGGAAGCTGCGCGGCAAGGCCCGCTACGAGGGCAGCGAGCCGCTGGACTGCCCGATCGTGGTCCCCATCAGCGATTACGGCGCGCGCGGCCAGGCCACCGTGCTGATGTCAACGGCCGGGGCGTATGCCTTTCGGTTCGCGGCTGATGGCGGCGGGCCGTTCGAGGTCATCTACGTCAGCTCATACTTTGACGACGACGTGCAGGACCTGACGGCGATCGCGCTCATGCCCGTGGACCGGCTTGAAACCTGGGCCGCCTTCGAGACGGCCTGTGCGCGGGCCGTGAGGCCGCGCATCCGCCGCCGCCGCGACGTGTATATCATCGGCGGGACGGATTCGTTTTTTGACCCCACGATTGACTGGGACGATGTGATCCTGCCGGAGGACCTCAAGAGCGACCTGCTCGAAGATATGGAGGCCTTTTTCACGAAGGGCGTCCACATTTACCGCCAGCTCAAGCTGGCCCCGTTCCGCAAGCTGCTGCTGGCGGGCGTGCCGGGAACCGGCAAAACGATGCTGTGCGCAGCCATGGCGAAGCTGGCTATCGCTCAGGGGCGCATCGTGGTGTACGTGTCCGGCTCGGACCGGGACGGCGCGTCGTTCGAGAAAATCCAGCGCGCCTTACAGGCGGTGGCCGCCGCGCGCTATCCTGTTCTGCTGATCGTCGAGGAACTTGATGCGTATCTGCACAACGACGACAAGGCGCGCGTGCTTAACGTGCTGGACGGCGTTGAGTCGCCCAACAACCCCCAGGGCGCGCTGCTGCTGGCGACCACCAATTACCCCGAAGTGATTGATGAGCGCATCGCCAAGCGGCCCGGCCGGCTTGACCGCATCTTCGTGATTCCGACCATTCAGGACGGCGAGCAGGCCGAGGCGATGCTGCGCTACTACATGGCCGACCAGTGGCGGGAAGAACACAACGCGGTCGTGGCCCAGCTTATCGGCCAGCCCGGCGCGTTCGTGCGCGAGTCCGCGCTGCACGCCCGCATGCTGGCGGCGCACGCGCACAGCACCGAGGTCACGCTGGACCTGCTGCAAGAGTCGGTTGAGAGCCTGCTGCGCCAGATGCGCGCCAACAGCGACTTTCTGATCAACCGCCGCCCGATTGGCCTGACGAACAGCAAAAACACACAGCCGCTGCGCGGTGGTACGCCCTTCGGCCCGCGCCGCTAACACCTGCCTGCGCTGATCAACTGCCAGCCCCAAACCACAGGTTAGAAGTATCTAACCGCTGTCAGCGCGCGTCTGGCGTATGATAGCTGTAACAATGTTTCACTTACTGGGCGCAGATAAGCGAGGAAGGTGCATCGGTGTTGACACGTGTATCCAGAGCAGCTTTGCTTGTGCTGGTGGTGACGGCGCTGCTGGCCCTGTTTCTGGCGCCGGCGGCGGCCCAGTCCGCGTGCGGCACGCACGTCGTGCGCGCTGGCGAGAACCTGTTCCGTATTGGCCTGCGCTACGGCGTGGATTACCGCGCGCTGGCGGCGTTCAACGGCATCTATGACCCGGCGCGCATCTACGCGGGGCAGGTACTTCAACTGCCCTGTGCGGGCACGCTGCCGTCAGCGCCGCCCGTTATTGTGCCGGCGGTGATCAACCCGCAGGTGGTGATACCGGCGGCGCCGCTCCAGCCCCAGTATCCGCCATACTCCGTTCCTGTCCCTTACGCGCCGCCGGTTTATGCTGGCGGATGGGGCGGCTATCAGCCGCAGCAGGCTAACCATGTTGACTGTGCGGGTTTTCGCGCCACGTCGCCGGTGGACGGCTTCCCGCTGGGCACGGTGACGTTCTATTGGGACCCGCCGCGTTCGGCGGCACTGGTGGCGCGCTATCAGGTGCGGGTGCTGAATGAGCGCGGGCAGACAGTGCTGGCGCGCGAGACGCTCAGCCCTGGCCTTAACCTCACGGCGAATACCAGCGTCGGCGCGCTTGGCCCTGGCAACCGGTTTTCGTGGTATGTGGTGGCCGTGACAGCCGACAACCGCGTGTGCCAGTCGCAGATTGTGACTATCCCGCGCGAGTGGTCGTCGCAGGGGTAGGCGGCCGCTGCGCGCTGGCGGGCCTGGGCCGCAGGATGAAGTAGCGAAAGCCGTTCATCTCGATCACTTCGGTGTGGTCGTAGGCGCGCCCGATCGCCTGGAGGATGCGCTCTGGGTAGAACTGCGCCCGCAGGATAATCAGGCCGAAATCCTGACGCTCGATTCTGGCGATCAGCTCGCTGCCGTCGTACAGCTTCTTCTTGTCCAGGTTGAGAAGCTGTGTCGGGTTGGTGATGACTTCGTGCCCGGCCTGCAAGCTGAAGCCGGCTTCCTCGCTGAGGACGAGTTTGTCTGTCGCGCGCATCAGCTCGACGATGCGCCAGCCGGCGGCGGCGTCTGCCGCTGACGTGAAGTGGCCGATGCTGGCGTAACCGCCAGGGTATTGGCCATCGGCGGTGCGCCCTGAGTCGTAAAAGCCGTTCTGCGCGTTGGGCTGGATGTCAAGAAGCTGCGCTAATTGGCGGAAGCCGGGTTCGTTGGTAGGCAAATGCAGCACCGCCCGCCCATAGCCGAGGTACAGGAGCGGAACCAGCAGCAGGCTGGCCGTGGTCAGCGCCGGGCCGCGCCGCCGCAGCGGGCTGACCAGGCGGCGGCTGAGGTAGTTGTCCGGGAATGACCAGCCGCCGGCCAGCGTGCGCGCGGCAAACACGCCGCTCAGCACACAGGCCGCGGCGATCGCGGTCGCAAAGTAGCTGTCGCCGCCGCCCCACGTGCCGGACGCAGAGCCGTTGATCAGGATAGCCAGGACGAACCACACGCTGTAGAGCGAGAGTCGGTCAAAGTACAGCTCGTAAAGCGCCAGCAGCGCCGCCGGGACGATGAGAAAGCCGTGCAGGCTGAACCACTGGCGGAACAGGCTGACGGTCTGCAAAATCTGCAGGTCATTAACGTTGGCCAGAATAGCCTGCCGCCACCACTCGCCGCCGGTGGCGGCGTTCATCCAGACAAAAATCGCCGCGCCAACCGCGCCCGCCAGCGCAGTCCACAGCAGCGCGCGCAGCGGCCCGCGCAGAAACAGGAACGCCGCCGCTGCTGCCAGCGTGACGGCGGCGAGCTGTTTGGTGTACCCCGCCGCGACAATCAGCAGCAGGCCGGCCGCCAGCGCCGCGCGGCGGCGGCGCGGGCTGGCACTGTCGGGCGCGTGAGCGAGCACGACGACGGCCAGCATCTCGAACATCACCATCGCCGCATGCTGGCGGAACAGCGGCCCGATATGGTAGATGGTGTTCGACGCCAGATAAGCCAGGCCCGACAGCAGGGCAATGAACAGATACACGCGCCGGGTGCTGCGGCACGCGCCCTCGCGATAGACCGCGTAACCGATGGCAAAGGCAGTCACCAGCGTGCTCAGGAAACCGAGCAGCCGGCCGTACCAGTACGCCGGGCCAAACAGCCACACAAACGGCGCGGCCAGGACGTGAAACAGCGGCGGATAGTTGCTTGAGTAGAAGGGGTAGACCTCGGTGTCCATGTAGGGCCAGCGCCCCTGGCTGAACAGCACCGTGTCCACCAACTCAAAGCCTTCACCCTGATCGTAGTCAAAGGGGAACTGCATCAGGTTGATGGCGTAGGCGGCGTACACCGCGAGGTAAAACAGCAGCACGAGCAGGGCCGCCGCCAGCAGCAGGCGCTGGGCAGCGAGCAGGGCGGCGGGATGTTTGCCAGGGTCGCCCATGTCAGGCGGGGGCGCTGCCCAGCGGCAGCAGCGAAAGGCCGACCAGCGCCAGCAGCGCGGAAAACAGCAGCGCGATCTGCTGCGCCGGGCCGATGCCGCCTTCGCGGCCCGCGTCGAAAACATCTATAGCGACGATGGCGACGACGGCGGCAAGGCCGCCGAGCAGCAGCAGCCAGCCAAGCTGACGTTTTGTGAGCGCGCGGTTGAACATGGCCGCGAGTATACCATTTTGGCCGCCGGGCTGAAACCCTGGCCGGGGCGCGTGCGTATAAACTGTCACGGGCATTGTACGTTGGGGAATGTGTTGTGGATGAAGGGCTGAACGAGCAGACGGTGAACGATGACGCGCGTGTCTCGCGGCTTTCGGCGGCCGCGCCCGCGCCAGACGGCGATGACATCGTGCAGGAATACGAGGCGCGCTACCAGGGGCCGCGCAAAGCTCGGCTCAGGGCGCAGGACTGGCCGCGCAGCTACAGTACCCTGCGGGTATCTGACAATGAACGGCTGTGGGCCGGCGCGGCCCATGCCAGCGCCTGGGTGACGTTCGCGGCGGCGTTTTTCACGGGCGGCTTTACGATCCCGGTGACGATTTTCGTGCCGCTGGTGATCTACTTCCTGTTCCGCAAACAGTCCGACTACGTGGCTTTTCACGCGCTTCAGGCGTTCGTGCTCCAGCTCGCGGGCACGTTGGGCGCGCTGGCCCTGCTGACCGTCGGCGGCACGCTGTGGCTCATTGGGCTGGTGGTCGCGCTGCTGCTGGTGCTGGTGCTGGTCGGTTTCGTGCTGGTCCCCGTCTGGGGCATCGTGGGCATCGCGCTGCTGCTGACTGCCCTGCTGATGCCCTTCGGCATGATTCTGCTGGGGACTGTGGGCGCGGTGCAAACGTACAACGGGCGTGATTACCGCTACCCGTACATCGCGCATTGGGTTGACCGCCAGCTTGCTGGCGGCTTTCTCAACGCGGCCTGAACAGAACAGGCCGCGCGCCGATAGAAGGGGATGGCGGCTGCGCTGTCCTCTTTTTGTGTGGATGCGCCGCTGCGATATTTATTTCTCAGCGCGGACATGCTATCCTTGCCCGTCATCAGCAACCACTGGCTAACAACCCACCCAGGAGCAGCAGCGCCATGATGAAATCACATACGTGCGGCGAATTGCGCATTGAGCATGCTGGACAGCCCGTTGTGCTGGCCGGTTGGGTCAACCGGCGGCGCGACCAGGGCGGCGTTATTTTCATTGATCTGCGCGATCGCTGGGGTATTGTGCAGGTGGTTGTTAACCAGGACAGTGCCCCGGACGCGCACCGCAGCGCGTCGGATTACGCCCGCACCGAGCACGTGCTTCAGGTGACCGGCGTTGTGCGGGTGCGCCCTGAGGGCACCGCCAACCCGGACCTGCCCACTGGCGCGGTGGAGGTGGTGGCGGAGGCGGTCACGCTGCTGAACCCCTCGAAGCACCCGCCGTTCTACATCAACAAAGACGACACGGTGGATGAGGTCGTCAGGATGAAATACCGCTACCTGGACCTGCGCCGCCCGAATATGCAGCAGAACATGATTCTGCGCCACCGGTCGCTTAAGTTCATCCGCGATTACCTGGACGCGCGCGGCTTTGTTGAGATCGAAACGCCGATCCTGTTCAAGACCACGCCGGAGGGCGCGCGCGACTTTCTGGTCCCCAGCCGCTTGCAGCCGGGCAAATTCTACGCGCTGCCGCAAAGCCCGCAGCAGCTTAAGCAGCTTCTGATGGTCGCCGGCTATGAGCGCTATTTCCAGATCGCGCGCTGCTTCCGCGACGAGGACCTGCGCGGCCAGCGCCAGCCAGAGTTCACGCAGCTTGACATGGAGATGAGCTTTGTCGAGCGCGAGGACGTGATCGCGCTCAACGAGGCGCTGATGCTGGCGCTGGTGAAGGCGGTCGTGCCGGACAGGCGTGTCCTGGCGGAGCCGTTCCCGCGCCTGCTGTACAAGGACGCGATGGAGTGGTACGGCAGCGACAAGCCCGACATTCGCTATGACCTGCGCGCGGTGGACATCAGCGACCTGGCGGGCAAAAGCGGGTTTGCGATTTTTGTGAGCAACGTGGCGGCGGGCAAGCCGGTGAAGGCGCTGCGCGTGCCGGGCTATGCCGGCCAGCTCAGCGGCACGGCGCTGCGCAAGGTCACGGCGGACCTGGAGACGCTGGCGCGGGGCCAGGGCGCTAAGGGCCTGGCGTGGATGGCGCTGCCGCTGAGCGAGGCCGACGAGATTAAAGGCCCGGTGGGCAAGTTTTTCACCGTTGAACAGAAGGTCGAGCTGTTCGAGCGGCTCAGCGCGCAGCCGGGCGACCTGCTGCTGTTCCTGTCCGATGCGCGCGAGGTGGTCTACGCTGTGACCGACGCGCTGCGCCAGCACCTGGCGAAGGAGCTGGGCCTGGCCGACCCCAGCACGCTGGCCTTCTGCTGGGTGATTGATTTCCCGATGTTCCTGTGGGACGAGGAAAACCAGCGCTGGGACCCGTCGCAGCACATGTTTACGATGCCCATGCCGGAGGATGTCCCGCTGCTGGACACCGACCCCGGCGCGGCGCGCGGCTCGCAGTACGACATGGTCTGCAACGGCTTTGAAGTCGCGGGCGGCAGCATCCGTATTCACCAGCGGGAGCTGCAGGAAAAGATTTTCCCGCTCATCGGCCAGACGATGGCGCACGCAGTGGAGCAGTTCGGGCATATTCTGGAGGCGTTTGAATATGGCGTGCCGCCGCACGGCGGGATCGCCTGGGGCATTGACCGCGTGGTGGCGCTGCTGGCCGGCGAGCCGAACATCCGCGAGGTGATCGCGTTTCCCAAGTCGCAGTCTGGCACCGATATTATGGCACAGGCGCCGTCCGCACCGGAGCCGGGCCAGCTTGAGGAACTGTCGATTCGCGTTGTGCAGCCGGACGCTGATAAGCCTCAGCCGTAAAGCGGCAGAAACAACGCTGTATGAAACCGAAAGGGACGCGATGCCGCGTCCCTTTTTTTGCTGCCGGCCGGGCAGGGCGATTCAGCTTTCGGGTTGGAACACGAACGTGTGCAGCAGGCCCGCCGCGACGCCGCCGGCGAAGGCGCCGACGAAGTAGGGCAGCAGATAGCTCAGGTCGCCGGCGGCCAGCGCCGGCCCCAGCGTGCGCGCCGGGTTGAGCGACGCGCCGGTGTAGACGCCGCCGGCGATGATGC
>CAZDVL010000118.1:0-7294 GCA_964508745.1 uncultured Anaerolineaceae bacterium | reverse complement strand
CGCGGCGCGTCGAGCATGTCCAGCGGGCGCAGCGGCGGCAGGTCGCGCGCCAGGACCTTGACGGCGCTGATCTTCTGCCCCGCCGTCGCCGTGATGCTGAGCCGGACGCGGTCGCCCTCCAGCCGCGCCGTCACCCTGACCGTGCCGGGGGCGCGCTGCTGGCCGCCGCCCCAGCTTAAGGCGGAACAGTCAAGCTGCCAGCTTCCATTATCGCCGCTGACGGCCACGTGTTCCGGCGCCAGGCCGTACACGTTCTCCAGCGTGATGATCTGAAAGCTCAGCGACCAGCCGCCCACCGCAAAGACCGGGTCGCCGGTGTCGAAGCTGTAAAAGTGCATGTCAGCCCTTCACGCCGCTTAAGGCGATGCCCTGCACAAAGTAGCGCTGCGCGAAAATGTAGATGATGAGCACCGGCAGCATCACCACCACCGACCCGGCCATCAGCAGCGGCCAGTTGGGCTGCAAAAAGGCGTTCGGGCGCGCGTTGAAGTACGCCAGCCCCAGTTCCAGCGTGCGCATCTGCTCCGTGCGCGCGATCAGCAGCGGCCAGATCAGGTCGGTCCACGTGCCCATGAAGGCGAACACGCCCAGCGTCGTCAGCGTGGGGCCGTTCAGCGGCAGAAACACGCGCGCGAAGATCGTCCACTCGCTGGCGCCGTCAATGCGCGCCGCGTCCTGATAGTCGCGCGGGATGTTCAGGAACGCCTGCCGCAGCAGGAAGATGCCGAAGGCGCTGGAAATCCCCGGCACAATCAACCCCTGATAGGTGTTGACCCAGCCCAACTGCGCGATGATGAGGTACATCGGGATCAGCGTGACCTGGAACGGGATCATCATCGTCGTCAGGTAGAGCACGAAGATGGTGTCGCGCCCCATGAAGTTGAGCCGGGCGAAGCCGTAAGCCGCCACCGACGAAATCAGAAGCTGCCCGGCCACTGTGACCACGGTGATGAACAGCGTGTTGAGAAAATAGCGCGCGAACGGCAGGTTAAAAAACAGCGTTCGGTAATTGGACAGGTCGAACTGGTCAGGCAAAATCTGCGGCGGGTAGGAAAACTCCGTCCCCGGCGCTTTCAGCGACGTGGTGATCATCCACAGGAACGGGACAAACATCATGCCGGCAACCAGCAGCAGCGCCGCATAGCCAAGAACCCTGGTGATAACCAGCCGCAGTGTATTCTTGTTAGCCATAGCTGCTTCCCCCTAGTACTGGATTTCTTCGCGGCGGCGCAGGCCCACCTGAACGATGGTCACGGCGAAAATCACGGCGAACAGAATCCACGACTGGGCCGCCGCATAGCCGAAGTCGAACTCCTGGAAGGCGCGCCGGTAGATGTGGAACACCGCCGTGTTGGTTGAATCCAGCGGGCCGCCTTTGGTCAGCACGTAGACCGGCGTGAACACCTGGAGCGAGCCGATCACGCCGGTGATGGCCAGGAAGAACGATGTCGGGGCCAGCAGCGGCAGCGTGATGCGCCAGAACGACTGCCAGCGGCTGGCGCCGTCAATCGAGGCCGCCTCGTACAGCTCCTTCGGGATGCCCTGCAAGCCCGCCAGCCAGATCACCATGCTGAAGCCGGCGCCCTTCCAGATGGCGATGAGCGCGATCGAAGGCATGGCCCAAAGCGGGTCGCCCAGCCAGTTCGGCCCTTTGATGCCGAACAGGCCCAGCACATAGTTCACGATGCCCACGTTCGGGTCAAGCAGCGTCAGCCAGATGATCGAGACGGCCACCCAGGACGAGACCACCGGCATGAAGAACAGCGTGCGGAACAGGTTGACGCCCCGCATCTTGTTGTTCACAACCAGGGCGATCGCCAGGCTGAAGGCCATGCCGGTCGGAACGGCCAGCAGCGTGTAGTACAGCGAATTGCCCATCGCCCGCCAGAAGCGCGTGTCGCCCATCAGGAACTCGTAGTTCCCCAGGCCGATGTAGGGCGCGTTCTGAAAGCTGGGGCTGGTCCAGTCGCGAAACGACAGGAAGAAGCTAAAAACCAGCGGGATAAACAAAAAGGCAATAATGTGGATCAGCGACGGCATAATGAAAAGGTAGCCGATCTTCTCGTTGGATCGACTCCAGAAGCGCTGCCAGAGGTTTTTGCGGGGTATGACAACAGGCGGCTGGTCCGTGGCCGGCGCGGGTGGGACGGCGGCGGAATTCGATAGCATGGCTCATTTCTCCACGCGGTAGCGAGTAAGGAAAAGGCCGCCCCTTATGTGTCAGGGGCGGCCTGAAAGACTGCGCCCGTCAGTTAGCGGGACAGTTCGCGGTTGATTTCCTCGACGGCAAGCGCGACTTCAGCTTCCACCTCGCCGCCGGCCAGGATACGCTCCATCATGCTGTCCAGCAGCCCCTCAATCGTCGGCCAGTTGGCGTACACCGAGCCATACGGCGGGCGGCCAAACTCGACCTCATCGAAGAAAGCCTGCTCGATGGCCGGGTCGGCGCTCGCCTCGATCGCCGCCTCAGCCGCCGCCTGGTTGCCCGAAATGGCGATGCCGGTCAGCACCTTGGTGTCCTGGTAGCCGCGGTCAGTGGCTGCGGCGACGAGCTGGCAGGCCGCCAGTTTCTTCTCTTCGGGGATGTCAGCGCGGATCACGAAGCCGGATTCGTACAGCACGGTGGCGCGGGCCGCGCTCTGCGGCTGGCCGACCACACCGAACGCGCCCTCTTCGTAGTTCTGGTTGGCGCGCAGGCCCACCAGCTCCCAGTGGCCGCGGTCGAACATGGCGAAGTCGCCCACCAGGAAGCGGTCAAGGAAGCCCACCTGCTGGATCATCTGGTCGAGGGTGGTGATCGGCGGGGCAACCTGCTCGACAGTGATCAGGTCGCGCAGCCAGGTGATGGCGGCGATGGTCTCCGGCGAGTCAAGGTAGCCGCTGGCGGTCGTGAGGTCAGGCGAGACCACATCGCTGCCGTTCTGCCACACGCGGTAGAGCCACTCGAAAGCGAAGCGGCGGACGCGGAAGCCCCACTGCGTCACGTTTTCGGCGTCGAAATCGGGGCTGGCGGCGTTGTTGCCGTTGGCGTCCAGCGTCACAGACTTGGCGAATTCAACAAACTCGCTCCACGTCCAGCCAGCCTGCGGCGGCTCAACGCCGGCGCGCTCCAGCGCCTTGTTGCTGTAGTAGATCACCATCGGCGTGAAGTCGTTGGGCAGGCCGTAGATCGGGCCGCCCTCTTCGCGCTGGTGAATGGCCAGCACCGACGGGAAGAAGCGCTCCAGGTCAAGTTCCGGCACCAGCGCGACGCACTCGTTCATGTCGAGCACATAGCCGCTGTCCACCAGGCGCGCCAGCGAGGAGGCGTCCTGGTTCCAGACGTCAGGGGCAGTCCCGGCGGCCAGGTCAACCAGAAGCTGCGTATCGAACTCTGGCGGGGTCTCCAGCGCGTTAACTGTCACGCCATCGTGGGCAGCTTCAAAGTCGGCAATGAAAGCCTGATACGCTTCGTCCAGCGGCGTGCCCTGTTCTTCAAGCGGCACGACAAAACCAATGACATTAAGGGTAACTGCGCCATCCTGCGCCAGGGCCGTCGTGGAAAGGATGACCGTGAAAAGCACTAACAGAAGCACGAACAAAGTTGAACGACGCGACATATCCAATCCTTTCTGCATGACAGGTCCACATTACAGCACGCCAACATCCGAAGTTGTATAGGCAGGCTCCTCTCGGCAGCAGCAGTCGCCCGACAGTCGAGCGCCCATTCTGCCCTTCAGTGTAGCCTGATTGATTCGTGGGTGTCAAGCAAATGGGGGGGACAGGCGCGATTTTGCACGTCCGCGCCTGCCCATAGGTCTAGACAAGTGGTTGGCGGCCGCCGGCGCGGCCCGCGCCTACGCGCCCGGCGCCGCGGGGATAATGCCGTGCGCCGGCTGCCACTGCAGCGCCTGCCGCGCGGCCAGGTTGCTGCAGCGCTGCGACACCAGCGGCGCGGCGTCAGCGGCGTAGGGCGGCCGCGGCGCGCCAACCGCGTCCGCGAGCTGCTCCAGGTATTCCCGCTGGCGCAGCGGCTCGGCGACCACGTTGTAGGTGCTGCCGGCCGGCGCGGCGTTCAGTGCGGCCGCCGTCGCAGATGCCATGTCCTCAACATGGATAAAGGACTGGAAGGCGCCGCCGTCGCCGGCGATCACCGCCGTGCCCTGCTTAAGCTGGTCAATGGCGCGTTCCTGGAACGTGCGGTGGCCCACAAACAGCCCGCCGCGCAGGATGCACCAGCGCAGTTGCGCGCCGGAAATCCGCCGGATCATGGCCTCCATCTCGATCACCGGGGCGGTTGTGGTGGCCCGCTGCGGGGTCGAATCGAGCGGCTGATCCTCGGTGATCCACGCATCGCCGCAGTCTGGATACGCCATCGTGATGCTCTGCTGGAGGTAGCGCTCAACGCCGGCGTTCAGGGTCGCGTCAAGCAGGGCGCGGACGCCGTCCGTCCGCAGGCGGGTGTTGGCAACCCAGGCGTCCGCCCGCGTCATATCGTCAGGGATGGCAGTGGCGATGTGCAGCACCGCGTCGCAGCCGTCCAGCGCCCTGGACAGCGTGTCTACGCTGGCGGCCAGCAGGTCGCACTCCACGGCGTCAACAGCGCCGCCGAACAGGTCGGAAACTTTCTGCGGCGACCGCGCCAGCGCAAGCACCGCGTGGCCGTCCTGGATCAGCAGCGGAACCAACGCCCGCCCCAGCACCCCCGTAGGCCCAACAACAGCTACTTTCATCACATACCCCTTTTGTCATTAAGCACAGCAAGGTCAGCGGCGCCCTCAGCGGGCGCTGCGGCGCTGTGCCGCTTCACGCGCTGGGCTGCTGCCCGGCGGCGCGCGCGTTTTTCGCCTGTGGATTTGTCTGCTGGATGCCCAGCAGGCGGAACAACCAGACCTTCACAATATCCAGCAGCAGCATGAAGCCAATTGTCCCCAGCAGCAGCGCCAGGATGATAACCGGGCTGAGCGCCGCCATCATAATACCATTCACGGCCAGGGCGGTTACCGCGAGCACGTCGATCACGCCCGCCGCCACCAGCCATTTGCCGGGGCGCGACCGCCAGAAAAAGCGGCGCTCGCGGACCAGATACACGTTGCCGATGGCGACAAAGACCAACATCAGAAACATCAGCGTGTTCAACCGGGCCGTGTCAAGGAAAAGCGCGTCGCGCCCGAAGAAGTAGATGCCAAAGCTGAAGCCCAGCCAGCCAAGCGCCAGCACCAGGCCGCACACGATTAAGGGCGCGCTGCGCCAGCGGTTCGGCCAGGGCGACGGTTGGACGCGGTCGGTGGTCAGGGACATTGACATCAGGTCGTTGGCCAGCACCATCAGCAGGATGTGCATGGGGCTGACGATCAGCGTGCCGGTCAGCAGCAGGCCCACGGTCAGAAACAGGCCCAGGTGGAACGTCTTAATAATCTTGTTGAGCGTGTAGGTCATAATGCGCTGGAAGATCGAACGCCCGACCGTGATGGCGTTCAGCATGCTGTTCAGCCCCGGCGCGGTCAGAATCAGCCCGGCGGCCGACTTGGCGATGTCGGTCGCGTTGTTCATGGCGATGCCGATCTCAGCCTGGCGAATCGCGGGGGCGTCGTTGACCCCATCCCCGGTCATGCCGACAATGTGCCCGGCGGCCTGCAAGGATTCGATCAGCCGGTATTTGTCCTCCGGGTAGACGCGGGCGAACACGTCGTAGCTGGCGGCGGCGGCGCTGACATCCTCCCGCAGCGCCTCCAGCGTGCTGGCCGGGCCGACAA
This sequence comes from uncultured Anaerolineaceae bacterium, assembly GCA_964508745.1. Lineage (GTDB taxonomy): Bacteria > Chloroflexota > Anaerolineae > Aggregatilineales > Phototrophicaceae > DAOTWC01. The sequence continues at coordinate 1,559 of CAZDVL010000118.1, read as the reverse complement.
TGCCGACACGTTCGGCGATGCTCCGGGCGGTGGGCAGGTCGTCCCCGGTGATCATAATCACGCGCACGCCAAGCTCGTGCAGGCGCTTCACAACCGCGCTGGCATCCCCGCGCGGCTCGTCGCGCAGCGCCAGCAGCCCCACGGTTTTCAGCACTTTTCCCGGCTTGCCGGCGGCAACCGCGACGCACCGGTTGCCCACCGCCGCCCACTTCTCCGTGTTCGCCTTCAGGTCAACGTCGTGGTGGGTCAGTTGGCTGATGATATAGGGCGACCCTTTCACCACCCGAAGCTGCTTTTTTCCTTTGTGGCGGCGGTGAATGAGGGACTCGGTGCGCTTGGTGGAGGGGTCAAAAGGGGTGAATTCCAGCCGCTGCGCCTTGCGGAAGTGCGGCTTGGCCGCGTGCGCCGCGTTGAGGATCGCGGCGTCAATCGGATCGTGCGCGGCCTCGTCCGAGGCCAGGGCGGCCAGCCGCAGCAGCTTGCTTTTCGAGTAGCCGTTGTAGGTCTGGGTGTCAACCACCGCCAGCTCGTTGCGGGTGATCGTGCCGGTCTTGTCCACGCACAGCACGTCCATGCCCGCCGCCTCTTTGACCACCGCCAGGCGGGCCGCCAGCACGTTGCTGCGCGCCAGCGTGCGGGCGCCAACGGCGGAGGCCAGCGTAAACGTCGCCGGCAGCGACACCGGAATCGCCGCGACCAGCAGCGCCAGCGCAAAGAGCAGGACGTTCGTGATCTCAAGCTGGATTGCGAGCGCGTTGAGCAGCAGCACGATCACCAGCAGCGCGGTGAAACCCATCAGGGCGATCACAATCCGCTGGACAAACACGTCGCCGTGATTTAAAGGGCGGGCGTTCTGCACCAGTTGGGCCGTCTTGCTGTAAGCGGTCCGCATCCCCGTCGCGGCGATCTCGGCCACCGCCTCGCCGCGCCGCACCAGCGTGGCGGCGAACGCCGTGCCGTCCACCGCGAGTTCCACCAGCTCCGTCTCGCCCGTCAGGCTCGACTGATCGACCGCGATCGCCCCGTCCAGCAGGCGCGCGTCCGCCGGAACCAGGTCGCCGGCGCGCAGCCGCACGATGTCGCCCGGCACGAGCATCTCCGAGGGGATCATCCGCCACTCGCCGTCGCGCAGGATGCGCGCCTGAATCTGGAGCTGCCCCTGCAGCAGCGCCAGCGAGCGCTGCGCGTTGCGCTCGAACAGAAAGCTGATGATCGCGTTCACGAACAGCAGCACGACGATGATGAGCGCGTCAGCGAACTTGCCCAGCGCGAGCTGGAGCACCAGCGCCGCCTCAAGCATCCAGGGGATCGGCCCCCAGAACTTGAGCAGGAAGACGGCCAGCGGATGGGGGGCCTTGTCCGTGATCTGGTTCATCCCATATTCCTGCAGCCGATCCTGCGCCTCCGCCGTCGTCAGCCCCACATAGGAGGTCGGTTTGAGTTGGGTCAGCATAATGCCTCCTGACTGCTGCGAAAGGTGCGCTTGTTCAGCTTATCGGACGGGGACTTTTAAGTATATGTTAACCAGATGTTAAATGAAATGGTTATTTTTTAACAGG
>CAZDVL010000117.1:5561-7394 GCA_964508745.1 uncultured Anaerolineaceae bacterium | reverse complement strand
CTGCTGCGCCAGCCGCTGGATGATGGCCGGCGTGCTGGCCGCGCCGCGCTGGAACAGCCAGGTCTTGACGCGCCCGTCGTTGGGCTGGGGTGGGTCAGGCTGGAGGTACAGGCCGCGAATCTGGCGGGCGGCGCTCAGGCTGGCCAGCAGGTCGCGCTCATCCTCCGATTCCTGCCGCACCTTGAGCTGCACGGGCTTGCCGATGTGCGTGCCCGGCCTGCCGTAGTAGTCGCTGTCCGGCTCGCCCACGCCGCGCAGCGTCAGGCGGATCTCGCGCCCGCGCGGCAGCACCAGCTCAGCCATGTTCAGCAGGTCGTCCTCGCTGACGCCCAGGTCGCCCAGGTCGTCGGGGTCGCCAAAGTTGAGCACGTTGGCCTGCCGGAAGTCGAGCGGGATGCTGAGGGCGGCGGCAAAATCGGCGGGGAAGGCGCGGTAGGTCGTGTAGAGGTGGATGAACGGCTCTGTCCCGGAGAGCGAGAGCCGGTTGTCCATTTCGAGGGCGCGCACCTCTACGTCAACCTGCACGCGCACCACGTCGGGGTCGGGAATGCCGAAGCTGCCCACGCCCGCCGCCGCGTCCGAGGCGGCCTGCAGCAGCGGGATCGGGTTGGCATATTTGCCGGTAAAGACCACGCTGGGATAGCCCAGCAAAGGCCGCTGGACGCTCAGGCTGCTGCCGGCGAAGTAGGTGTCTAACGGCTGGTCGGGCAGCAGCGGCAGGTCCGCGACGCGCGGCGGCTCCGGCTGGACGAAGCGCCTGAAATGCGTGGCCGCCACCGGGGACTGCGCCTCGTGCACCGGTTCCTGTGCCGGGCCTGGCCCGCCGCTGGTGGCGTCCATCAGGCGCACGCGGAAGTCGTAGCGGCTGCCATAGCGCAGCGGCACATCCTCCAGGCCGACCGGGTTGTACAGGCGCCCAAGCGCGACGGCCTGGCTGGCGGCCTGCTCGGTGTGGTAGAGGGCCGCCGCGTCCTCGTCGGGCAGCACCAGCGACTTGCCGTTCCACTGTGTGAAGTAGACCGGCAGCCAGAACTCGCCGTTCGCCTGGTCGCCATCAAGCTGCATCGGGTGCACCTCGACGGCCAGCTCGCCCGTGAAGCTGCCCAGGTTGACCGGGCCAAGCTGGAGCGCCGTCTTGCTCTGCACCGTCACCAGCGAGTGCCAGCCCGCCGTGCCCTGCGGGCGAACGTCCACGCGGTAGCCGAACACGCCCAGCGGCGCGTCCAGGCGCTTGCCGCTGCCGGGCTGGTCGGCGCGCTCTTTCAACTGGCGATTCTGCCACTCGCACACGCGCTCGTCGTCCCAGGCGGCGCGGATGCCGATGTCGTGCAGCGGCGGGAAGCCGTCGTCGTCCTCCGCCAGCAGGTTCTGGCTGACCGGCTGGACGGTGTGGACGACTTTGGCGAAGCCGTCGTCGTACTCCGCCGCGTCAATAAAGACCTGATCGTAGCTGCCGTCAGGGGCGACCGCGCCGAACAGCACCGGGAACAGCGCCGCCGCGAACAGCGGCCGGGCGACGTTGGCGGCCAGCTTCGGGACGCGGGCGGCGTAATGCCGCGTGAAATTAAAATGGTCGTCAGCGGCCAGGCCGTCCAGGTAGCTGCTGCCGGGCGCGAACGTGGCGTAGACAAAGCCGCCGTCCTCCATCAGGGCCGCGTCGAAGGCGATGCTGGCCTCGCGGATCAGCCCCAGGCGGCGCGCCAGCAGCGGGTGGCGCAGGCAGTAGGCGTAGACCTTGCCCCAGGTCACCTCGTTGGACGACGGCTGGAAGGCCGGGTTCGGCTTCCTGGGCGCTTTGATGGCGCAGTGGTAGCTGTCGTCGGTGACAATTTC
>CAZDVL010000117.1:0-5461 GCA_964508745.1 uncultured Anaerolineaceae bacterium | reverse complement strand
TTTATCTCCCTCAGGCTAGGCGAGCTGCCGCGTCTCTTGCCAGGACTCGGAAAAGCTGATGTTGATCACCAGGAAGATGCTGATGTCCAGGCCGAACGTCACCTGCGCGATCATGTTGGTGACGCCGGAGTTCAGCAGCCGCTGGATCATGCCCTTGGCCTCGATGGTGATCGTCACCGTCACGATGCCGCCCAGGATTTCGGCCCGCCCCCGGAACAGCAGGAAGGCGGCGACCGTGATCTCTGTGCTGTTGAGGGTCATCTCGACGCCGACCATGTACAGCAGCGAGACGGTGCCCACCACCGGCAGGCCGACGTTGATCTCGGCCCCGAAGCCGAATTTCATGTGCAGGCTGGGGCCGGTCTTGATGTCGGCGGCGATGCGCAGGTCAACCGAGCCGGTGGCGTAGATGGTCGCCAGCGCCACGCTGACGCACATCACCGACAGCCGCCCGTAAAATTCCAGGAAAGCGCCCGCCGAAGGGATCAACTGGCTGGGGTTGTCGGTCAGGGCGAACACCTCGTTGAAGTACACGCCGACCGCCAGGCTGGCCTCCAGCTTGAGCGGCGCGGTCGGGCTGTCCAGCAGCGGCGGCGGGAAGCGCACCAGCGGGATCTCTTTGCGGGCGTGGAAGGCGTAGTTCCAACTGTCCGCCGAGTTGCTCATGGCGATTTCCAGGCCCTTGGCGAAGGCGTCCTTATACTCGCCGCCCTGCAGCATCAGCAGAATTTGCAGGATGTCGATCACCGGCTGCAAAGCGTCGCTGAACTCAAGTTCCGGCCCCTGGAAAGTGGGCGCGGCCCCCTTCTCCGCGTCGAACTTGCCCTTGATCATCATCAGGCGCGTGAGTGGGCCGAGGTCCACGATCATGCCGATGTTGTTGAGCTTGGTCAGCCAGCGCTGGCCCACCTCCGCCGCTGATGAATTGAAGGCGAAGTTGATCGAGCCTTCCTTCTGTTTGTTGCCCGCCTTGTCGCGCTTGTCGTACTCGATGTAAATCTTCAGGAAGTCCTCGTTGATGATGTACCAGGGGCCGTCGGGCAGGGCCTTCTCAAGAACCTTCTCCGGGTTGGCCTCGTCCAGCAGGCGATAGCCCTCTTTGATGATCTTGGTGATGTACGGCCCCAGGTCCAGCGGGATCGCGTCGTCCAGGTTGGGGAAGATGCCCGCCGAGTTGAGCATCCGGTAGGCGTCGGAAAAGTCGGGGGTTTCGCTCAGCAGTTCGGCCACCGCCTCTTCAAAGCGCGGCTTGCGGAACAGCGCCTTCTGCGTGCCGGTGGACTGCAGCAGGCCGAAGAAGATCGAGGCCGGCGTCTCGCTGCGCACCAGCTCCATCGGGTTTTCCAGGCGCAGCTCCGCCGTGCTGACAGCGCCCAGAACGCCCTCGCGGATCAGCGGCACGGTGGCGTCGTCCGGCAGGGGCGCGACCTCGCCGCTGCCGTGCTGGTACTGCACGATGCTCCAGGACCCGTCCTTGGGCAGCACGACCGAGCCGCGCGCGGCGCTGACGAAGATCGGGTTCGCGCCGCCGCTGTCCACCGACTCGCTGACATCCACGCGCACGACGCGCATCTGCTGGCCGGTGGCGCCAACGTCAATCACACAGTCCACCGGCCCGCCCAGCGAGCCGAACTGCTCGCGCAGGACATCGCGGAAAAAGACGTCCGGGATCGGCTGGCCCTTGGGGCCAAGCTGGACATAGCCCAGCATCCCCCTGGAGGCCACCCGCCCCTGCACCGCCCCGCTTTTGACAAACTCGATCTCGGCGTCGGCGTCGAAATAGACCGGCTGAAGCTGGACAGTGGCGGTTCTGAACTGCGCCGGCGTGGCGTTGTCCACGACCTGTTCCAGGTTGGCGTCGTCAATGTAGGTGTCGCCGTTGACGCGGTTCCAGACGCGCTCGAAGGTGGGGATCGCCGGCGTCTCGGTGATGTTGCGCACGTTAAAGACGCCGTGCACGATGCCGGGGTGAAATTCATACGGGTTCGGGCGCGGCTGTTTGACGACTGTGTTGTTGGGCAGCCTGACCTGCACGCTGTAGCTGAAGTCGTAGACGCCGGGGGTTTCGGCCTGCCAGCCAGTGTCGAAGCGGTAGACATAGCTGCTGCCGGCGCGGAAGATCACGATCGTGCGCACGACGCGGATGCCCCAGGGGTACACCACGCTTTTCACCTGGATGACTTCGTGCGCCGTGCGGCCAATGAACACGTCAAAGTGCGCCTGGCTGGTTTCGGCAAAGGCGGCCTCCGGGTTTTCCCAGTGACTGAAGGTGCTCGTGCCATAGCCGGAAAAGTCGATGCGCTCCAGCGGCACGCCGCGGTCGCCGTAGCCGTTGGTCAGGGTGAAAAATTCGTTGTTGAAAATCGCTGCCACACTGAAGCCCAGCGTGCCCGTGCCGGTGGGCGCGCCGCCCGGCGTGACGATGTTGTTCAGTTGGAGCGTGCCGCCGATGAACATCGGGCTTTCGAACTGGCGCGCCGGCGCGTTGACCTGAATTTGCAGGCCGCCGGTGAGGAAGCCGCCGCGGAACTGTTCCTGGTTCAGGCGCAGGCCCGCGTCCGGGTGCGTGGCGTGGTTTTTGTTGATCTCCGCGAAGGCCCGCAGCCCGAACGGCAGGGTGAACAGCGCGCCGGTGAAGCCGGACGGCGCGTTGTTGAAATAGTCCAGCAGCTCGTTCACTTTGGGCAGCGGCGCGATCGGCACGTGCGCCTGGTTGTCGTTGAACAGGCGCGTGGGGCCGCCGTCGTTCGGGTAGAAATTCAGCAGCGCCGGCGGGTCGCCGCCGACCACCGGCGGCGTCAGGTTAAACAGCGGCTCCCAGGACACCTGCGGGACGGTGAAGGCGCGCACGAAACGCCCCTCCGCCGTCAGGTCCAGCCCCGCCACCTGCAAGGGAAAGAGGGCCTGGGTGTTGCTGTCGCCCTGCTGCGCGCCGTACACGCGGTAGAACACGTAGTCGTTGTCGGTCACGGTGTCCGGGTCGAACCAGCCCAGGCTGACGCCCATCCAGTCGGCGTTGGTCGAGACATCCAGCAGCGCGAACTGCTCGCGGTAGAAGCGCTCGAACAGGCGGTTCCACGCGGCCTCCAGCGGCGCGCGCCCGCCGCTGGCCATGCGCACGTCGGACATCGCGGCGGCGGCATCGGCGCTGGCGACGGGCGTCGGCACGGGCGCGACCGTCGCCGACAGCAGCGCCGTTCCCCCCTGGCCCAGCGGCAGAATGTGAAATTTTGTCTCGACGGTGTCCGGCGTTTCGTCGGCTGACCTGCGCCACAGCGTGTGCGCCAGCAGCAGCATTGAAACAGCGCCGCCGGCGCTGCTGCGGCGATAGCGCTCCGGCCGGCGGCGGAACAGCCGGTCGTTGGCGGCGTAGGGGTCCGGCAGCGTGGGCAGCAGCCCGTACAGGCCGAACAGCAGCAGCACATTGCCAATGTCCACCATTTCGTCGTCGAGCAGCTCAGCAAAGAGCAGGAAGCCGTTGACCGGCGTCACAGTGAACAGCGCGTTGCGCAGCGCCAGCGCCAGCGGGCGGGGGAGCTGCTGCGGCTGGTTGGGGTTCAGGTTGTCGAACAGGATGTTGTCGTCGTACAGATAGACAAGTTGTAATGTCTCAGTGTGCATCAGCACCAGCAGCGACTTCTGCGACCGAATCGCCAGGGCGCTGCCGCCCACGTCAACGGGCCGGTCCAGCCGGGCCTCGGCGTTGACCTGCGCCATGACCAGCTCGGCGCCCGTGGCCGAAACGGCGTAGTACAGCGGGAACGAGTCGGTGTAGCGCGCCTCGACTGACGAACGGTAGGGCGACGTTGCGCCCTGCCACAGCAGAAAGCGCTGGCTGGCGTACAGGTTGCTGGCCTGCAGGTCAACGATGATGAGGATGCCAGGGAACAGCACGACCCAGGGCGTTGGCACGGCGACCGGGCCGTCGCGCAGGCCGCGCCAGCTCAGCGCCAGGTCAGAGTTGCCCTGCACGGCGACGCCGCCGTTGCCGGTGACGGCCGTCGGCTGGGCGGTGTCAATCGCGGCGGTGGGCAGCAGCCAGCCGGACTGCCGGATCGCCGCGCTGCCGCTCGCCTGGGCAAAGGGCGACTGCGCCTTCGCCACGCTGAGCCGGGCGCCGCTGGCGCTGAACGGGATGACAACCCCCCTCAGCGTGGCGTCGTGGAACGGGGCGCGGCCGCTGTCCCACGCGAAGCTGAGCTTCTGGCCGTAGAGCGTCCAGGCGGCGGCGCCCACCGCGTCCACGCGGCGTTCCTTGTGCGAGAAGCGAAAGCTGATATGGTCGGGGGTTTGCAGCCGGGCGGCGCTGGCGTCGTTGGCCGGGCCGGACGCCGGGGCGCCGGCGGCGGGCTGAAGCTGGAGCGCGACCGCGCACGAAGCGCCGGTCGGGATCGTCAGCCTGCCCGCGGTCGTCTGCGCCGCTTTCGACAGCGTGATCTCGCCGGATTTGACGCTGAAGCCCACGTAGGTGCCGGGCGGGGCGTTCGCGGCCAGCAGGTCCGCCCGCACCCACAGGCTGCCGGCCGCCAGCGCATATTTCGCCTGGCTGGCGGGCGGCGCGACCGCCCGGCGCGCGCGGCGCGGCGCGGTATAAAACAGCAGCGCCGGCTGCGCCTCGCCCGCCAGGTACAGCGGCACCAGCCGAACGATGGGAAAGAAGTCGAACCAGAACTGGCGGCCGTCGCGGCTGGCAACCGGGCCGAGCGTGCGCGAGGGGCTGCTGCCCGCCGCCCAGTCGGGCTGCGTGTCGGGGATGGCCGCGTGCGCGAGGGGCACTTCGCGCTTATAGACGCGGTAGGCCGGTTCCTCCGCCGGCTTTAAGCCCGCGGCCGCCTGGCGGACGCCGCGCAGCGCGTCGCTGTCGGCGAACGGCGCGGGCTGCTCAAAGGCGTGCCGGGGCGCGCCCAGCGCGGCCAGGTCCGCGCTCAGGGTCGAGGCGCTCAGCTTGCCCAGTTGATCAAGGAAGGCGAACTCGCCCGCGGCGCGCGGCCCTAGCTGAGACAGAAAGCGGACAAAATCCTCTGAGAAATTCGCTTCATTGTCCATCATCTTCTCTCACAACTGATCGGTCGTCAGCCTTCAGCCGCCCGCCACCAGGCACAAAGACAGGCCCGCCGAACGCGCGTATGGGTGTTTTACCGAGCGGAAGATCACAGGGATGAGTGCTGGCGCGGAATCGCAGAGAAATACCTGCCTGATGACAGGTGTTCTCTGCGCTCTCTCCCGTATTACACAGCGTATGAACAAACGGCGGCGCTGTCAATAGGGCGTAAGTTGCAAATACTGAAACAATTAGCAACCTGCAAACAGATCCATAAACGCGCCGGCCCCGCTTCCGGCGCGGCGCGTCTGCTGGCCCGCCGCGCGGCCTACTTGTCGTGCTGGTCGCGCAGCAGGCGCAGGTAGGCGATCACGTCGCGCAGCTCGGCGTCGCTCCAGTCCGGGCGGCCGCCGCTGGGCG
>CAZDVL010000116.1:0-7517 GCA_964508745.1 uncultured Anaerolineaceae bacterium | reverse complement strand
CCATGCTGGGGGCCGCCTCCAGCGCGCCGTCGGCGTTCACCAGCGAGAAATAGACGATACCCTTCTCGTACAGCCACTCACGCGCCAGATTCGGATATTTTGTGACAATGCGCATATCGCCGCCCCTGGCTTTGAAGGCCAGCGAGAGATCGGCCAGGTCGGCCAGGGACGACACATCAACCCAGGAGTCCGGGACAGCGACGACCAGGTCGCAGCCGCCGAAGCCCAGCCTATCAACAACGAGCACCGGGTCGCGTTCGTCGCGCGCCTCGCTGACCACATCGAGGCCGGTGATACCCAGGTCGGCGCTGCCCTCGGCGACCTTGTTGAAGATGTCCGACGCGCGCTGGAAGATCACCTCGATGCCGGGCAGCAAGGCGATGGTCGCTGAGTACTGCCGGCGGTTGGGCTTATAAACCTTCATGCCGGCGCTGGCCAGAAAGTCCAGGCTGGGCTGTTCCAGAGCGCCCTTGCTGGGCAGCGCGAGCCTGAGGACGGCGTTGTTATCAGGCATGTTGGCATCCGATGCTGCGCAGCGTGTGCAGCAGGTCATCCAGGCGCAGCGCGTGCTGCTGTCCTGTGCTCAGATCGTGCACGGTCGCAGGCAGATGATCCGCGCTGTTGATTAGCACAGCCAGCGGTATGTGGCGGCCGCGGGCATACAGCAGGCTGTCCGCGGGCGTTCGCGGACACAGGCCAAGTTCGGCGCGCCAACCGTCAGCGCGCACCGTCTCCGCCGCTCTGACAGCGTCCGGCAGGCTGGCCTGATCGACGCCGGTGACGAATATCTGCGGCGCATACCCGCCGTCGCTGGCTGTGTTCAGCCCCTTTTCGGCCTGTAAGGCGCTGTAAACCGTTTCCAGGCCGAAAGAGAAGCCAGTTGCTGGCTGCGGCTGGCGTCCACCCAGCAGGCCGATCAGGTCGTCGTAGCGCCCTCCCCCACAAAGCTGGACGCTCCCGCCCGCCGCGGTGTGGTGAATCTCGAAAATCATGCCTGTGTAGTACTGGAAACCGAGGCTGATGCCCAGGTCGAGGCTGATACGGTCGGCGGGAAAGCCGGCTGTATCGAGGAAAGACAGCAGCCTGCTAATATATTCCGCAACTGGGTTGTTCATATGATAGTGCCTGAGAAGCCTGTCGCACTCTGCCAGCACGGCGGCCGGCTGCCCTTTTAGCTGGCCGAGCCGCGCCATAAATTCCAGGGCCGTGTCGAGCGCCGCCGTCTGGTCGCCCCGGCGGAGCTTCGTCAGCAGGCGCTCGGCAACCTCATCGCGATCGCGGTTTTCGTCCAGCTTCAGGCTCAGGCTTTCGAGCAGCTCGACGATCAGCCCGCGCGCTTCCCCCGCCGGCACACCGCGCAGGGCATGAAAGAGATGCTCCCCGCCGCTGGCCGCGGGGCCGTCCGGCGCGGACGGGCGGCGGAAGGCGGGATAAAGCTCGCTGAGCCGCTCGGCCACATACCCCTCGCCGCGCTGGCGCAGGGTCTCCATGTTTAACAGCAGAAAGCTGCGCAACTGCCCGTCAATGTCGAGCCTGTTGAGGAACGCGCTCAGGATGCCGACATGCCCCAGCAGCAGGCTGTAGCTGCTCAGCCCGGCGGCCTCCAGCGCGGCGCCGGCCGCGCGGATGACCTCCCCATCGGCGAGCGCGCCGTCGGCGCCGATCAGCTCAAGCCCCACCTGGGTAAACTGCCTGTGGGCGCCGCGGGATGGGCCGTTGTGGCGAAACACAGGCCCAGTGTAATACAGGCGCACCGGCAGCGGCGCGCCCTGCAGATGCTCAATGTATGCGCGCATCGTCGAGGCGGTCATCTCCGGGCGCAGACATAACCGGCGGCCCCGGTGCTGAAACTCGTACATCTGCGAAATGATGTTTTCGCCGGACCGCCGCAGGTACAGCTCGCTGTGTTCCACCAGCGGGAGCGCGATGGGGGTATAGCCGTAGCGTTCGAAGCTGCCTGTAAGCGCCAACTCCAACCGCTGGCAGCCGCCAACCTGTGCCGCAAGCACGTCGTGCATACCCGTTACGCGCGCGATTGTAGCGTTCGTCATCTGAATTCACACCAGCAGGGACTCAGCTCTGTCAGGGAGAGGTATAGCGAGCGCGCCCAGAGGGATTCGAACCCCCGACACCCGGTTCCGAAGACCGATGCTCTATCCACTGAGCTATGGGCGCATAAGCGTATTTTAGCCGGTTTGCGGCGCGCTTACCAGACGGCATCGGGAAATGTGTTCACGTTCAGGCTGCGGTCAATCAGCCGGTACATCTGAAAGCCGGTGAAGGGGTGGCCCAGGATTCCGTCGTGGATGGCCCACGACCGGCCGCGCACCGTTTTCCAGGCGGCGGGCTGCTGGAACGGTTTGTCGGGCGACAGCTTGCTGTGCAGCGCGCCGCCCGGCTGAAAATCGGCGTGAATCTGGGCCATGTCGCGCTGGCCGCGAATGTAGCCGAAGCCATAGCGCTCGAACATGATCGCGTTGTGGTAGGCCAGCGGCTCAATCAGGAACATATCGTGGCCGAGCCGCTGGACAAACTGCGCGAACAGCGGCAGCGCCGCGCGGAAGAAGCGCAGGCCCCGGCGCACCTGGCCGGGCGCCAGGCCGGCAGCCATGGCCGCCAGCTCAGCCGGCCGGTTGCGCCCGCTGGTCCCAAACGACGTGAAGTTGCCGTGCTGGTCAACGTCGGTGTTGAAGCGCGGCGCTTCAGGGTCGTTGGCGATCAGCATCAGGACGATGATCTGGTTGTTGAACGTGTCGGCGATGTTGAGATAGAGCATCGGATCCAGGTCTTCGGCGCGGCGCTTCACTGTGATTTCCGCCGCGCGGCTGCCCGCCGCAAACTGGAACTGGACAACTTTGTGTCCGTTTGCGGCAAGCGTCAGCGGGTCAACGCCATAGCGCGTGTACAGCCAATCCGGGATCAGCGTTCTGTAAATCGCCTCGCGCTGGTCCAGGGGCAGATTGTTCAGCTCACAGATAGACGACGGCCAGTTGATCACAGGGTATGTGCCTTTAATAGTCATTTTTTAAGGCGCGGCGTATCTCTCGTTCGGCGTCGCGCTGCGACGCTGCATCACGCTTATCATACAGCTTCTTTCCGCGCGCCAGCGCAATCTCAACTTTCGCCCTACCCTTCTCAAGGTACAGCAGCGTCGGCACGACCGTATAGCCGCGCTCGCGCATCCGGCTGATGATCTGGGCGATCTCGCGCTTGTGCAGCAGCAGCTTGCGCGGCCGCAGCGGGTCTGCATGGCCGAAGATGGAGGCCTGTTCGTAAACCGCGATATGGGTGTTTACAAGCCACAACTCCCCTTCTCGCTCCTGCACATAGCCGTCCTGCAGGCTGACACGGTTGGCCCGCACCGATTTTATCTCCGAACCCAGCAGCACCAGGCCGGCCTGATACGTCTCCTCCAGGTTGTATTCGTGGCGGGCCTTGCGGTTCTTGGCGATCACTTTTATGTTGTCAGGCATGGCTACGACACCTGCTCGGCTAACATCTGTCTGAGCTGGCGCACGGCTTCGCCCAGCTCAACATCACGGTTGTTCACGTCCGGGATCATGGCGATATCCGGCTCAAGGCCGTTGTCCGCAAGCTGGTGGCGGCCCGGCGTGAGCCACTCGGCCGACGTGATGTGAACCGCTGACTGGTCGGAAAGCGCGAAAATCTGCTGAACGGTCCCTTTGCCAAAGGTCTGCTGCCCGATCAGCAGGCCCCTGCCGTTGTCGCGCAGCGCGCCCGCCACCAGCTCTGAGGCGCTGGCCGTGCCGCCGTTCACCAGAACGGCGATCGGCAGATCGACAGCGAGGCCGCCCGGATCGGCCGTGAAGGTCCTTTCCTGCTGGCTGCTGCGCTCGTAAACGATCACGTCACCGTCCAGAAACTCATCGGCGACAGTGATCGATTCCTGCAGCAGGCCGCCGCTGTTATTGCGCAGGTCCAGCACCAGGCCGGCCACCCCGTCAGCGCGCAGCTCGTCCAGGGCGGTTTTCAGTTCCTCCGGCGTCCGGCTGGTAAAGCTCAGGATCTGGACATAGCCCAGCGCGGCGTCCTCGTCAAGCACGCGCCAGGTGACGGACGGCACATTGATCACGTCGAACAGGATAAAGCGCGTGCGCTCCTCTGCTTCAGCGCCCGCGCCGGACGGCGTGCGAACGGTAAGCTCCACGCCGTTTTCCGCTTTCACCTCGCCGCGCAGCATGCGGTCAATGTCGTCCTGGCCGCTTTCCAGGCTGACCGGCGCGCCGTTGACGGCGACCAGAATATCGCCGGCCAGGATGCCGGCGGCCTGCGCCGGGCTGTCCTGAAAAGGGTACAGGACCAGCTCGCCGCGCTCGTTGCGCGTGACCTGCACGCCGATACCCCCGTAGGCGCCGGCCAGCGCATCAGACTCGTTCTGCGCGACCGTGGGCGGGATAAAAAAGGTGTAGCGATCTGCCAGCGATGCCAGCACCCCCCGGATGGCGGCATACTGGCGCTCAGAGAGATCCGGCTGGTCGCGCAGATAGTGCTGGTCAAGCAGAAGCTGGACCTCGCTGAGAAGCGGATAATCCCCCTGCTCCGCGGCGGAAGCCAGCGCGGAACCGCGCGGGATGTTCACGAAGTCGCGCAGAAAAAAGCCCGCCGAAAAAATGAGCGCGGCTCCAATTCCGATCGCCATTCCCAGCGCAACCGAGCGCATCAGGCTGTGAGAGTTGTTTTTTCGCATACCAACCCGCTGGCAGTATTTGGACTATAATGATGAATTGTAGCATACAGCCCTTGTAATCTGACAGGGCACAAGAAGCGCCTGTGATCCGGGCAAGCGGCATTCGGGACACTGTGAGTTATGGCTGAAAACTCAAAAGCGCCGCTGGTGCTGGTTGCTGACGACGAGTACCACACGACATTTATGCTGCAGCGCATCTTTGAGCGCGACGGCTACCGCGTTGAGTGCACCAACGACGGCGTTTCGGCGCTGGCGCTGGCCCAGCGGCTCGTGCCGGACCTGATCCTGCTCGACATTCAGATGCCGGGCATGAACGGCCTCGAAGTGCTGCGGGCGCTGCGCGAAAACCCGGTCACGGTGGGGATTCCCACCATCCTGGTGACCGCGAAGGCCCGCGAACCCGCTGACGTGGCGCACGGGCTGAACCTGGGCGCCGACGATTATCTCTACAAGCCGTTCGACCCGCGGGAGCTGGTTGCGCGCGCCGAGAGCAAGATGAAGGCGCATTACCTGGAAGAAAAGCTTCACCGCCGCACACAGGAACTACAGGCGCTGCTGCGCGTCGGCGAGGAATTGAACAACGCGCTGGCGGTCGAGGACCTGCTCGACCTGGTGCTGTTTCTCTCGCTCGACCTGCTGCCCTGTCGGATGGCCGCCATCTACCAGTTGGACGCCGCTGAGGCCCTTGAGCGTTTCCGGGTTCAGGCCAGCAGCGGCTATGACGCTTCAGGTTTCGACCGGACATCTGTCTTGAAGCAGTTCCTTGCGCGGGGCCACCCACTGTTGTGGTCCGGCGAGGCCCCGCTGATGGCGAAGTTCCCCAATGGGATGGCCATGCCGCTTCAGCACGGAGACCGGCTGCTGGGCGTGCTGCTCGTCGCCGGCGACACGGTCGCCTACGACGACAACCACATGAGCCTGTTCAAGGGCATTGGGCGGCAGGCAGCGCTGGCCCTGCGCAACGCCGAACTGTACGAGATTCAGACGAACTACGCGCAGCACCTGGAGGACATGGTGGCGGCGCGCACCAGCGAACTACAGTCAGCGCAGCAAATGCTGGTGCGGTCTGAGAAGCTCGCGTCAATCGGACACCTGGCCGCCAGCATCGCCCACGAGATTAACAACCCGCTCCAGCCTATCCGCATCCACCTGGAGCATATGATTGAGGATGTGCGGGACAATGAGCCGCTGGACCTGCGCGCGATCACAAGCATTCAGGAAAGCATTGAGCGCATCACGCGCATTGTGAGCCAGCTTCTGGAATTCGCGGGCCGCCGCGGGCCGACCGAGATCGTGCAGTTTCTGGACCTGCGCAAAACGCTGGAGTCCGTGATCAACCTGAACCTGAAGCTGTTTGAGCAAAATGCCTTCGCGATTCGCGCAGAGATACCGGACCTGCCCCTGATCTACGGCAGCAAAGACCAGCTTGAGCAGGTGTTCATGAACCTCACGCTTAACGCGCACGCTGCGATGGAAAGCCCGGGCGTGCTCACCGTCCGCGCCTGGGAAGAAACGGCTGAGGTCGTGATTCAGTTCCAGGACACGGGCAGCGGCATCCCGCCGGGGCAGATCAACAACATCTTTGACCCATTCTTTTCAACAAAACCCAATGGAACAGGGCTGGGCCTGTTCGTCAGCTACGGCATTATTCAGAACCATCACGGCACAATCGAGGTCGAAAGCACAGTGAACGTTGGCACAACGTTCACTGTGCGGCTGCCAATTGACCCACAGCCTGAATGAGCTGTCCCTCAGGGCAAGGCGCGCCAACTGGCCTCGTAGCTGCTCCGGTCCAGCGCGCCGTCCGCGTACCGGACGGCCGCGTCCACCGGCGCGCCGATAATGCGCAGCGTCTGTTCGGTTTCGCAGTTGACGAGACGCACGCCGACAGCGTCGGCCACCGCGCCCATCTGTGCGGCCACAGTGGACAGGTCGCCCATCGAGACGCCGAGCGCGGCGCGCATTTCGTCGCCGGCGGTTGTGCACACGCTGACGAGCATTGTTTGCCCCAGCGTCGTGCTTTCAACCCTGGCGCTGCTGGGCAGCATGGCGGCGTCGGTCAGCGCGGACTCGACCAGCGCGGCAGCGGCGGCCTCTCCGTCGCTGACGACAGCTTCGACGGCGGTCTCACTGGTTGGCACTGGCTGCTGGTCCTGCGCGTTCTCGGTGGACGCGGCAGCGGCCTCGGTTGCTGGTGTTGACACCGGCTGGCCCTGCACGTCCTCGGTCGCTGCTGCGGCGGCCTCGACGGTTGGCGCCAGTGCGGGCTGCTGGCTTCCGCCGTCTCCCCCGCCGCGTGACAGCAGCAGCAGGGCAATCACCACGGCTATGAGCAGCAGCAGCAGCAAAATCAGCGGCCAGTTGGTGCGTTTGCGCGCGCTTTCTGTCTGAACAGGTGCGGTATCGCCCGTAACCTCATCAAAATCGGCTTCGGCTTCGGGGAACAGCTCGTCGTCTTCCAGCTCGTCAGCCAGATTGAGCGAATCGGCCGAGTCCAGCGCAAAGAGATCAGGCTCGGTGAGCGGTTCGGCGGTGACGGCTGGCGCCCCCGCTGGATAAGCCTGCTCCAGGTCACCCATCAGGGCCGCCGCGCCGGGATACTCGCGGTCAAGGCGCAGCACATTGTTGAGAGCAGTGCGCGCTGCTTCAGGGTCATCAACCGCATGGGCGTAGAGCCACCACGCATCAGCGTTATCTGGGTTGTCGGCCAATATGGGCTTTAAGAGCGAACGGGCTTCGTCAAGCTGATCCGCTTCTATCAGTTCGTAAGCTGATGCCAGCGTGCCCTGCAATTGGTCGGTCATTGTCC
>CAZDVL010000115.1:0-7570 GCA_964508745.1 uncultured Anaerolineaceae bacterium | reverse complement strand
AGCTTCGTTGGCCGCAGCTTCATCGAGGGCCTGACCGCCGGCGCGACCAAATGATCGGGCGGCGCGGCTGGACACTCCAGCCGCGCCGTCCGGCGGAACGGGGGAAGCTGAGGCGTCAGCCGGCGCGGTCCGGGTGTGGCTGCTGGAGCGCCGGCGGCTGCTGAGCGGGCCGCGGGCTGTCCGCAGCGAAGCCCTGCGGCAGCCGCAGCGCCGTTCCCTTCAGCCGCAGCGAGTTGCTCACCACGAACACGCTGCTGAAGGCCATCGCGCCGGCGGCCAGCATCGGCACCAGCAGGCCGAGCATGGCGACCGGGATCAGGATGATGTTGTAGATCAGCGCCCAGAACAGATTCTGGTAGATCGTGCGCATGGTGGCCCGGCTCAGGCTGATGGCGCGCGCCACGCCGCGCAGGTCGCCGCTGACCAGCGTCACGTCGCTGGCCTCCATGGCGATGTCCGTGCCCGTGCCAATGGCGATGCCGACATCGGCCTGGGCCAGCGCCGGCGCGTCGTTGATGCCGTCGCCGACCATCGCCACGCGCCGCCCCTCGGTTTGCAGCGCCTGCACCGCCGCCGTTTTCTGGTCGGGCAGCACGTCGGCCAGCACGCGCGTGATGCCCACCTCGGCGGCGATCGCCTGGGCGGTGCGCACGTTGTCGCCGGTGATCATCGCCACCTCGATGCCCAGCGCCTGCAGCGCGCGAATCGCCTCGGCTGAGCCGTCCTTGATCGTGTCGGCGATGCCGATGATGCCGGCCGTCTGGCCGTCCACGCGCACCACCGAGACGGTGCGGCCGCGCCCCTGCAGCGCCTCGATGCTGCCGTTGAACGCGCCGGCGCCGTCGAGCGCCTCACCCAGCACATGGCGCGGGCTGCCGACCACGACCTCGCGCCCGGCGACCGTCGCGCTGATGCCTTTGCCGGCGTCGGCCATGAAGCCTTCCGGCTGCGCCAGCGGCAGGCCCTTGGCCTGCGCCGCCTGCACGATGGCCGCGCCCAGCGGGTGTTCGCTGCCGCGCTCGGCGCTGGCGGCCAGCCGCAGCAGCTCGTCCGCGTCGAAGCCCTCCGCCGCGATCACGTCGGTGACGGCGGGTTCGCCGCGCGTGATCGTGCCGGTTTTGTCCAGCGCGACCGCCTGCACGCGGTGCGCGGTTTCCAGCGCTTCGCTGGTTTTAAACAGCACGCCCATGCCCGCGCCGCGCCCCGTCCCGACCATGATTGCGGTCGGCGTGGCCAGCCCCAGCGCGCACGGGCAGGCGATCACCAGCACCGCCACCGCGTTGACCATCGCGACGGTGAAGCCCACCTGGCCGATCACCAGCCAGCCCAGGAATGTGAGCGCCGCCAGCACCAGCACGACCGGCACGAACACGCCGGACACGCGGTCAGCGATCCGCTGGATGGGCGCTTTCGACCCCTGCGCCTGTTCGACCAGCCGCACGATCTGTGCCAGCGCCGTCTGCGCGCCGACTTTCTGCGCCTCGACCACCAGCCGCCCCTGCTTGTTGACCGTCGCGCCGATCACCGCGCTGCCGGTTTCCTTATTGACTGGCAGGCTCTCGCCGGTGAGCATGGATTCGTCCACGCTGGAACGCCCCTCGATCACCACGCCGTCCACCGGGATGCGCTCGCCGGGGCGCACCAGCAGCGTGTCGCCGGCCAGCACATCGTCAACGGCGACTTCGACTTCCTGGCCGTCGCGCAGCAGCGTCGCGGTGCGCGGGGCCAGCCCCATCAGCTTTTTGATCGCCTCGCTGGTGCGGCCTTTGGCGCGCGCCTCCAGCAGCTTGCCCAGCGTGATCAGCGTGAGGATGACCGCCGCCGTCTCGAAGTAAACGTGGTCGCCGATCACGTCTGACAGGCCGGTGACGATGCCGACCAGCACCGCCACGCTGTAGAGGTAGGCGGCTGACGAGCCGATGGCGATCAGCGTGTCCATGTTGGTCGAACGGTTGCGCGCCGCTTTGACCGCGCCGACGATGTACTGCCGCCCGACGATGAACTGTACCGGCGTCGCCAGCAGGCCGAAGATGAACGGCCAGCCGGCCCACAGCAGCCAGTCCAGCGCCGGGACAGCGCCCTGCATCGCGCTGTCCATGGCGTGGCCGGCCATCGGCAGGCTGGCCATGTACAGGTCGCGCCCCATGCTCACCAGGAACAGCGGCAGCGTGAAGATCGCGCCGATCAGCACCAGGCGCTTCTGCCGCGCGATCTCGGCGTCGCGGGCGGCGCGCTCGGCGTCCTCTGGCACGGCAGCGTCGCTCAGGTCAACCACGCCGTAGCCGGCGTCCTCGACCGCCTGCACGATGTCGGCGCGGCGCACGGTGCCGGGCAGGTAGGTCACGGTGGCGCGCTCGGTCGCCAGGTTGACGTTGACGGCGAGGATGCCCGGCTGGCGGCCGATGGCGCGCTCGACGTTGCGCACGCAGCTCGCGCAGGTCATGCCGGTGATCGGCAGCTCGATGCTGCTCTGGGCGACGCCGTAGCCGGCGGCGTCCACGCGCTCGACAAGCTGGCGCACGTCAACCAGCGCCGGGTCATAGCTGATGTGGGCGCGCTCGGTGGCGAAATTTACGGTGGCCTCGGCCACGCCTTCGGTGCGGTTCAGCGCGCGCTCGACGTTGCGCACGCAGGTGGCGCAGGTCATGCCGGTAACGGGCAGGTCAATCTGCTGAGTGGACATCGTACATCCTTACACTCTATGCGTCGGCGTCAGTGGTTGAGCAGGTCGAAGATGCGGGCCAGGTCGCGCGCGGCTTTGTCCGGGTCCTCGGCCATCTCGAAACGTGCGGTGTTGGTCAGGTAGCACTCGACCAGGTGCGTGATCAGGCTGGTCATGCCCTTTTCGACGGCGCGCGCGCGAATCACGCGCTCCTCACAGGTGCCGCCGTCCGCCGCGATCATGCGCTCCAGGCCGGCAAGCTGGCCCTGGATGCGCCGGATGCGGTTGAGCGTCTGCTGGTTATATTCACAGCGTTCGCCGACAGATGTCTCGTGCGCCGCCGGGTTGGTCATCGCCTCACCCCCAATGCATATACCCCTATGGGTATCAGTGTAGCATACCCCCTGGGGTATATGCAAGGGCCAGTATAAAAACCAGCGCGAAGCGCGGCTGGCCGTTTCTGAGGTGTGTCCTGGCGGCGCTGCGCGCCGTCCTAATACCACTCGCCGGAGGGCGTGGGCGTCGGCAGGCCGGGCGCGTCAACCAGCGGCAGCGCGCCGCAGTCGCCCCCCGCCAGCACGACATCGGAGCGCACCCAGATGCCGTCGCTCAGCCGCCACCACAGCATCCCGTCGCTGCCGGCGGCGCGGGCGTCGGGCAGCGCGGCTTCGCCCACGCTTAACCCGCCCAGGATGGGGAACTCGCGGCCCGGCCCGGCGCGCAGCCGCCCTTCGTCGTTGAAGGCCGCGACGGTACAGGGGCTGTCGGCGTACACGCTGTCGAGCGGGTTGACAGCCGGCGCGGCGGGCGTCGTGACGCCGACCGGGTTGAAAGCCGGCGCGGCGACCGGGCGCGGCAGCAGGGCCAGCGGCAGCGCGCGCGCCCGCACATACGGGTACAGCTCAGGCGCGCGCGGCACGCCCCAGGCGTCCGCCGCAGCGTCGCGGCGCACGCGCACCTGATAGCCGGCGGCCACGCCCTGGCTGCTGCCGCCCGCCGTCACGGCGGCGTAGCCTTCGAGCGCGCCCAGCCGCAGCTCGCCGTTGGCCTGCACCGTGACGAACGCCGTCCCCGCCACCTCCAGCGCCGCGCCGTTGACCGTCAGCGTCACCGGGCCGTCCGTCTGCACCAGCACGCCGGGGTCGGGCGCGGCGGCGCAGGGCAGGGGGCCGGTTTCGGCCTCCAGCGTGAAGGCCGTGTAGGGCGCCGCCAGCGTTGAGGGGGCGGCGGCGTCCGGCGTGACGACCGGCAGGGCCGCGAGATCGGCGCGCAGCAGGTCGGCGCGCACCCAGCCCGCCGCGCCGCCGGGCAGGTAGAGGCGCAGCCACGAGCTGTCGGCCAGGACGCCGGTCGCGGGCAGCGTCGCCCCGGCCTCAAGCTGCGCCACCACCGCCGCGTTTTCGTCCGGCCGGGCGCGCACGTTGGCGCCGCCAGCGAACGTCACCCGCGCCGGGGCGGTTGGCGGCAGGCCGCTGCCGCCGTCGTTGGTGAGCGTCACGCCGCCCAGCGCCACCAGCAGCGCCGCGCCGCCCGGCAGCGCGTCCGCCGTCCGCAGCAGCGCGACGCCCCACTGGCCGCCGGCGAGGTCAGGCGCGGCGGCGCTGAACGCCGCTGCCGCGCCCGCGTCAATGCGCTGGCCGGGGCGCTCAAAGGCGCTGGCGGGCACGTCGCCCTCGACGCTCAGCGCGCCGCTGCCATAGCACAACTGCCCCGGCGCGACGCTGGCGCACTCCAGGAACGCGCCGGCCAGCGCCGCCCGCACAAACGCCGCGCACGTGTCGGCCTGCGCCAGCGCGCCCGCGCCCAGCAGCAGGGCTGCGCACGGCACGGCGGCCAGCAGGCGGTAGAGCCGGTGAGGTATTGTCATGGGCGTCCGTCCGTATTGGGTTTGTCGTAATCAGCGCGGCCCAGTCTAAAGCAGGACACAGCGAAATCCCAGGGCGCAAAGCGGGCGGCGCGTGCTATAATGCCGCCCTATGTCAGCTCTCTTCTCAGCTCTCTTTCCCTGGTTATTGACAGCTTTGGTGCTGGCCGCCGCTTACCCCTGGGCGGCGTGGGCGCTGGCGCGCGCGCCGCAGCGCGCCGGCCTGGCGCTGACGCTGTGCCTGGCGCTGGTGCTGAGCGTGGGCGCGCTGACGCAGGTGATGCTGTGGCAGTCGGCGCTGGGCCTGCCGTTCGACCTGTGGGGCGTCACGCTGCCGTATCTGGCGCTGATGCTGCCCGGCTGGGCGCTGTGGCGGCGGGCGCGGCTGCCGCTGCCGCGCTGGGCGCGCCCGCGCGGCGCGCTGGCCTGGACCACGCTGGCCGTGTGCGCGCTGGTGGGCGCGGCGGTGCTGCTCAACGCCGTGTACTGGCCCTTCTCGCGCGAGGACGCGCTCGGCATTTACAACCATTTCGGCGTGTGGATGTACGACCACCGCGCGGTCGCCCCGCTGGCCGGCGCCGCCACGCTTTATGAAGCCTACCCGGTGCTGGTGCCGCTGACGTATACCTACGCCTACCTCGCCTCCGGCTGGCAGAACGAGTACCTGGCGCGCCTGTTCCCGGCGCTGCTCAGCGTGGGCTGCCTGCCGGCGGCCTACGCGCTGGGGCGGGCGGTCGAGCGCCCGGCGGCGGGCTGGCTGGCGGCGCTGCTGCTGGCGCTGACGCCGCTGTTCGGCGCGTGGGCGTCAGCAGGCTCGGTGGACCTGCCGATGGCCTTTTTCTACACGCTCGGCGCGCTGTTTGCCTGGCGGCTGTGGCAGCACAACGCGCCCGCCGACGCGCTGCTGGCCGGGGCGGCGCTGGGGCTGGCGGCGTGGACCAAGAACGCCGCGCTGGTGGGCGCGCTGGCGCTGGGCGTGTGGCTGGCGTGGGGCTGGCTGCGCGGGCGCATCGCGCCGCGCCAGGCGCTGCTGGCGCTGCTGGCGCTGCTGCTGCTGGCCGCGCCCTGGTACGCGCGCAGCTTAATCAACGCCGGGATGCTGATCGCGCCGACGGTGTGGGTCGAGCAGGCGGCGCCCACGCTGGCGAATCTGCTGGTGCTGGCGTGGCATCCTGACCGCTTTGGCATCACCGGCCCGCTGGCGCTGATGGGGGCGGCGGCGTCGCTGTGGGCGCTGCTGCGGCGCGCGCCAGACGCCGCCGCGCACGGCCTGCTGCTGCTGTGGACGGCGCCCTATTTCGCCGCCTGGTGGCTGCTGGCCAGCTATGACACGCGCTTTGTGCTGCTGTTCCTGCCGCCGCTGACGGCGCTGACGGGCATCTGGCTGGCACGCGCCTGGGCCGCGCTGCCGCCGGGGTGGCAGCGGCGGGCCGCGCTGCCGCTGGCGCTGCTGGCGCTGCTGCTGGCGCTGCCGAACGCCTGGCGAAGCCTTGAGCACAAGGACACCCTGTTAAGTGACCCGCTGATGGCGCACGCGGCGAAGGTCGAGCAGGTGCGCGGCGAGCCTTAACCTTAACGCAGGATTAAGATTAGCCGCTGGCCGGGCTTTCAGCCGCGATTTTCCCAAACTCAAGGTGACAGATCTGAAATTCGGTGCATAATGGGACATGGAGCGCTCTCCGTCCGCGGCGTTACCTCAGCCTGGCCGTGCCAGGCGTTCAACCTGCCGCCCGCTCTACGGCGCTTTCCAAAAGGTGATAAAAGCATGGCCGCCTATGTGACTAAATTTGCCCCCGCAGAGCGTGCGCCAGCGCACGAAATCTGGCGGCAGGCGCAGTTGTTCAACAACGACCCGCTGCTGAGGGCGGTGCTGGACGCAGTGCCGAATATCGTGCTGGTGGTGAATGAGCAGCGCCAGGTGGTGTACGCCAACAAGGCGCTGTATGTCCTGCCGGGGCTGAACCCGAACAACTCGCCGGTGGGCCAGCGCCCCGGCGAGATTCTTGACTGTGCCCACGTTGGCAACGAACCCGGCGGCTGTGGCACGACTGAGTTCTGCCGCACCTGCGGCGCAGCGCGCGCTATTCTGGGCGCGCTGCGCGGGGTCGAATTGCTGGAGGAATGCCGCATTATCCAGGTGGAGGGCAGCGCGCTGGACCTGCGCGTGCAGGGCACGCCCCTGGAGGTGGACGGGCAGCGGTTCGTGGTGTTCGCGGTGGAGGACATCAGCCACGAGAAGCGGCGCCGGGCGCTGGAGCGCGTCTTTTTTCACGACATTCTCAACACCGCCAGCGTCCTGAAGGGCTTTGCCGACATCCTGGAGAACGCGACGCCGGCGGAGATCAGCCTGGTGAGCGAACATTTTGCGCGCTACGCCGACCGCCTGGTGGACGAGATCAACGCCCAGCGCGAGCTGGCCGCCGCTGAAAGCGACGAGCTGGTCACGAACCTGGGGACGGTTGACGCGCACGCGCTGCTGCACCAGTTGGCCGAAGCTTACCAGCATCACCCGGTTGCGGCGGAGCGCCGGATTGTTGTGATGCCCGAAACCCAGCCGATCGCGCTCACGACGGACGCCACCCTGCTGGGGCGCGTGCTGGGCAACATGGTCAAGAACGCGCTGGAGGCCTGCCCGCCGGGCGAAGCCGTCACGCTGGCGTGCGCGCGCGGCGGCGACCGGGTGGCGTTCAGCGTGCACAACCCGGCCTATATGCCGCGCGATATTCAGCTTCAGGTGTTCCAGCGTTCCTTTTCGACCAAAGGCGAGGGCCGGGGCCTGGGCACGTACAGCATGAAGCTGCTCAGCGAGCAGTACCTGGGCGGGCGCGTGACGTTCACCTCAGCGCCCGACGACGGCACGACGTTTGTCGCCACATACCCGGTCACGCTCGTGCCCTGAAGCGCCGCCCGTCAGCCGGGCTTTTCGTACAGCTCTACCATCACGCCGCCGGTGCTTCTGGGGTGGACGAAGGCGTAGCGCGTGCCGTCGGCGCGCGTGCGCGGCGTCTCGTTGATGAGTTCGAACCCCTGCGCGCTGATGCGCG
>CAZDVL010000114.1:0-7791 GCA_964508745.1 uncultured Anaerolineaceae bacterium | reverse complement strand
CGAGGGCGATGCCGGCGTGGTCGCTGAGGCGGTAAAGCTGCGCCAGGTGCACCAGGGTAAGCTGTGGGTCGCGGTTGGTTTCGACAATCAGCATGCCGTTGACATCGCCGCCGGCGACCATCGGCATGATGATTTGGCTGGTGCTGCCGCGCAGGCAGGGCACGAAGTCCTTTGAGGAGCTGCTGGCCAGGTTGCCCCGGCGCTGGCGCAGCACATAGGCGAAAGCCCCTGTGAGCGGCCACAGGCGGCCCTCAGCGCCGACCGGGTGATCGTCGTCGCCGTAGCCGACGGCGGCGACAATCTCCAGGCGCGGCGGCGAGGCCGTGACCAGCCCCAGGGCCGCCGCCGGCGCGTGGGTGATGTTCATGGCCCAGCGGATGGCGATGTCGGCCACCTGGTTGAGGTCCAGCGTGCGGTTCAGCTCTGTGTCAACCTGTTCCAGCGTCTCCAGCTCAGAGACGCGGGCGTTAAGCTGGGCGTCGGTGAGGTTGAACAGGCGCACGTTCTCGATGGCGACGGCGGCCTGCACCGCGAAGGTGCTGAGCAGGCGGGCGTCCTCGTCGTCGAAGCGCCTGTCGTGCTGCTTGTTGAGGATTTCCAGCACGCCGATGGTCTGGCCTTTGGCGGTCAGCGGCACGGCGAGCACGGTTCTGGTCACGAAGTTGCTGCGGGATTGTTCGCCGGCCCAGCGCCGGTCGTTCATGGCGTCGTTGACGATGATCGAGCGGCCCGTGCTGACGACTTCGCCCGCCAGCCCCTGGCGGATCGAGAAGCGCGAGCCGACCAGCTCCTGCCCGCCGCCGCCGACCGCGATCTTGAACTCCAGTTCGCTGCTGCTGTCCTCAGCGCGCAGCAGCAGCGAGCCAGCCTCAGCGTTGAGGATGTCCACCGCGCTGTGGATCACCAATTCCAGCAGCTTGTCCAGGTTCAGCTCGCCGGCCAGCGCGCTGCTGACCTCGTTGAGCGCGGTGAGCTGGCGCGCGCGCTGGTTGGTTTCCTCGAACAGGCGCGTCTTTTCGATAGAGAGCGCGGCAAGCTGGGCGATGTCCTTAAAAAACTGGAGCTGATCCTCGCTGTACGCTTTGCCGGGCTGGTCGCTGCCGACCGCCATCATGCCGAGAAGCTGCGTGTTGGTTGCCAGCGGCACGCCCATCCAGGCGCGCACGTGCGGGCTGATGAGCGCGTCGGTCAGGGCGCGCTGCGCCAGCGCGCTGGCGTAGTCGTCGAGCAGCAGGCCCTGGCCGGTGCGGATCACCTCGCTGAACAGGTCCCGGCCCAGCGGCCAGCGCTGGTTTTCGCGCTCGCGCTCGCGCTCGTCGTTTTCGAGGAAGAACGCGAAGAACAGGTCGTTGTCGTCGGCCAGGACGATGTAGAAGCAGGGGGCGTCGATCAGCCGGCTGGCCTGGGTGCTGGTCAGTTCGAGCAGGTCGTCGAAGTCAATCTTGAAGTTGGCCGCCTGGCTGACCTGCGTCAGCACGTTCTGCTCGTTCACGCGGCGCTCCAGCGCCTCGACCACCTGGACGCGCTCGACGGCGATCGCCATCTGGCTGACGAGGTTCTGGACAAAGAGCACGTGCTCATAGCTGTAGCTGCGGCTGCCGGCGCGCGGCGGCCCCAGGCACACAAAGCCGGTGGTGGCGGCGCTGCCGCGCAGGCCGGCGATCAGGCGCGTGTTGAGGATGCGCAGGCGCGCGCTCTCGCTGCGGACCGCCAGCGGCCAGGGCTGGCGCGGCTCCAGGTGGAGGATCTGGTCGCTGGCGTCCAGGGCGGCGACGATGCCGGTGTCGGCGGCGAACTGGATGTCGGTGGCCGGGCGCGGGTCGCCGGCCGCCGCGAAAACGCCGGCCTGGCTGCGCAGCACAAAGACGAACGCGGTTTCCGGCTGAAGGGTTTCGTTGAGGATTTCGCCCAGGCGGGCGACCACGCGGTTGATGTCGCGCGAGCGCGCGATTTCGTGCGTAAAATCGTCAACGTGCTGCTGAAAGTTGATGCGCTGGCGGTAGTAGAGGCGGTCAATGCGCGTCTGGATAAAGCTGCGCACGGGCAGGAACAGCAGCGCAATCAGAAAGACGGTCAGGCCGACGAACAGCGGGTTGTTGGCGACCAGCTCGCCCTGGGTGAAGAACAGGCTGGCGCTGAACACCAGCAGGAAATAGCCCACCACCAGCGCCAGCAGCATCAGGCCGTAGGTGATGCCCTGGCTGAGCACGCGGTCGGTGTCGAAGGTGCGGTACTGCAGCACCGCGTAGGCCAGGCTGAGGGGGGTGAGGATGGCGAAGGGTGTGCCGACCGACACGTTGAACGGGACCAGCGCGGCGCCGTCAACGACCTGGGCGACGGTGTTGACGACCCAGATGAGCACCGGCACGGCGGACAGCGCCAGGCCGATCAGCACGGTGGTGCTCTGGTCGCGCACGGCCAGGCTGGACGCGCGGCGCCGGTGATACAGCAGGCTGAGGCTGAAGGTGATGAGCGCGCCGAACACCAGCGCGAACGCCGGCGTGCCGGCCTGGAACGCCGGCGCTGGCGGGGCGATCACCAGCCAGACCAGGGCGGCGGCGGCCAGCAGGCCCACGCCCAGCGGCAGGTAAACCAGCCAGCCGCGCCCGTAGAGCAGGGCGGCGTGCACCGGAAACACCAGCGCCAGCGTGATCGTCACGGCGGCCAGCAGCGTGACGGCGGCGATCCACAGCGGCACGAGCGCGTGCGACGTGTTGACATCGAACAGGCCGCACAGCACCAGCGCCAGCAGCAGGCAGGCCGCGCCGGCCAGCACGGCGGTGGCCTGGTTAGGGCGCAGCCACAGCACCACGATGCCGATGCCGAAGCACGCCAGCCCGGTGATGAACGGGGCCAGGAAGAAGCCGATAAAATCTACCGTCGAGAAGGGCCGCAGCGCGTAGGTCACGCTGCACAGGCCGTCGTCCCCGGCGGGCGTGGGGCAGGCTTCGCCCCCTGGCGGGCGGCTGAAGCCGACCGTGACGGTGCCGGCCGGGCCGAGGCGCGGCACGGCGCTGTGAAAGCTGTGGAGGGCCTCGTCGTAGGCGTCGGCGGCGGCCAGCGCCTGGCCGTTGATGCTCACGATGTGGTCGCGCCGCTGGAGGCCGGCTTCCAGGCCGGGCCAGGGCGCCCCGGCCAGCGAGTAAGAGCCGTCCACGGCCAGGTTGCGCGAAACCATGACGCCGAGGAACGGCTGCTGCCGCCACTGGAGCGCCAACACCAGGTAGGCGGCAGCGGCGGCGGCGGTCACGACGGCCAGGGCCAGCGTGACGGCCAGCAGCGCGCGGCTGGCGGCGGGGGCCGCCTGCGGTTTAGCGGTTGATAGGGCGACATTCATGGCGTGTCTCGTCCGTCCCGGTTATCTCCCCGGCCAGGTAAGTGTATTGTAGCACAGGCTCGATTTTTCAAACTTACAGGCTTCGCTTGAGTTTCCGTTTGATTCAGGTTTTAGCGGTTTCTGCCGGGCGCGGACTTATGCGTTTGACCGGCTTTTGTTATAATGAGTTCAGAGGGATGCCGGCGCTGCCGCCGGGTGAAACGGGGCCTACGCACATGACAGACCGCGCAATCCGAGTGTTAATTGCCAAGCCGGGGCTGGATGGGCACGACCGGGGGGCGAAGGTGATCGCGCGCGCGCTGCGTGACGCGGGCATGGAGGTGATTTACACCGGCCTGCGGCAGACGCCGGAGATGATCGCCGAGGCCGCGCTGCAGGAAGATGTGGACGTAGTCGGCCTGAGCATCCTCAGCGGCGCGCACATGGCGCTGGTGCCCAGGGTGCGCCAGGTGCTCGATCAGCAGGGGCTGAGCGCGGTGCCGGTGGTGGTGGGCGGCATTATCCCGGACGACGACCGCGCGCCGCTGGCCGAGCTGGGGGTCAGCGCGGTGTTCGGGCCGGGGACCAGCACCGAGGACATCGTTGCGCACATCCGCCGGCTGGTGGCGCCAGACAGCGGCGGAGCGGCATGATCGAGCTGGCACAGCAGCTTATTGCGGGCGACCGCCGCGCGCTGGCGCGGCTGTTGAGCCACGTGGAGAACGAGCGCGAGGGCGTGGAGCAGGCCCTCGCGGTTTTATTTGCGCACACAGGGCGGGCGCACATCATCGGCGTGACGGGCGCGCCGGGCACCGGCAAAAGCTCGCTGGTGAACGCGCTGGCCAAGGCCTGCCGGGCGCGCGGGCAGACGGTCGGCATCCTGGCGGTTGACCCGACCAGCCCGTTCACCGGCGGCGCGATCCTGGGCGACCGCATCCGCATGCGCGACCTGGCGGGCGACAGCGGCGTGTTCATCCGCAGCATGGCGACGCGCGGCAGCCTGGGCGGGCTGGCGCAGGCCGCGCGCGACGCGATCCGCCTGCTGGACGCCGCCGGTTTCGACATTGTGCTGGTCGAGACGGTGGGCGCGGGGCAGAGCGAGGTGGAGGTTGCCCGCGCCGCGCACACCACGCTGGTGGTTGAGGCGCCGGGCCTGGGCGACGATGTGCAGGCGATTAAGGCCGGCATCCTGGAGATCGCGGACGTGCTGGTCGTCAACAAGGCCGACCGGCCCGGCGCGGCCAACACGGTGCGCGCGCTGAAGGGGATGCTCGAACTGGGCCACCCGGCGCGGCGCGGCCAGATGCTGTCGCACCATGGGCGGCTGCTGCCCGCCGCCGCGCCGGCCAACGGCGACGCAGAGCCGGCGCTGTGGATTCCGCCGCTGGTGCAGACGGTGGCGACTGAGGGCCGGGGCATTGACGCGCTGCTGGCCGCCGCCGACAGCCACCGCGCGTACCTGACGGGCGCGGCGCTGGCCCGCCGCGAGCGCGAACAGATCGCCGATGAGCTGACGAACCGGCTGCGCGACGCGCTGCTGGCGCGGGCGCTGGCGGCGCTGCCAGAGGCGGCGCTGGCCGAGCTGGTCGCGCAGGTGCAGGCGCGCGAGCTGGACCCACAGGGCGCGGTCCGGCGGCTGCTGGCGGCGCTGCCCGGCTGTTGAGTGTCTGGATGAGCGAATGGATGGCGCGCGCCTGTGGCTGGCGGCGCGCCAGGGACGGGGGCTATGAACTACAGGAACAGGCAGGCTGAGGAAAAGATTCCGGGAACGAAGTACATTCGCAAGGCCGGCTCGCACATCCTGATGGCGTCCAGCCCAGGGCAGTTCGGGCACATCGTGCTGTTCGCCGGCTCGGCCTCGCAGCAGCTCGGCAGCGAGATCGCCGATTACCTGGGCATCAAGTTGGGCGCCTACGAACGGCGGACGTTCTCCAACGAGAACATTTTCATCCGCCTCAAAGAGAGCGTGCGCGGCCAGGACGTGTACCTGGTGCAGACGATGGGGCCGCCGCTGCACGACAACTTCATGGAAATGCTGATCATGATTGACACGCTCAAGCGCGATTCGGCGGCGCGCATTAACGTGATCATCCCCTATTACACCTACAGCCGGTCCGACAAGAAGGATCAGCCGCGCGTCGGCATCGCGGCGCGGCTGGTCGCCAACCTGATCGAGGCGGCGGGGACCGACCGCTACATCACCATTGACCTGCACGCCGGGCAGATTCAGGGGTTTTTCAACATCCCCGGCGACGCGCTGTCGGCCTTCTACCTGCTCAGCGACTATCTGCAGGAGAAGCACATCCCGGACCTGGTGGTCGTGTCTGCTGACCTGGGCTTCGCCAAGAAGGGCCGCAACTGGGCCGAACGGCTGGGCGCGCCGCACGCCATCATCGAGAAGCGGCGCGTGGACAACGCCGAAAAGCCGGAGGCGCTGTCGATCATTGGCACGGTGCAGGACCGCAACGTGCTGATCGTGGACGACGAGGTGCTGACCGCCGGCAGCGTGGGCCAGTCGGTGCAGGCGCTGCGGACGGCGGGCGCGCGCGATATCTACTTCGCCTTTACGCACCCGCTGATGACCGCAGAAGCGTTTGAGCGGCTGGCAAAGCTTGACCTGAAGGAAATCGTGATGACCAACACGCTGCCCATCGAGGAACAGCGGCGGCTGCCGAACATGACGGTGCTGTCGGTGGCGCCGCTGCTGGCCGAGGTGATTCTGCGGGCGCACGCCGGGCGCAGCGTGGGCGAGCTGTTCGACGAGTAGCCGCGGCGCGATGGAGGGCGGTGAGCAGTTTTCGCTGCGCGCGGCGCTGCTGGGCATCGCGGCGTTTGTGGCCGCCACGCTGGCGATTCTGCTGGCGGTCGAGTCGTTCGGCGTCGAGCGCATTCAGGACGCGGTCATGCAGGCGGGGCCGCTGGCCCCGCTGGCGTATATCGCGCTGAAGGCGGCCACGTTTGTGTTCGCGCCGCTCAGCGCCGGGCCGATTCAACTGTCGTCGGGCGTGCTGTTCGGGCTGTGGCCGGGGACGCTCTACTCGCTGCTGGGCGAGGTGATCGGCGGCACGATCAGCTTCACGATCGCGCGGCGGCTGGGGCGGCCGGCGGCGCAGCGCTTCGTCGGCGCGGAGGGCATGGGCCGCGTGGATCGCTTCTACAGCCAGCTTGGCGGCTGGCGGGCGCTGCTGTACGCGCGCCTGTTCCTGTTCTCCGTGTACGATTTCATCAGCTACGCCGCCGGTTTCGGCAGGACGATCACGACCGGGCAGTACGTGCTGGTGTCGGCGGCGGGCGGGGTGGTGCCCACGTTCCTGTTTGTGGCGGTGGGGGCCAGCCTGGCGGAGGACCGCAGCCTGTTAATCCCCGTTTATCTGGTGATCGGCGCGCTGTCGTTCGTGCCGCTGGCGCTGCGCTGGCGGCGGCGGCGGCCGGGCGCGGGCGGCGGCGACAAACCGGCCTGACGCCGGGCGCAGCCAGTCACGGCTGCGCCCTGGCGCTGCGGCTGGGGGCTAATAGCCCTCGGTGGCGCGGTTGAGCGCGCCCACTTCGTCGGCAGACAGCTTGAGGTCAACGGCCCCGGTCAGCTCGTGAAGCTGGGCGACGGTGCGCGCGCCGATGATGGGCGACGTGATCACGTCCTGCGCCAACTGCCAGCCCAGCGCGACGTGCGCCAGCGGGACGCTGTGCGCCTCGGCGATGCGCCGGGCTTCGTCGAGCGCGGCGAAGGCTTTCTCGTCGCTGGCCAGGCGCTGCACCAGGCCGCCGTCGCTGCGCGCTGAGTCTGGGTCTGGCTGGCGGTTTTCGCGCGTGTACTTGCCGGTGAGGAAGCCCGCCGCCAGCGGGCTGTAGGGGATCACGCCGACGCCCTGGTCGCGGCACAGCGGGGCCAGCTCGCGCTCGAACTCGGCGCGGTTGAACAGGCTGTAGTGCGGCTGGAGGCTGTCGTAGCGCGCCAGCCTGCGCACGTCGCTGACCCACAGCGCCTTCGTTAGCAGCCAGGCCGGGTAGTTGCTGGCGCCGAGATAGCGCACCTTGCCGGCGCGCACCAGCGCGTCGAGCGCGGCGAGCGTTTCGTCCAGCGGCGTTTCGGCGTCGGGCCAGTGCGTCTGGTAGAGGTCAATGTAGTCGGTCTGGAGGCGGCGCAGGCTGTCCTCGACCGCCTGCATGATGTGGTGGCGGCTGAGGCCCTCGCCGGTGGGGCCGTCCCACATGATGCCGCGCACTTTGGTGGCGATGATGACCTGGTGGCGCGGCCTGGACTTCAGCCAGCGCCCGATCATGGCCTCAGAGACGCCGCCGCTGCTGTTGGGGACCCAGCGCGTGTAGATGTCGGCGGTGTCGAAGAAGTTGATGCCGGCGTCGAAGGCCGCGTCCATGATGGCGTTAGAGGTGGGTTCGTCCGCCGACCAGCCGAAGTTCATCGTGCCCAGGCACAGGCGGCTCACTTTGAGGCCGGTGCGCCCCAGTCTGGTGTA
>CAZDVL010000113.1:0-7794 GCA_964508745.1 uncultured Anaerolineaceae bacterium | reverse complement strand
AGCGCCAGCATTTTCGACTGGTCAGCGAGGCTGTTCACGGCGGCGATGATTTCGCCGATCTGCTGCGTGTGTTCGGAAAGCACGAGGATGTTGTCGGCGATGTCCTCCACGCGGCGGCGGATCAGCCCCATGCCCGACACCGCCTCGGTGACCGCCTCCGTTCCGGTGCGCGACACATCCACCGAGACCTGCGCCGTCTCCGCCACGCTCTGGGCGCGCTCGGCCGTTTCGGTCACGGTGGCGCGCACCTCGTTGACGGTGGCGGTCGTCTCGGTCACGACGGCGTCCTGCTCGTTCGCCATCGCGATCTGGCGCGAAGTCGCGCCCAGAATGGCCTGCGTGTCGTCGTCCACCCGCCTGAGCGCCTGCTGAATCTCGTGCGTGATGCCCTGCACGCGCTCCAGCACGCTGTTGATGCCCACGCCCAGGTCGTGAAGCTGGCGGCCCTCGTCGGTGGCTGTGTCCAGCGCCGACACGTCCAGGCGCTGGTGCAGGTCGCCGCTGGCGATGCGCGTCAGCACGCTGACGTACCCGTCCAGGTTCTGGCCCATCTGGCGCCGGCTCATGAGGTTAATCACGACGCCCAGCGCGCCGCCGGCCACCAGCGCGGCCAGCAGCCACAGGGCCAGCGTGCCGTCAGCGACAGGCCGCGTGATCGCGCCGAACAGGGCCAGCGGAACCGCCGCCGCCAGCGCGGTCGCCAGCACGGTGGCGTTCAGCACCAGCGCGCTGACGCGGCGCAGCGCCCCGTTCGCAGTCTTGTTGTGTGCCGTCTCGCTCATGCCTTCAGCCTTCGTCCTTACTGCCCACCAGCAGGCGTTCATCCTCAAACAGGCGCGGGATGTCGAGCAGCACAAGCCGCTCGACGGTGACGCCCAGCGCGTAACGAATATTGTCGATCGGCTCGATCGCGGCGTGCGGGACGGCCACCACCCCCTGAACGTTGTGCGCCAGCAGGCCGATCTCCAGCCTGCCCGCCTCCACCACCACCAGTTCCTCAGGCGGGCGCAGGTCGTCGTCGGCTGTCGGCATGTCGAAGAACAGGCGCGCGTCCAGCACCGTGACCACCTGGCCGCGCACGTTGACCACGCCCCGGTAAAAATGGGGGATGCCCGGCACATGCGTGATGCGCCCGATCGTGCGCACGCGGCGCACAGACACCACGTCCACGCCGTAGCGCTCGCTGCCCAGCTCGAACACCAGCACCGGCCGCGCCGCCTCAGCGCCCGCCGCCCCGGCCTGGGCCATGGGCGCGGCGTACTGCTGCGCGCGCAGGCGCAGCCGCCGGCGCAGGCGCGCCTCGTCGTCAGCCGCCTCGTCCCAGGCCAGGCTGGACCAGACCGCGTCCCAGTCAATTGTCGTGTGCGCGTCAGAATCGGCCATGCGTTTACACTTTGTAACCCTTCCCAAATCGAGTATACACCGGGTTCGCGCGCGCGCTGTGTAAGATTTCCGGCGCAGTGTGCGGCTTTTGCTGCTAGAATGGGCCGCCGCCGGCCGCGCGCAGCGGTGGCTCTAATGGACTCAAGTGGACATATAAGCGCGCGGGGCGCATCCATACGCTAGAAACACAAACCAATTGCAGCGGACAACCAAGGGGTAACCAGTATGACAGGCAGTGGCAGCGAGAACGGCGGCGGCGAGACCGGAACCTTCAAGATCAAGGCCGGGCTGGCGCAGATGCTGAAAGGCGGCGTGATTATGGACGTGGTCACGCCGGACCACGCGAAGATCGCCGAAGAGGCCGGGGCGTGCGCCGTGATGGCGCTGGAGCGCGTGCCGGCGGACATCCGCGTGCAGGGCGGCGTGGCCCGCATGAGCGACCCGGACATGATCGAGCAGATTATGCAGGCCGTCAGCATTCCGGTGATGGCGAAGGTGCGCATCGGGCATTTTGTCGAGGCGCAGATTCTGGAAGCGCTGGGCGTGGACTACATTGACGAGAGCGAAGTGCTCACGCCGGCGGACGAGGAACACCACGTCAACAAACACCGCTTCAAAGTGCCGTTTGTCTGCGGCTGCCGCAACCTGGGCGAGGCGCTGCGGCGCATCGCCGAAGGCGCCGCGATGATCCGCACCAAAGGCGAGGCCGGCACCGGCGACGTGGTCGAGGCGGTGCGCCACGCGCGCGCGGTCAACAGCGAGATTCGCCGCCTCACCTCGATGGACGAGGACGAACTGTTCACCTACGCCAAGAACATCCAGGCGCCGTATGAGCTGGTGCGCGAAACGGCGCAGCTCGGCCGCCTGCCGGTGGTCAATTTCGCCGCTGGCGGCGTCGCCACCCCGGCGGACGCGGCCCTGATGATGCAGCTTGGCGTGGACGGCGTGTTTGTCGGCTCTGGCATCTTCAAAAGTGGCGACCCGGCCAAGCGCGCCAAGGCGATTGTCGAGGCGGTCACGCACTACAATGAGCCGGCCATTCTGCTCAACGTCAGCCGCAGCCTGGGCGAGGCGATGGTCGGCATCCATGTCGGGCCGGACGAGGTGATCCTGGGCAAACGCGGGTGGTAAGCTCCGCCGCCTGACGACCGCAGGCGGGCAGACCGGCGGCAGCGCTGCACACGCGGCGCTGCCGCTGTTTGTGTCCGGGCGCCGGTTTCAGATCATCGGCACGGTCTCGTGCAGCGGCGGCAGCGCCCACACGAAGCCGGGGCCGCCCAGGTACATGCCTGGGTCAGCGTTGACGCACAGGCCGTCGGCGTAGACGTGCGGCGCGTGGACGCGCTCAGCGGCCTCGGCCAGCAGCGTCGGCAGCGGCGTGTGCCCATGCACAATCTGCTGCCCGCCAAAGGCGCCCAGGAAGGCCGCCGCCCGGCGCGCGCCCTGGCCCAGCAGGCCTATAAAGCCGCGATGCTCGCTGAACTGGCTCAGCAGATGATCCCAGGCGGCGGCATTGTCGCTGTCCAGCAGGTCGGCAAAGGCCGCGTTGACCGCCTCAACCGTGCCGCCGTAATCGTGATACAGGCGCGAGTCGGCGTGAACCAGCAGGCGGTCATCCACCCGTGCCAGCGCCGGCAGGCCCATCAGCCACTCAATGTGCGCCGGCGTGAGGCGCTCCAGGTCACGGTTCTGGCCGCCGTTGCGTTTCCACTCGCCGGCGAAGGTCCGGTTGCCCAGCGCGCCAAGCGGCCGGCTGCCGAAGCGGTGGACCGACAGCAGGGTGATGTCGTGGTTGCCCAGCACCGCGCCGACCTGCCCGCCGGCGGCTTCAGCTTCGCGCTGGAGGCGCATGACCATGTTCAGCGCGCCGATGCCGTCCGGCCCGCGGTCAAAAAAGTCGCCCAGAAACCACAGCGCCGCCTGCCCCCCGGCCCAGGTTCCGGCCTCATCCACCAGGCCGGCTTCGCGCAGGCGCGCGGCCAGCCGGTCAGCGTGGCCGTGAATGTCCCCGAAAATGTAGGTGGCGGCGAAGATGGGCATGGTTTTTCCTCACTTGTCACAGCGGCGCGGCACAGCCCGAACCACAGCAGGGCCGCGCGGGGCGCATAAAACGGCGCAGGGTGAGTATAAGATTGCCTGTGACCGGCGTAAACCCCCAGCGGATCGGGTGAAACGCGGCGCTTATTTCGCGCCTGTTACCGCGACTGTGCCGAGCTGTGCCAGGCCGCCCGCGGCGGGGTCGGCCAGCAGGCCGAAGCGCGCCGCGCCCGGCAGGCTGTACCAGCCGGCGTACACGCGGTAGCTGCCCGGCGGCAGCGCGAAACGCAGGCCGTCCGCCCACCTGACCAGGCCGGGCGGCGGCGCGGCGTCGTCCTGGGCGACAAGCCCACCGTCCGCGGCAAGCACGTGGACAAAGCGCCGGTCGGACGCAGCCAGCGGCCGGTCGAACGCCCAACTGAGCCACACAGCCGCGCCGCCGCCGTCCGCCAGCGCCCGCCCTGCCGCCAGCGTGACGCCGCGCTCGAAGCGCAGCGGCGCGGCCGCCGCCGGCGTGTACGCCAGCGCCAGGCCGTCCAGGCGCACAGTGCGGCAGGCCAGCGGCGCCAGCGCAGCCGGACAGGGAATCGCGGTTTCCAGGCGCAGCGTGTGGTAGCCTTCGCCCAGGTACAACGGCACGCTGAGCGTGGTGTCAGCCGGGGTGAAATGCAGCACCGGCTGATAATCGAGCAGCAGCGTCACGGCCTGCCCATCAGGATAGAGCGCGCCGTCCAGCGTCACCCAGCCGGGCGCGGGCGCGTACAGGTGAATGTCGTAAGGCTGCGTGAAAACGGCCTGGGCATCGTAAACGGCGGCGAAGGCCGGCGGGCCGGCGGGCGCGGGCGGCTCGAACAGCGCCAGGCGCGCATCCTCATAGACGGGGCTGCCGAGCCGGGCGCGCAGCAGCGGCTCTAACCGGCCGCCGTCCCATTCGCGGTGCAGAATAATCACGTCCACCTGGGCCGCATCCAGCAGCGCCGGGTCCAGCGTGCCCTGCAGCACGGCCAGCTTCGCCGGGTTAACCGGTGTGCGCCGCGCGACCTGCCCAGCGACCAGCGGCCGCTGGTGGCCGGTTTGCAGGTACAGCCCATCCTTGGCCGTCAGCAGATGTTCCCAGGGCACGTCAAACACCGCGCGCACGTCGTCGCGGTCGCGCAGCGCCAGCACCGCACCGGGGACAGCGGCGGGCACGGTCGGCAGCGGCCAGAACGACTGGTACTCGAACAGAATCAGCGCGCCCAGCGCCAGCGCCGCCGCGCGCCTGGCCCAGCGCCCCCGCCACAGCGCCGCCGCGCCGCCGCCAGCCGCAATCGCCAGCGCCAGGCCGACCAGCAGGTTGAAACGGGCGGGCGTGCGCGTCATGTTCAGCAGCGGCAGCTCGCCGATGAGCGCCCAGGGCAGGACGATGTGCGTCCGCGCCCCGCCCACGTCGAGCAGCAGCGGCGCGCCGCCCACCTGCAGCAGCGGGCCGAGCGACAGCGCCCAGGCCGCCAGCGCCAGCAGCAGCCAGCCGCGCCCCGCGCGCCAGCGCAGCGCGCCGGCCAGCGCCAGCGCCAGCGTGACAACGCCCGCGTAAGCGACACGCTCGAACGGGTCCACGCCGAGGGCGCGGCGGCTGTAGCCCAGCCCGGCGAACAGCGGGTGATAGAACAGCGGCGTCACCAGCCCGAACAGGTCCGCGCTGAACGCGACCGCGCCGCCCTCGTCCACCACCCAGGGCGGCGCGCCGGACGCCTCCAGCGCATACGGCAGCAGGAACGGCAGCGCCAGCAGCAGGCCCAGCCCCGCCGCCGCGCCCACGTTTACCAGCGCGGCCCGGTCGCGGGCCAGCAGCGCCCGCAGCGCCAGCAGCAGCGTCACCGGCCCGGTGACATACACCAGCAGCAGCGGGCTGCCCCACAGGCTGATCGTGAACAGCGCCCCGGCGGCGGCCACCCAGCGGCGGCTGTGGCGGGCGCGGTCCAGCGCGCAGATCAACAGCGGGACCGGCCACAGCGCCAGCAGCCCGACGTGCGCGGCGGCAAGCTGGCCCTGCGCGGCGGGGTAGGCCATAAAGATCAGGCCGGCCAGCAGCGCCGCGCTGGCCTGGCCGGTGAGGCGCTTCACCAGCGCGAACATGGCCCAGCCGTTGAGCGCCAGCGTCAGCAGCGCCTGGACGTTGAACGCCGCCGGCAGCGGCAGCGCGAACGCCAGCAGCCAGGCCGGAAACGATTGCAGCGGCGCCGCCCACAGCCACGCGCCCGGCAGGCCCGCAGGCCAGCCCAGGTACGGCTGAAAGATCACGGGCTGGCCGGTCTGAAGCGCGTGCTTGATCCACCAGATGTGGCGCGTGTATTCGCCGGCGTCGCCAAACGGATGCCCCAGCAGGCGCGTGCTGAGCGCCGCCGCCAGCGGCCAGGTGATGGCGACGGCGGCCAGCAGATAGAGCGCGAAAGCGGCCAGGTGCAGAGAAACAGGGCGACGCGCAAACGTTGTTAAGGGACGGTTGAGCATTGTTCAGCCGGCGCGCGCCGCCATCACAGCAGCCGGCGCGTCTGCGGCAGGGCGTTGAGCGCGCTGGTGGCGCTGGCGCAAACCATGCCCGCCAGCGCGAACGCCAGCGCGCCCTTGCTGCCCAGCGCCAGCGCGTTGAGCGCGCCCAGCGCCGGCGGCTCGTCGGCGATGAGCTGCACCTGGCGCGCCGCCGCCAGCACATCAACGGCGTGGCGCTGGTGCGAAAGCGTCAGGTCAGCGCCGTTGTAGACGCGAATCACGTTGGTGTCGAGGTCGGTCGTCGCCAGCAGCCGGCCGTCCGGCGCGCAGGCGATGCGCCCGACGGTGTAGTGCGCGTCCAGCCGCTTCCTGACCGCGCCGCTGGAATCGGTCAGCACGATCTGGCGGCCGTCGCTGGCAAAGACGGCGCCGCCGCCCAGCGCCACCGCCACGCTCACCGGCAGGCCGTCGGCTGGCCGCAGCCCCAGGTCGAACGCGCCCAGCGGGATGTGCTGCTGGTACAGGCGCAGCAGGCCGGTTTCGTCCAATGCGGCCACCAGCCCCAGCAGCCGATCCAGGTCAACGGCGCTGAGGCGCGCCGCCGCGCCGGTGTCCAGCGGAATTTCCCTGCCCTCCAGCTCCAGGAACAGGCCGGCCGGCGGCACGTGCACCAGCCGCAGGCGGCCGTCGCTGCTGCTGTAGACATCGCCCAGCGCGGTGCGCACATGCGGCAGAAAGACCTTGTTAGGGGCGGTCAGCCCGGCGGCGAAGGCCTGCCAGGCGTCGTCCGCGCGGGCGGCGGCGGGCGTCTCGTCAATGCTGCGCTCGCCAACCTGCGCGCCGGTTTTCAGGTCGAAGTAGTACACGCGCCCGCGCCGCATCCAGGCCGCCAGCAGCGGCGGCTGGCCGGGCAGAATGTCGAGACGCTGCACCGCCTGGTTGGAGAGATACAGCCGCCAGCCCATAGGCCCCGCCCCCAGAGTGTGCGTTACCGGAAATATTAACTGTAGCCCAGGGCGGCGGCCCCCGCAACCGGCGCGTGTTCCGCGTTGGTGTTATGATCGGCCTGTGACCAGGCGCGGATAACTGGAGAGTACGACGATGAAACCCGGCAAAATTCGCCCGCTGGCGATCTGCGTCTTTCGGCGCGGCGACCACATTCTGGTGGCCGAAGGCTACGACACGGCCAGGCAGCAGACGTTCTACCGGCCGCTGGGCGGGCGCATCGAGTTTGGCGAGCGCGCCGCCGCAACAGTGGCGCGCGAGCTGCGCGAGGAGATCGGCCAGGAGGTGCGCGACCTGCGCTATTTGGGCGCGCTGGAGAACATTTTTACGTATGAGGGCCAGGCCGGCCACGAGATCGTGCTGGTGTTCGACGGCGCGTTTGTGGATGAGGGCGTCTACAGGCGCGACGCCATCCTGGGGACGGAGGATGAGGATGTCCGGCAGCCGCTGTTCACCGCGTACTGGAAGCCGCTCGCCTTCTTTCGCGGCGGCGCGGCCCCGCTGTACCCCGACGGTTTGTTAACGCTGCTGGAAATGGACGCAGGGCAAACGCATCAAACGCAGTTGATGGTTCGAAGCGACCCCGAAAAACTCGAATAGGTAAATGGGCGTAGGGGCGACCCGGCGGGCCGCCCTACACGCGATAAATCAGAATGGCGCTGTAGCGGCATGATCTATCGCGCTCTACCCGGAACTCAAACGTTCTGACATTGATCGAACGTCATCAAACCGCATGGTACTTTTGATACGTTTGCCCTG
Organism: uncultured Anaerolineaceae bacterium; assembly: GCA_964508745.1. Lineage (GTDB taxonomy): Bacteria > Chloroflexota > Anaerolineae > Aggregatilineales > Phototrophicaceae > DAOTWC01. The sequence continues at coordinate 138 of CAZDVL010000113.1, read as the reverse complement.
GAAACGGGCGGGGAATAGTGTGGCAAGTCATACCGCAGGGTGTATAATACGGGCGGATGTGAGTCAATGAAGGACAGATTGATATGCCTAGCCTGGGACCAACCGAACTGATTATCATCCTCGTGATCGTGCTGCTGC
>CAZDVL010000112.1:0-7806 GCA_964508745.1 uncultured Anaerolineaceae bacterium | reverse complement strand
TGCCTTGTTCTTATGCTGCTGCGACGTTTATAATCAGGCTGAATGTCCACTAAATGTGACTTGCAGGCGTCCCGCGCGATCACAGTCTGAGGTGAGCAGCAATGTTAGACTTTCTACTGGGGAACGATGCTTTATCGGCAGTTGTCGCTTTCGCGTTGGTCTTAATTCCAGCGATCATCATCCACGAACTGGGTCATTTTTTCGCCGGGAAAGCTGTTGGCATCACCATTCTGGAGTTTGGCATTGGTTTCCCGCCGCGCATGCTGACGCTTTTCCGGCGGGGTGAGACCGAATACACGCTCAACTGGCTGCCGATTGGCGGCTTTGTCCGCCCCCTGGGCGAGGATTTTGTGCGCCCGGTGAGCGAAGCTGCCGCCGAACAGGATCGCCAGGCCGTGGCTGAGCGGCTTGCCAGCCAGGAGTCGCTTCCGGTGAGCGACCGCGAAAAACTGCGCGAGCGCGGCATCGCCAGAACGATGTCAGTCAACGAAGCGAGGCCGCTGGCGCGCATCTTTTTCCTGGTCGCGGGGTCGGTCATGAACCTGCTGACGGCCATCGCCCTGTTTGTCGTGATCGGCATGGCCGGGCTGCCCACTGTGGTTGGCAGCAGCGTCGGCCTGGTCGATATTGAGCCAGATTCCGCGCTGGCCGCCGCAGGCCTGCTGCCGGGCGACGTGATTCTGAAGGTTGACGGGCAGTACTTCGCGGACTCCGCCGGCCTGTTCGACAGCCTGGCGGCAGCGGCGGAACAGCCGGTCACCGTGACCGTTCAGCGCGGCGGCGAAATCCACGACATCGCCTTTACACCGCCGGCCGCGGCGGAAGGTGCCGAGCCAGTGCCCTATGTATATGTCTCCGGCGTAGCTGAAGGCTCGCCGGCGGCGCGGGCCGGGATGCAGCCCGGCGACATTATCACCGCCTTCAACGGCGCGCCGTTTGCGTCATTCGACGACCTGCCCAGCCTGACGCAGCAGCACACAGGCGCGGACGTGACCCTGACCCTGGCGCGCGGGGGCGAAACGCACGAGGTCACGCTGGTGCCCCGCGCCGACCCGCCGCCGGGGCAGGGGGCGATGGGCATCACCATCCAGCCGGCTTTGTCGGCCCCGTCGTTCGGCGCGGTCTACGTTGACAGCGGCCTGCAGCAGGAAATTGTGCCGCTGTCCCTGGGCGATTCGCTGCGCTACAGCTTTGAGCGTATCGGCTTCTACGTCACCACGCTGCTGCGCCTGCCGGGCGAAATCATCAGCGGGGCGGTCAGCTCGGACGAGGCGCGTTTTCTAAGTCCGCTTGCGATCAGCCAGGTGGGCGCCGTCTTTCTTCAGCAGAGCATTGAGCAGAACCAGCCGGTCGTCATTCTCAACTTCGTGGCGATCATCAGCATCGCGCTCGGCATCACCAACCTGCTGCCGCTGCCGGCGCTGGACGGCGGGCGCATCCTGTTCGTGCTGATCGAAATCGTGCGCGGCCGGCCCATCACGCCGGAGCGCGAAGGGATGGTGCACCTGATCGGCATGGCGCTGCTGCTTTCGATCTTCGTCATCGCCTTTGTGAATGACATCCTGAATCCCATTACCAGCCTGCTGCCTTAAGGGCCGGGAGGACAAGCGTGAGCGACCTGGACGACAACCTGCTGCCGGATGACGACGGATTCGGCAGCGACCTTGAACTTGACGGCGAAAACGGCGCGCCGGGCGAACAGCCAGACCTGCCGACCACGCTGAACCTGCTGCGCATGGGGCAGAGCGAAGGCTTCAGCGCGTCGCTCTATTACGGGCTTTCCAGCCTGTCGGATGACGAGATCGCGCTGGTGGCGCCCGTCTGGGAGACGCTGGACGTTGAATATCGCCGGACCCTGATGCGCCGCCTCGCCGACCTGAGCGAAACCAATTTCGAGCTGGACTACGAGCCGGTCGGCCTCATGCTGGGGCTTGAGGACGAGGACCCGGAGGTGCGCGAGGCCGCCATCGGCCTGCTGTGGACCAATGAGACGCCGGCGTTTATGGCGCGCCTGATCGAGCTGGCACAGTGGGACGAAGCGACGATCGTGCGGGCCGCCGCCCTCGGCGCGCTGGGCAATTTCATCTTCACGGGCGAGATGGGCGGCCTGCCGCCGGCGGCGCTCTACCAGCTTCAGGACGCTGTTGTCAGCATCTACTCCAACGAGACGGAGGATGTAGAGGTGCGGCGGCGCGCCCTGGAGGCGATCGCCAATTCCAGCCACGAGATCGTCAACGAGGCCATTGATGAAGCCTACCACAGCGACGACCAGCGCATGCGCGTCAGCGCGGTTTTTGCGATGGGCCGCGCTTACGAGCTGCATTGGAAAGACGCCGTGCTGCGCGAGCTGCGCAGCGACGATGCCGAAATGCGCTACGAGGCGGCCCGCGCCAGCGGCGAGCTGGAGATGCGGGAAGCCGTCCCTTATCTGATTGCCCTCACCAATGAGGACGACCGCGAAATAAAGGAAACCGCGATCTGGTCGCTGGGCGAAATCGGCGGCGAGCGGGCGCTGGCGGCGCTCACAGAGCTGGCCCAGGAGGCCGAGGAAACGGGCGACGATGACCTGCTGGAGGCCGTCGAGGACGCGATCGGCAGCGCCACGCTGACGAACATGGGGCTGGACAGCGACCTGGACGACGAATAAACAGGCCCGAACGGCCGCGCCAACTCCACCCATTCACCGCTGTCGGGGTAGACCAGTGATCGGCGAACTGCTGCAAATCTTCATTGACAACATCGCGCCGATTCTGCTGATCGCCGGCGTTGGCTACTTAAGCGGGCGGCGGCTGCGCGCAGACCCGGCCCCGCTGGGCCGTATTATCTTCAACATCCTGTCGCCCGCGCTGATTTTTCAGTCGCTCTCGACCAGCGAGATTGAGTTTAGGGAACTGGCGGAGCTGGTTCTGGTGATGGCCGCGTTCGCCGGAATCATGGCCTCCGCCGGCTATCTGGCAGCGCGCTGGTGCACCGGCGACCAGGTGGAACGCGCGTCGGTGATTCTGGCCGCCATCTGCCCCAACAATGGCAACTTCGGGCTGCCGATCACCAGCTTCGCCTTTGGCCCGACGGTGCTGGCCCGCGCCGCCGTGATTTTCATCGCCACCACGCTGCTGAATAACACGCTGGGGGTGTTTGTCGCCTCGCGAGGAGGGCGGACGCTGCGCCAATCGCTGGTGGTTGTCGCGCGCGTGCCCGTGCTTCACGCCGCCATTCTGGGCCTGGCCGTGAATTTCGCCGGTTTCGAGCTGCCCCCGCTGCTCGCGCGCCCGGTGCTGATGCTCTCCCAGGCGGCTATCCCTCTGATGCTGATTCTGCTGGGGTTGCAGTTGGCGCAGGCTTCGCAGGTGGTCCAGCCGCGTCTCGTTGGCGTTGGCGCTGGCCTGCGTCTGCTGCTCTCGCCGCTGGTTTCGGCGGCGCTGGCGCTGCTCGCCGGCCTGGAGGCGCCGGCGGCTATCGCTGTGATCATGCAGGCCAGTATGCCGGTGGCGGTGGTCACGATCATCCTGGCAACTGAGTTCGAGCTGAACCGCCAACTGTCGCTCAGCCTGATTCTGGCGTCAACGCTGGTCAGCCCGGTGACGCTGTCGCTGCTGATTCTGCTGCTGAGCCGTTTAGCGCCTTCGCTGGTCAGGTGACCGCGCCACAGGCGCGCGGAACGCGGCTCACACCTGTGGCGCAGACCCGGTTAAGGGTGCGGTTAGCTGAAGAACATCGGCTGGAGCTTAAGCGCCAGGCCCATGTCGCCCTGAATTTTGATCTTGCCGCTCATGAAAGCCTGCATCGGGTTGAGCTGGCCGTTCACGACCGATGCCCAGTCGTCGGCCGAGGCGCGCAGCGTCATCGTGGGGTTTTCAGCGAGGCCGGTGCCGTTCTGAACCTGACCGTTCGCGATCTTGATCCAGTGCTGGCCGCCGCTGTCGCCGAGGTCAAACTGAATGGTGGCGTCAACGCCGGCGGCTTTTTGTGCGTCGAACTTTTCTACCATCCTGCTGAAGATCGCGACGATTTCCTGAGGTGTTGCCATGTTCTGACTGCTCCTTATTTCGACAGGCGTTTGGATGAGACTGTTATATCACCAATCGGCAGAGTAGTATACAATCAAACGTGCGATCGCCCAACTCTGTAGTAAGGCCGTGTCCTTAATGCCGTCGTTTCAGCCTGCGCGAGCTGGCGCCAGCGCTGCACTGGCCCTGATCGCGTTTTCTGCCTGCGTGCCGGTGCGCCCTGTCTATGTGGTCGTGACAGCGACGAACGCGCCGCTCGCAGTTCTGACCGCCACCGACGCGCCGGAGGTGCCGGCGACCCAGGTCGCGCTGGCAGCCGCACCGGCCCTGATTGTCCCCACGCCCGACGCTGTGCTGCCGGGCACGGCGGAAACCAGCGCACGCGAGCACCTGGTCCGGCCCGGCGACACGCTCTCAGGGATTGCCGGCCTGCACGGTGTGTCGGTCGCCGCGCTGCTGGAGATCAACGCGCTGGCAAACCCCGACATCCTGGCGGTGGGGCAGGTGGTTTATCTGCCCGGCCTGCCGCAGGACACGACGCCGCTGCTCAAAATCCTCCCTGACAGCCTGCTGGTGCGCGGCCCAGGCGCGGCCCGGTTCGACACCGCCGCGTTTATCGGCGGCCAGCCCGGTTACATCCGCGCCGCTGTTGACGAGGTTGACGGCGCTGTTTTCAGCGCGGCGGAAATTGTCGAGCGCGTGTCGCTTGAGTTTGGCGTGGACGCGCGCCTGCTGCTGGCGCTGCTCGAACTGCGCGCCGGCTGGCTGACCGACGTCGCCCCCTCCGGGGTGCTTCAGACACATCCGCTCGGCGCGCCGGCTTCGCCTTTCGGCTTCGACCGCAGCGGGCTTTATCGCCAGCTCGCCTGGGCGGCGGACCGGCTGAACGAGGGCTACTACGGGTGGAAATACAGCGGCCGGGTCGCTGTTGAGCTGGAAAGCGGCGAGCGGCTGCGGTTCGCGCCCGGCCTGAACGCGGCCACAATCGGCGTGCAGCACATGCTCAGCCTGTACAACGCCCACGACCGCTGGCTGCGCGAGGTCGGGCCTGACGGCCTGTACGCCGTCTACAGAACGCACTTTGGCGACCCGTTCGCCGCGCCCCTTGACATCCTGGTTCCAGCCGGCCTGGCACAGCCGCCGCTGACGCTCCCGTTCGCCAGCGGCGAAACCTGGTTTTTCACCGGCGGCCCGCACGGCGGATGGGGCAGCGGCAGCGCATGGTCGGCGGTTGATTTCGCGCCGCCGGACGACCTGGCGCTGGTTGACTCGTCCTGCTATGTGTCGGCCTACACGGTCAGGGCGGCGGCGGCCGGCGTGGTCACGCGCAGCGCCGACGGCGTGGTCGTGCTCGACCTTGACGGCGACGGCGACGATGCGACCGGCTGGAGCGTGCTGTATCTGCACATTGATGCGGATGGGCGCGTCCCGGCGGGGGCTGCGGTCAGCGCCGGCGACCCCATCGGCAGGGCATCGTGCGAGGGCGGCGTGTCGAACGGCACCCACGTCCACATCGCGCGCCGCTATAATGGCGAGTGGATTCCGGCAGATTGCAGCGCGTGCCCGCCAGAGCGCGCGACGCCGCCTTTCGTCTTAAGCGGATGGACCGTCTACGGGCTGACAGGGCAGGAATATCAGGGGTATCTGGCCCGCAGCAGCGAGCGCCGGACGGCGGAACAGGGCCGGCAGGCCGCGGACAATCTGATTTCCTGGTAGGAGAGACTGATGCGCAAACAGCGCCCCCATGTGGCGATTCAATTGACTGTCGCTGTTCTGCTCAGCGGATTCATCGTGCTGAGTATGCTCAACAGCAGCAGGGCCGGCGCGCAGGAGCTGGTAACGTCCACGCCAGTGCGCGCGGACCTGCCGACGCTCGCCCCGCCCGTGATCGAGGCGGCGGTGACGGCCACGCCTTCGCGCACGCCCACGCCCGAAGGGCAGGTGCTGCTTGAAGCGAAGGCGGACTCAGGCGAGGTCAACGTCCGGGCTGAGCCGGACATTGAGGGCGAAAGGCTGGGGACCATTCGCGCCGGCAGAACGTATCAGGTGTTTGGCCGTTACTTCCGCTGGCTGCAGTTCCAGTTCGACGACGCGCCAACCGGGGCAGTGCGCGCGTGGGTCTTTGACGAGCTGGTGCAGATCATCGGCGACGAAAGCGCCATTCCGAACCTGGAACCGGGCGCGGCGCCGACAGCGGCCGTCACGCCGGAGCCGGCGGAGGTGCTGACGCTGACTCCCGGCGGCATCCTCACAGCCACAGCCGGCTCGCGGGTGTTAAGCCTCCCCGGCGCGGAGCTGTCGTCCGCGGGCGCGCCGCCGGCGGCTGGCGGCAGGCCGGGGGAGGCGGAGCCTGTCCAGGCCCTGCCGACCTACACGTACCCGCCGGCGGTCGCGGCCGCGCCGACCACGCAAAGCAGCGCGGCCGAGGCAACTTCCACGCCTGGGCCGCGCCCACTGCCGTTAAATCTACCGGAAGGGATGCCGCCAATCGCACCGATTCTGCTGCTGGGCGCGCTGGGGCTTGCCGGCCTGGTTGTCAGTTCGCTGCGACGCTAACCCGCCGCGCTCAGTGGCTGCAACTGCCGCAGCCGCCGGCAGCTTCGCCCTCTTCGTCCGTGCGGAACGAGTGGCCACAGCCGCATGAGGCGACCGCGTTCGGGTTATCAATACGAAAGCCGCCGCCCATCAGGCTGTCCACAAAATCAATGGTAGCGCCCTGCAGATAGATCAGGCTGGTTGGGTCTATCACCAGGCGGACGCCGTCAACGTTAACAACGGTGTCGAAGTCCTGCGGCTTCTCCTCGAACGCCATGCCATACTGCATGCCAGAGCAGCCGCCGCCAGAGACGAACACGCGCAGGGCATAGTTCGGAATCTGACGCTGCTCCAGCAGGTGCTGAATCGTGCCTGCGGCGGCTGGCGTAACCACCAGCACAGGTGCGTCAACCTGGAGATTGTCGTTTTCGTTAACGGCCATGCAGCGTTCTCCTCAATCAGGCAGGGTGTTGCACGCCAGTGTAACACAGGTGCGGGGGGCAGTCAATTAAAAAGACAGTTGTTAATACTATTAACGGCTGTCAGAGCTGTCAGCCGCCGGGATGAAATAGGCGCAGGTGTGGTCGCCAGCGATGACGTGCGACAAACGGCGCGGCACGGCGCCCAGCAGCCCGGCTACCAGGCGCAGATCCATTTCGCACAGCATCTGTTCGCCCTGGGCAATCTGGTGGTAGGGGCAGTTGCTCGTGGACAGCACATAGCCGCCGCTGGACTCTTCCCAGCGCGCTTCGTAGCCCTGCCGGGTCAGATAGTCAACGGTGATGTCCAGGCGCTGCTCCATAGGGGCGGGCGGGATGTCGGCGTCCACCACCATCAGGTCGGCCACATCTTCCAGAATCACGTTGATGTGGTCCGCCGGCAGGTGGCGGCGCATCCCCTGAAGCAGCCCGGTCGCCAGGCGCTGGTAGTTGTTGGGGAACTGTGCGAAGGCTTTTTCGGTCAGCGCGTACACGTGCTGCGGGCGGCCCGGCGTGTTTCGGTGCCGCATCTGCGGCGTGGCGATCAGATCTTCTTCCTGCAGCCGTGTGAGGTGGTGCCGCACGGTAACCGCGGTGATTTCCCTGCCGCGCCGCTGCTGCAGTTCTTCTACAATGTCGTCAACAGTGGCCTCGCCGCGCTCACGCAGTATCTCAATGATAAAACGTCGTGTCTGCTGCATGATGCCTCGAAATATTTCTTGTGTCCATCTGAAAAAAGTTTATCATTGCTGGCCGCTGCTTGTCAAATCGGGCGCGCGGCGGTG
>CAZDVL010000111.1:0-7865 GCA_964508745.1 uncultured Anaerolineaceae bacterium | reverse complement strand
TGCCCGACCAGTTCGGCCCGCCCGGCAGCGTGATGCCGTGATAGGGCGCGCTGTAGGCGTCCGCCGGGCACCACGCCGTGTTGAAATAGTCCTCCGTGCCCGTGCCGTGCAGCGCCGGCGGCCAGGCCTCGCCGTCAATGAAAATCATGTCGTCGCCCTCGCCGTACCAGTTGAAGGCGTCGCCCACGCCGGGCAGGTTCTGGTGCAGTTCCTCCGGCGAAATCGGCCAGCTCACGCCGGGGGGCCAGGCGCGCTGGCGCAGGTTGTGGATGTTGAGGTTGCAGCCGACGTAGTGCCCCCTGCCCTCCGCCTCCAGAATCACGTAGTTCCCCTCGCCGCCGATGTTCGTGCCGCCGAACGACCACTCGCCGTTGGTCATGCCCTCGTCGGAAATGCCGTCGGTCGGGTTCTGCCGCCGCCACTGGGCGTGAAAGCGCCCCAGGTCAGGGTCAATCCGGTCGTGCAGCTCGTAATCAATATAGTAGTAAAACAGGACCTCAGCGTCGCACTCGCTGGTCACTTCGAACAGCGCGCGCTCTGAGAACGGCATCGGGAAGAAGCAGTTGAACGAGCGCCCGTTAGCCGGACTCATCTGTAAAGGCAGCGAAACGAAATCAACGGTCTGCGCGTGCCCGATCCCGAAAAAGTCGCCGATAGGGACTTCCACCGAATAATCGGTTTCGTTGTCCCAGCGGGCGCGCAGCGTGACCTGGCGCAGAAAGTCGGGCGCGTCGCACACCATCGTCACCCAGATGTGGTTGATGCAGCCGGCCCCGGCGATGTCCGCAATTGCAACCGTTGTCCCCGGCGCGATATGCAGCCGGTCGTCGTTGCCGCCCGTGCGGTCATAACTCGAAATTCGCCGGGTTGTCACCTGCCGCACCCTTGCCAGTTCGCCCAGGGGGCTTCCCTTAAACACAGCCATTGAGGGTTTCCTTGTCGGTTAAAGTAAAGACGCAGCGATCCTTAATTTGCCGCCTGCTGGTCCTTGACCAGGCGGGCGCGCATCAGCATGACGTTGTATGGCCCCCACTGCGACATGGTGAAATAGATCACCTCACCGTCGCTCGCCCAGGGGTGGAAGTATGAGCCGTACAGCGACGGAAAATCTGCCGAGTCCACCAGCATCTGCGTGTCGCTCCAGGGGCCGGTGAGTTCAGGCGCCTCGCGGATGACGATGCCCCGCTGCGGCTCGTCCAGGTAAATCATGAGCCAGCGGCCCAGAAACTCGTTCCACGTCACCGACAGCTCGCCGACCGGCGCGGGCACGATCTCGACGGCATCCTCGATGCTGCTCGACCAGGCGCTGCCGTCCCAATAGGTGTAGGCCGACATATCCAGCACCGCGTCCGGCTCGGCGGGGACGCGCGCAAGCTGCACGCCGCCGTAGCGCCCGCCGTGCGTGCCGAAGACATAGACATAGCCCTCGTGTTCCAGCAGCGCGGCCATGCCGAAATTGGTGTCGCCCTGCCAGGTGGATTCGTTCGGCTGCGTCCACGTTTCGCCGCCGTCGTCAGAGTAGCCCCAGCCCGACCGGTTGAGCGTCCAGCGGCCCGGCGGCCCCCATTCCTTGACGGCCATATAGTGCAGCAGCAGCCGCTCCCCGACGGCGATGCCGGCGGTCGGGATGATCGTGAAGTCCTCGAACTTCTTGCTCAGGACCGCCCGCGCCCGGCCGTTGTCGCCGGTGATCATGCCGTCGAGCGTCATGCCGTCCTCAAGGTCGCGGTCGGTGGAGTAGCCCAGCACGTTGTAGCGCCACTGCCCGCCGCCGCCGCCGCCGGCCGCCGGGCGGCAGCAGCCGAAGGTGTCGCCGAACGCGATCCACACGGTGCCATCCAGTTCAAACATGCTGCCGAGGTCGGTGCCGAGCACGCTGTAATTCACGTCGGTCTGGTTGGGCGAATCCGGGCCTGTCACCCACTGCACAAATTCAACGTCCGTGACGCCGGCCAGCACCGGCGCGCCGTCATCCTGAGCGGTCGCCACAGCCGCGCCGCCGATCACCAGCAGAAGCAGAGCTATATAAAGATATCGCACGCCGTATCCTTTCAAACGCGCCATCCTGGCGCATGTCCTTTCCAGCCTTATTCTTCCGCAGCGACGGTGACGCCCTCCAGGCTGCCGCCCAGCACCTCGACCTCCGGCGCAGCGCCGCCGTCGCGGCGCTGGCGGAAGACCCCCCACGCCGTCCCGTTCGACCAGAAACACCGAAATTCGTGCGGGTCGGTGCTGGCGTCCAGCGCCGGGCTGAACGACAGCCTGCCCGTCGCGCGGTCGGCGCGCTGCCCGCTGAGCGCCAGCAGCACCGTCCAGCTTGACATCGAGCGCGCGTAGTGATGCCCGCACTCGACCTCATCCCAGGGGTTGCGGCGGGCGCCTTCGTGCCGCGCGCGCACCGTTTCCACCAGCTTCAGGCCGTCCGCCAGCCAGCCGCAGTAGATCAGCTCGGCGGCGACGTGATATTCAATGCCCGGCCAGACCTCATCGGAATACACGAATGGGAATTTCGGGCGGCCGCCGCCGGGCCACGTGCAGAGCAGCAGGCCGGACTCGTCGTTCAGGACGTAGGTGCGCTGGCAGTTGGAGTGGTTTTCGAAGCCTTCGAGGAAGTTGTAGTCGAAAACGCTCTTGATCGCCCGGCGGATATGGTCCGCCGGCAGCAGATCGCCGAGGCCCAGCGCGTGCGCGTGGAGCTGCCCCAGCAGTTGGTCGGCGAGGCAGCCCAGCCCGTGCTGATATTTGTGCGCGTCCACGTCGTCGAGGCGCTGGATGTAGTATTCGCCGTTCCAGCACAGGGCGTCGAATTTGCTGGAGCTGGCCTCGAACGCCCGCCGGCAGCGCCCGGCGATGTCCGGCTCGCCCAGCTCGTTCGCCAGCGCCTCGACCGCGCGCAGGGCAGCCAGGTAGCAGATGTTGCTCAGCGGGTTCGGCCCGTAGAACTCGATGTCGTAGGTGTTATGCTGCTTGCCGTCCAGCACATGATCGCCGTCCGTGTCCCACTGCACCTCGGCGAAATCCAGCGCGCGTTTGACCGCCCCCCAGATGCTGAGCAGCCACTCGCGGTCGCCGCTCAACTGCCACTCGCGGTAGACGCGCAGGATGCTGCCCATCTGCCCGTCCACCGCCGGCTCGGCTTTGGGCTGGTCCGCCCAGACCCAGGCGAACGTCTCGCCCAGCGATTTCAGGTTGCGGAAGGTCATGTAGCCGTCGGCTTCGGTCTCGACCTGAAACTCGATGCGGCGCATCTCGCGTTCCAGCGAGGGGAACAGATAGGCCATGCTGTAGGCGTAGCTCCACACGTGCGTGCAGCTTCCGGCGCAGCAGCCCGCGTTGTCGAAGCAGCCTTCCCAACCGTAGAAACGGCCGTCCTCCAGCCAGAAGCAGGTGGGGCTGCGCATCGGCACGATGTTGGCCGAAACGGCGTCCAGCACGTAATCGGGCAGCGTGCTGCTGAAAAATGCGTCGTGGAACCGGTGGGTGTCCGCCGCCAGCCGCTGCCATTCCCCAACCGTGTAGCGCGCCACGTCCCAGGCGTCGCGGAACTGGACGGCGTAATGGTTGCGGACGGTTGGCTGCGCGCCCGGCTGCACCGCCTGCGGGCCGTGCCAGCTGTTGTGGCGGTTCGGGAAATACCACGTAATCCAGAACGGGTAGCTGCGGGTTTCGCCGGGCTGTAAGGTATCAACCACGCCCAGCGACCCGGTATCGGGCCTGCCGTCCGGCGATTCCAGCGCGTAGCCGAGGTCGGTCAGCAGGCCGTCGTCCGCCAGGTCGTCCCAGAATTCCTGCAAAAAATCCCACCAGCCGCTGCGCAGCCACTGCGGTTTGACCGTGACCTGCTCGCAGGTGGTGACCAGCCCCATGCTGCCGAACAGCAGGTCGTCGGCGGGGATGCCGGCGGCGTCCATGAAGATGCCGCGCAGGCCGCCCTCGCTGCGGAACTGGTTGCGGGTTCTGCCCGCTTTGCTGGGGGCGATGTTCATGAACGGGTCGAACTGTGCCCCCCCGACCGCGTTACATAACGAGCCGACCAGCGTGATCGCCAGCGGCTGATCGGACGTGTTCGTTAAGCTGTAGGTGAGCGAGGCGCAGGGAAGGCCGGAGTCGTCCGGGTTGAGCGGGATCAGCGGGGTGAAGGCCTCCAGCCGCGCGCGCAGCGGAACGTGCGGGTCCTCCAGCTCCACCCACGCCAGCGGGTACTCGCCGCTGAACCGGGCGTGCTGGAAGCGCGGCAGGCCGCCGTTCTGCGAGGGGTGGTAGCCGTGCGAAAGGTTAAACGGCGGGTGCAGCGCGCCTTCGAGCACGCGCAGCACCGGCGCCTGCCCCGGCGCCTGCGCGCGCACCGCGAAGAACGTGTTCGGCAGTTGGTTGCCCTTCGCCGCCGAGTTGAAAATCTCCCAGTCGCGCAGCTCGCCCCGCGCGCCCAGCGAAACGTTGCCCGTGCCGATGCCGCCCAGCGGAAAAGCCAGCGCCACCGCTGAAGGATCAAACGACCGCTTATTCGCCATGAATGCTAACCTGCCTTTACGCCGACCCGTTCACCACCTGAACCCAAACTAGCCCGACTGTGCCGCCCGCAGCGCCCTGATCCGCTCATCAACCGTGAAGGCCGCCAGCAGCACCCACAGGGAAGGGATCGCGACGATGAGCGCGCCTTTGCTGACCCACACCGCCCAGACGCCGACGCCCCCCAGCGCCAGCAGGCCGAGCGCGACCATCGGGCTGCTGACCGCCAGGACCAACCCGTTGCGCCAGATCAGCCAGCCCGCCACGCAAAGCTGCGAGGGCATGAAAATCGCGAACACGCCAACCATCAGCAGCGAAAACAGCGCCACGCCGGCCCCGAAAACAGCCGCCAGCGGCACACCCGCCAGCGCCAGCGTCAGCACGATGGCCGCGCCGGCCCACACCGCGAACACGGCGAACAGCGTCGCCGGGTACGCCAGGGCGTCGCGCAGGCGCGGCGCGTTTTCGGCCGTCTGGCCCGCCGCCATGTTGATCATGCCGGCCAGGACAGGGACGACGGGCAGCGTCGCCGCCGCGACGCCCAGCAGCAGGCCGTTGAGCAGCGCCAGGCAGGCCGGCAGCAGCGCCAGCGCGAAAAGGATGCTCGCGGCTGTCCAGCGCGGCAGATCGAAAAAATAGGCGATCAGCGCGCGGCCCAGGGCGGTTTCAGCAAGCGGCTGCAGCAGGCGCATGGCGGCTTACGCTTTCAGCCCGGTGGACACGATGCTGCGGATGATGTATTTCTGGAGCAGCAGAAAGACGATCAGCACCGGCACGATCGCCATCGTCAGGGCGGCCGCGATCGGCCCCAGCGCGCCCGCGCCGTACTGACCGCGCAGCAGCGTCAGCCCAACCGTGATCACCTGCAATTCCGGCGTGTTGATCATAATCAGCGGGAAGAAATAAGAGTTCCACATGCCCACGAAGGTCAGAATCGCCAGCGTCGTCAGCACCGGGCCTGACAGCGGGAGAATAATGCGCCAGTAAATGGTGAACACGCTCGCGCCATCCACGCGCGCGGCGTCCTCAAGCTCGGTGGGCAGGGTGATGAAATACTGCCGCAGCAGGAACACGCCGAAGGGGTTGATCAGCGCGGGCAAGATCAGCGCGGTGTGCGTGTTATACAGCCCCATGTTCCGCACCAGGATGAACAGCGGCACAATCGTGATCTGCCCCGGAATCATCAGCGACGAGAGCAGCAGCACAAACAGGAAGTTCTTCCCCCGGAAGCGCAGCCGGGCGAAGGCGTAGGCCGCCATCGAGCAGGTAATCAACTGCCCGATCGTGACAATTACCGCCAGCTTGATCGAATTGAACATGAACAGGGCATACGGGACCTGCTCGAACACGTCAACGAAGTTCTTGTCCGACGGGTTCTGTGGAAGCCAGCGCGGCGGCAGGACGAACACCTCGGTCGTCTTGCCGAACGCCGCCGAGATAATCCACAGGAAGGGGGCGATCATCAGCACCGCCCCGATGCCCAGAATCAGCAGTGTGAACACTGTCCCCCACGGGACCGGCCTGCCCTTTCGGGGGACGGCCATCGCCTGTGACTGCGCGCGCGCCTGTGCGGCCATCGTTTCCCCCCTTTACTGATAAAAGACCCAGCGCCGGCTGAGCCGGAACTGCAGGGCGGTGAAAACGAGGATGATCGCGAACAGCGAGATCGCAATCGCTGAGGCGTAACCCATGTCGAAGAAGCGGAAGCCCTGCTCATACAGATACAGGACGATGGTCCGGGTCGCGTCGCCCGGCCCGCCGTTTGTCAGAATTTGCGGCTGCTCGAAAATTTGCAGCGCGCCGATGACGCTGATCACCGCGAGAAAGAGGATGGTGGGGGAAAGCAGCGGCAGCGTGATATGCCGGAACTGCTTCCACACGCCGGCGCCGTCAACCTCGGCAGCCTCGTAGAAGTCCCTTGAGATGGCCTGCATGCCGCCCAGAAACACCAGGACGTAAAAGCCCACGTTGCGCCACACGTCCGCGATCATAATCGCATACGGCGAGTACTGGCTGGAATTGAGCCACGGGATGCGGTCAATCCCCAGCAGCCCCAGGTAGTAATTCAGCGGCCCCAGGTCGCGGTGGAACATGAACGTCCAGATGATGGACACAGCCACCGCCGAAACCACGAACGGGAAGAAAAAGCTGACCTTGAAGAAGTTGCGCAGCAGCCCCGGCATCTTCCGGTCGAGCAGCACCGCCAGCCCCAGGCCCAGCAGCATGTTGGTCGGCACGATCATCAGCGCCAGCTTGAAGGTGGTCAGGTAGACGTTGCCGATGCGCGGGTCATTGAAAAGGTGCTCGAAGTTCGCCAGGCCGATAAACTTGGGCGGGAGCAGCATATTCCACTGGAACAGGCTGATGGCGAAGCTCGCCAGCATGGGGCCAACGATGAAGATGACAAAACCGATCAGTGTGGGGAGGATGAAGCCGTAGGCGGTCCACATCTCCCGCCGCTTCATCGCCTGGTACGTCATAATTTTTTGCGACATGGCGAATCCTGTAATGAAAGCTGCCGCCGTCTTGCGTCCGCATCAGGTGTCCTGGGTTTCCCCCGGCACGGGACAAGCGTACCCCTTTCCTCCACACCAGGCGAGGAAAGGGGCACCGTTGTTACAGATGCGGGTTACTGGCAGGTAATGACGCTCATCAGCTCGGTCTGCGCGGCGTTCATGGCGTCTTCCACGGACATCTCGTCCGCCAGCACCTGGTCAACGTAACGGATCCAGATGCTCTCCATTTCATTGAAGCGCGGCGGAGCCGTCACAGGGCGCACCTGGCCGTCCAGCGAACCATAGAAGGCCTGATAGTTGTCGGGCGGGAACTGCGACAACTGCTCAGCAACGCTGCGCGAGGCGGGGATATTGCCGAGCGGGCTGCCGCTTTCAACGCTGGCGACCAGACCCTGCTGAACTTCCTGGCTGGACATGTACTTGAGGAACTCCCAGGACGCCGGAACGTTCTGCGAGGACTGGAAGATGCCGAAGCCGTCCACGCCAAATTCGGTGGTCTGGTCAGGGTTGCCGGGCCACAGGGCGATGTCGTAGTCCGTGAAGCCTTCACGGTACATGCCGCCGGTCGCCCAACGGCCGGCGCCAAACATGGCGACTTCGCCGTTGATGAACTGGATTTCGGTGTTGGTCAGCGTGCCGGGGGCCGGCGCGAACTTGTACTTGTAGATCATGTCGTACATGAACTGAACGGCGTCAATCACGCCCGGATCCAGCAGATTGGGGGCGCAGAAGTCGTCCGTGACGATGTCGGTGCCGTTGGCGAACACCCAGGGCATCGTGAAGAACATCGGGCCGCCGCTGCCGCTGAAGCCGTACTGGTCGTTGTTGCCGTCGCCGTCT
>CAZDVL010000110.1:0-7918 GCA_964508745.1 uncultured Anaerolineaceae bacterium | reverse complement strand
GGCGGATCTCGCCGCCGTCGAAGCTGAGGATGGTCGCGCCGGGGTAGGCCAGGATGATGGGCGAGTGGGACGCGATGATGAACTGGGCGCGCTGGTCCACCATCAGCTTGAGCATGGCCAGGAACGAAAGCTGGTGCAGCGGCGACAGCGGCGCTTCCGGCTCGTCGAGCAGGTAGAGGCCGTCGGGCACAAAGCGCGAGCGGAACAGCTTGAGGTAGCTTTCGCCGTGCGACTGCGCGTCCAGCCCGGCGCCGTAGCGCTGGTCCAGGGCGTGCAGCTCGCCGCGAAACGGCAGCTTCATCAGGTCCAGCGCGCCTTTGCCCTTGTGCTCGCCGTAGCGCGCCTCGATATCCTCCAGGTCGTCGGCCAGCCCCTGGCGCGTGCGGGCGACGCTCTTGGCGTAGCCGAAGAAATCTTCGGCGCGCATGAAGAAGCCGCGCCGCGTGCGCTTGTTCCACGTCCAGCGCAGATGCTGGCTGAGCTGGCGCGTGGCCGCCAGCGTGGGGTCGGTGTCCACGCTTTCGCTGCCGACGGTGGGCAGTTGGGCGGCGCAGGCGATCGTCTCCAGCAGGGTGGACTTGCCAGAGCCATTTTCGCCCACCAGAAACGTGATTTCACTGGTGAACGCCAGCCGGTCCAGCGTCTGAATCGCCGGGACGTTGAACGGAAAGCGGTCGGGCATTGGGCCGTCGCGCACGAGCGTGATTTCGCGCAGGTGAATCATGTCAGGCGCGGCTCACGGCCGCCGGGCGCGCGGCGGTGTCCGCCCCCAGCAGGGCCACCAGGTCAAGCCAGCAGCGCGCCTGGTGCTGCTCGAAGCCGGGGTCAGGCAGGCGGTCGGTGAGGAACCAGCCGCGCCCGTTGTCCAGGCCGGCGCGCCGCCGCGCGCGCGCCGCCAGCGCGATCAGCGCGAACTTGAGCGTGCCGGCGCGCAGCGTGAAATGGTGGAAATAGACCACTGTATCGCAGCGGCCCAGGCTGAAGATGCGGCGCAGGTTGGCGGGGCGCAGCAGCGCGCGCGAGCTGTTGAAGCTCCGCCGGTCGAAGGTGACGATCTCGTCCACCAGCCCTGTGCCGGCCACGACCGGCGCGGCGTGCGCGCTGGTGAGCAGCGTCAGGCGTGCGTTCGGGCGGGCGGCGCGCAGCGCGGCCAGCGCCGGCGTCGTCAGGATCAGGTCGCCGATGTCGGCAAGCTGCACCAGCAGGATGCGCTCCGCTGCCGCCGGTTCAGCGGGCATGGGCGGCGTCCTCCAGGGCGCGCAGGGCGAGCGACGCGGCCCGCTCCCAGGTGAATTGGGCGGCGCGGGCGCGGCCTTTCGCTGCCAGCTCGGCGCGCAGCTCGGCGCTGGCGGCCAGCCGCGCCAGCTTGGCTGCGATGGCGTTCACGTCGAGCGGGTCCACGAGCAGGCCGGCGTCGCCCGCCAGCTCCGGCAGGCTGGACGTGTTCGACGCGATCACCGGCGCGCCGCAGTGCATGGCCTCGACCACCGGGAAGCCGAAGCCTTCGTACAGCGACGGGAACACCAGCGCCAGCGCCCCGGCGTAGAGCGCGCCCCGGTCGCCGTCGTCCACATAGCCGGTGAGCGTGACGCCGGGCAGGCCGGCGGCCCAGGCGTCGTCGTAGAGCCAGCCCTTCGCACCGGCCAGCACCAGCCCGGCGCCGTCGTCCGGGTGGGCGGCGCGCCAGCGCTGGTAGCTCTGCACGATGACGGCGATGTTCTTGCGCGGCTGAAGCGTGCCCAGGAACAGGAAATAGCGCTGCGGCAGGCGGTACTTCGCGCGGACGGCGGCCACGTCGCCGACCGGCGGGGCGTCCACGCCGGGGTAGACGACGCGAATCTTCGCCGGGGGCGTGCGGTAGAAAAGCGCCAGGTCCTCCGCGGTGGCGCCGCTGTCGGCCAGGACGACGGCGGCGCGGCGGGCGCTGTGGCGCGTGGTAAGGTCGAGGTAGCGGCGCTGGCGGGCCGGGTGGGCGTCGGGAAAGTGGCGGTAGCCCAGGTCGTGCACCGTGACGACGCCGGGGCCGGGGAAACACAGCGGCAGCGTGTGCGCCGGGACGAACGTCACGTCGGGCTGATCCTGGCGGAGGGCGGCGGCGAAGCGCGCGTGTGTCCAGGCGCGGGCGAACGGGATCACGCGCTGCGTCACGCGCGGGCGCGGTGCGAACAGGCCAGGCGGCGGCGGGTCGCGGAAGTAGAGGGTGATCTCGTGGCCGCTGTCGAGCGCGATCAGCGCCTGCAGCAGGCGAACAGCGTAGCGCTCGGTGCCGGTCACGCGCGGAACCGTCGTGCGGCTGGCGTCAATGGCGAGGCGCATGGGCAGCGCGAATCAGCGGCGGCGCAGCAGCGGCAGCGCCAGCGCGACCAGCAGGGCGGCGGCGGCGATGGGCCACAGCGGGGCGATCTGCGCCTGCGTGGCGGGCGGGATCACGTTGGCGGCGACCGCCAGCCCGGCCAGGGCGGCGGCGGCCAGCAGCGCGGCGACCAGCAGCAGGCGCGGCTGTCGCGGGCGGGCCAGCAGCCCCACCCCGGCGAAAGCCGCCGCCGGGGCCAGCAGCAGCAGCGGCCAGCCGGCGACCAGGCCTGGCCCGGCGGCCACCAGATAGAGCGCCGCCGCGCCCGCCAGAATCAGCAGCGCCAGCAGCAGCAGCCCGCGCGCCCAGCGGCCCGCCGCCAGCCAGCGGGCGAGCAGCGTCGCGCTGAGCGCGGCGGCGGCGGCGGCCAGCGCCAGCAGCGAGTCGGGCGGCGCGGCAGAGGTGGTGAGGGTGAACGTCAGCCACGCGCCGACGGCGATCAGCGCCAGCGCCGGCACGACTGAATCCACGCGGCCCCGCTGCGTGATGAGCAGCGGCGGCATGGCGAAGAAATATTCGGGGTGTCTGAGGCGGGCGGCGCGCTGTTCGGCGGCCTCGGCCTCGGCCTGTTCGCGGGCCAGGCGCGCCTGCTCGGCGGCCTCCTCCTCGGCCAGGATGTCGTCCAGGCGCGAAACGGCCGCCAGCGCCGCGTCCACGTCAAGCGGGCTGTCGAACGGCTCTGGCGCGGCGATAACCGCCAGCGCCTCCTCGATGGCCGCCTCGTCGGGGGCGTCCAGCGCCTCCTCAATGGCGGCCTCGTCGGGCGCGTCCAGCGGCGGGGCGAAGCGCAGCTCGTCGTCCGCCGGCGGGAGGGCGTCGTCAGGGGCAGGGTTCAGCGCGCGTTCGTCGGTCATAAGGCGTATTGTACCGCAAATAAGCGCTAGAGAATCTGCGACAGGAACAGCTTGGTGCGCGGGTGTTCCGCCGCCTCGAAGAAGTACTGCGGCGTGCCGGACTCGACGATGCGGCCCATGTCAAAGAACAGGATGCGGTCGGCCACCTCGCGGGCGAAGCCCATCTCGTGGGTGACGACGAGCATCGTCATGCCGCTGAAGGCCAGCTCTTTCATCACGTCCAGCACCTCTTTGATCATCTCCGGGTCGAGGGCGCTGGTCGGCTCGTCAAAGAGCATGATCTTCGGCTCCATCGCCAGCGCGCGGGCGATGGCGACGCGCTGCTGCTGGCCGCCGGAAAGCTGGCCGGGGTACTTGTTCGCCTGCTCCGGGATGCCGACTCGGTTGAGCAGCTCGCGCGCTTTGGCCTCGGCGCGATCGCGCGGCCAGCGGCGCACGCGCAGCGGGGCCAGCGAGATGTTCTGCAGCACCGTCAGATGCGGGAACAGGTTGAACTGCTGGAACACCATGCCGATCTCGCGGCGGATGGCGGCGATGTTGCGGATGTCGTGGCTCAGCTCGATGCCGTCCACGATGATCTGCCCCGACTGGTGCTCTTCCAGCCGGTTGATGCAGCGGATGAAGGTGGACTTGCCGGAGCCGGACGGCCCGATGATGACCACAACTTCCTGCGGCATGACCTCCACGCTGATATCGCGCAGAACGTGAAAGTCGCCAAACCACTTGTTGACATTCTGGCACATGATGATCGGTTCGGCGGGGCTGCTGGCGGGCGTGGGGCTGCTTGCTGGCATAATTCTGCTTCCTGACGGCTGCTGACTCTCCTGATGATGGCAGAGTATAGCGCACTTTGGCGGCGGGCGCGCGGCGATTTTTGAAGATCGGCGGCCAACCGCTTGACAGCGGCGGGCAGAGGCGTTATGCTGTGACGCGGTTCAAGGGCGCAGGACGAGTGTCATGTACCGCTTCACGCCACAATACATGACTATGGGTATGGGTACTACCTCACATAATAAGATGCGAGGGAGTTTCCGCGTGCCCTGAGGCCCGCCGAACCAGCAGAAGCGTAACGCCGAAGCGTGTGGAAACTCCCACACGCTTTTTTGTTTATTCGCGCCGGTCGCATCGCAGCAGCAAGGAGTGTGATCCCCATGAGCCTGCTCACAATGAAGTTTGGTGGAACCTCTGTTGGCAGCCCGGAAGCGATCAGCAGCGTGGCGCACATTGTGCGGCGCGAGCTGGACGCCGGGAACCGGGTGATCGTGGTGGTGTCGGCGATGTCGGGCGTGACTGACACGCTGCTGGCGGCGGCGCGCATGGCGGTGACGGGCAACCGCTGGGGGTATCTGTCGAGCGCGGAGGCGCTGCGCGACCGCCACACCGAGGCGGCCAACCGGCTGCTGCCGCCCAACGGCGTGCGCCAGCGGGCGGCGCAGGAAACCGGCGCGCTGATTGACGAGTTCGCGCAGGTGTGCCAGGCGGTGAACATCCTGGGCGAGCTGACGCCGCGCATCCTGGACACGGTGGTGTCGTTTGGCGAGCGCCTGAGCAGCCGGCTGGTGGCGGCGGCGCTGCGCGAGCAGGGCGTCGCGGCGCAGGCGTTTGACGCGGGCGAGCTGCTCGTCACCGACGACCATTTCCAGCAGGCCAACCCGCTGTGGGACGAGACGCAGCGGCGGATTGACGAGCGGCTGCTGCCGGCGCTGGGCGCGGGCATCACGCCGGTGATCACCGGCTTCCTGGGGGCGACGCGCGAGGGCCAGCACACGACGCTGGGGCGCGGCGGCAGCGACTTCAGCGGCGCGATCTTCGCCGCCGCCACCGGCAGCGACGAGCTGGTGATCTGGACGGACGTGGACGGCGTGATGACGACCGACCCGCGCATTGACCGGCGCGCGCGCGTGCTGCCCTATGTGTCGTATCAGGAAGTGGGCGAGCTGGCCTATTACGGCGCGAAGGTGCTGCATCCCAAAACGGTGCAGCCGATCCTCGACCGGCAGATACCGCTGCGCGTGCGCAACACCTTCAACCCGGACCACCCCGGCACGCTGATCGGCCCGCACGCCGAGCCGAGCACGACGGTGGTGAAGGCAGTGACCAGCATCCGCAAGGTGAGTATGCTGACGGTCAGCGGCAAGGGGATGCTGGGCGTGCCGGGCATCGCCGGGCGCGCTTTCCTGGCGACGGCCAGCGTGGGCGCCAACATCCTGATGATCTCGCAGTCGTCGTCGGAACAGAGCTTCTGTTTCACCGTGCCGGACGACACCGCTGAGGCGGTTAAGCGGCAGGTCGAGGCCGAGCTGCACGCTGAGATCGTGCGGCAAAACGTGGACGGCGTGGCAGTGGTGCGCGAGGTGGTGGTGATTACGGTGGTTGGCGGCGGGATGCGCGGCACGCCGGGCGTGGCCGGGCGCGTGTTCACCGTCATGGGCGACAAACGCATCAACGTGCTGGCGATCGCGCAGGGGTCGTCGGAGTGCAGCATTTCGTTTGTGGTGGACGAGGACAAGCTGGAGCAGGCGGTCGTCGCGCTGCACGACCTGGCGCTGGAGGCGCTGCCCGCCTGAGCGCCAGCTAAACGATTGGCTTGCGGTAGCGGATGTACTCGGTGACGACGCGGAAGCCGACGCTCTCGTAGAGGCTGCGCGCGCCGAACGGGTCGTCGGCGTCGGTGAAGATGCGGATGTGCGCCAGGCCGCGCGCCTGGAGCGCGCGCACCGCCGCGACGATCAGCGCCCGCGCCAGGCCGTGCCCGCGCCAGCGGGGGCGCACGCTCAGGTCGCTGATTTCGCCCACGCCGCGCGCCGTGACCTCGCACAGCGCCACGCCGGCCACCTCGTCACCGTGCCAGGCGATCTGCCACAGGTCGGGGTCGAAGTGCGGGTTGGTGAGCAGGCTGGTGAGGAACTTCAGGAAGGCGGTTGGGTCCTGCGCGCGCCGGCCCCACTCGTCGGCAAAGGCTTCTTCGTTGGCTTCCCAGATGGCGCGATAGTGTTCGGGCAGGGCGGGGCGGCGTTCGAAGCCGGGCGGGAAGGCCGCCTGGGGCAGCGGGGCGGCCGGGTCACAGCCCAGCTCGAGGAAGCTGTGAACGGGCGTGTAGCCCTCGCTGAGCAGCAGGCGGTTGTAGTCCTGCTCGTGCGTGGTGGTGTTGGCCTGGTAGACGGCGGGGCCGCCCGCCTGGGCCGCCAGCGCGCGGCTGTGGCGCTCTGACCAGCGCAGCGTCGCGGTGCCGATGCCCTGGCCGCGCCATGCCGGGACGACGCGCCCGCGGTGATAGTAGACGCGCGTGCCGTCGGCCTGCTGCCACCAGCGCACCCACTGGAAACCGATCACGCCGCCGTCGAGCAGCACCAGCAGCAGGTCGCGGCGCAGGTCAATATTTTCGGCGCTGGCGAACGATTCCACCAGCTCGGTGACGGTGGGGATGCCGGCCTCCGGCGAGAGCGGGTCTACCTGGTCGTGTTCCTGGCAGGCGGCGATCACGGCGACCATGGCGGCGAAATCGTCGTCGCCGCGGAAGGTGCGGAACGTCAGGCCGGGTATGGGCGGCGCGTCGGGCAGGTGCAGGGCGTCGGGGTCGGTCATGGGGAAAGCCTCACAGTCGAGGGCGGGCGCGGCAGCCAGCCCGCGCATCACTAAGCATAGCGGACACGGGCGCATTCGCCAATTAGCGCGGGTAGACGGCCAGCACCGCCGGCACGGGGTCCAGCGAGGGCAGGATGTAGGGTGGGCTGCCGGCGTGGAGCATCAGGCTGGAGCCGCCGCCGTCGAGGTTGAAGGCGATGTGCAGGTCGAGGTCTGACGCGGCCAGAAAGGCGCTGAGGTCGGCCAGCGTCAGGCCGAGCAGCGGCGTGGCCAGCAGCAGGATGCGCCCGCTGCGATCCTGGCCGGCGGCGGTGCGGCGGGTGGCGCGGTCGTTCTGCTGGCTGGTGAAGGCCGGGGCGCCGTCCTGCACCAGCAGCGGGAAGCCCTGGACGGCCTGTTCGAGCGGCTCGCCGGGGTAGTGCGGCTCGAACACGTTGGCGCGCACGCGCGGCAGGCCGTTCTGCACCAGCAGCGTGCCGCCGCGGTCGGTGTAGGCGCTGCCGTGCGCGACGCCGTCGGCGACCAGCAGCCCCAGAACGTTGTGCTGGGGGTCGAAGAAATTGGCGTTGACGACGGCGGCGGCCCCCGGCAGCGCGCTGTGCCAGCCGGCGGCGCTCAGCGGGTCGCCGGGGCGGTAGTGGGCGCGCAGGGTGAAATAGGCCGGGTCAACGCGCAGGACGCGCAGCTCCGCCAGGCGCACATCGGCCGGATAATAGGTGCGCACCTCCAGGCCGGGCATGAGCGTTTGCCAGCCCGCGGCGGGCGCGGGCGTGCTGGTGGGGGTGGGCGGCGGGGGCGGCAGGGTCAGCGTGCAGCCGCAGGCCGCCAGCAGCGCGAGGTAGACGAACGGCAGGGAAAAACGGCGAAGGGGCATCAAAGGCGAGTCCTGGTCTTGTGCTGGACAGGCAGCCATGCTATACTGTCACCTGCAAATTGCAAGAGCAAAATGGGCGCGTAGCTCAGCTGGTTAGAGCGCACGGTTCACATCCGTGAGGTCAGGGGTTCAAGTCCCTTCGCGCCCACTTGTCGCCGTCAGCGCGGCAGCAGGCCCCATTCGTCTAGCGGCCCAGGACGTAGCCCTCTCAAGGCTAAAACAGGGGTTCGATTCCCCTATGGGGCACAGTTG
>CAZDVL010000109.1:0-7951 GCA_964508745.1 uncultured Anaerolineaceae bacterium | reverse complement strand
GTCGGCCCGGAGGACAAGACGCTGCGCACGGTGCGCGTCGTGCAGGCGTGAGCCGCGCTAGCGAATCTTGCTCCAGGTGCCGGTGTCGCCGCCAGAGAAGCGGTAGACGCCGGCGGGCGTGTCGAGGTAGAACGCGCCGCCTTCCTCAAACTGGATGGTGCGCTGGCTTTCGTCCACGTTGGCCGTGCCCCAGCCGATCTGGCTCAGCCAGGTGCCCACCGGGGCCAGCGTGTTGCTGAAGGCCCAGCGGAACATGCGCTGCGGCTGGAACAACCCCGCCGGCGAGGCGTCGAACGGCAGGTCGGCCCCGCCCCAGCCGTTGACGAACGACGTGTAGCGGCTGCCCTCGTTCTGCAGGCCGTAGATGCGGTTGAGGCCGTTGGCGTTGACGAAGATCATCAGCCCGCGCTCGAACGGCTGGAACGCGCCCGCCCCGATCGCGCCGACGGCGGTCGGGCAGGCGCTGCCTGGCGGCGCGAACTCGCTGCCGAAGAACCAGGGGATCGCGCAGGTCAGCGTGATCGGCAGCGAGCGCTGGGCTTCCTGCCCGCCGCGGATGGCCGTTAGCTGGTAGATCACGACGCGCCCCTGGTTGCCGGGCACCGTCACCGTGAGCTGGCCGCTGGGCACCACCGGGAAGGTTTGCGTGATCACGCCCTGCTGGTTAAGCTGGTCAATGCGGGCGCTGTCAGCGGCCGCGGCCCACGTCAGCGTGATGGCCGTGTTCGGGGCCACGCTGGTGGGGGCGGCGGTGAAGCTGAGAATCTCCGGCGCGACCGGCGTCGCCGTCGCCTCCGGCGTGTCGGTGGCGGTGGGCGTGCTGGTGGCCGTCGCCGTCGGCGTCAGCGTGAACGTCGGCGTGACGGACGGCGTGGCCGTGACCGACGCCGTGAGCGTGAGCGTGACGGTGGGCGTGTCGGTGGCCGTCGGCGAGGGTGTGTCGGTCGGGATCGGCGTGGGCGTGTGGGTGTCAGTCGGCGGCGGCGTGTCGCTGGGGGTGAGCGTGGGCAGGTCGGCCAGCGTCGGCAGCGCGGCCAGCGGCGCCGAGTCCTGCGGCTGACAGGCTGTCACCAGCAGCACAGCGGCCATCAACGCGAGCAGCAGCCAGAGCTTCGAACGGTATGCCACGGCCCACCTCCGCCAATCAGGGAGTACCCGGTATGCGACAGCACCTCGTGTTTATTATGGTCTTAATCATACTCGCAAGTGCGGCGGCGTGCCAGCAGACCTTTCTCTCACCGCCGCCGGCCACCGACCGCGCCACGCCGCGCCCGCTGCTGTTAAACGCCACCCAGCCGCCGCGCGCGGTCGCCGGGCTGCCGCCGGCGACGGCGACCCCCGCCCCGCCGCCGGGCGCGGCCAGGGCGTCGGCCACGCCGCTGATTGACCCGCGCCCGCTGACGCGCGCCGCCCCGCCGACGGCGCTGCCGCCCGGCTGGTTCGAGGTGGGGCGCACGGCCGAGGGGCGGGCGATCAACGCGCGGCGCTTCGGCGCCGGCCCGCGCGCGCTGCTGCTGGTGGGCGGCATTCACGGCGGCTGGGAGGCCAACACCGTCGCGCTGGTCGAGGAGCTGATCGCCCATTTCGAGGCCAACCCCGCCGACGTGCTGCCGGGGCTGGCGCTGGTGCTGGTCCCGGCGGCCAACCCGGACGGCCTGGCGCGCGGGCGCGGGGCCGACAGCCGCTTCAACGCGCGCGGCGTGGACCTCAACCGCAACTGGGGCTGCGAGTGGTCCGCCGAGGCCGTCTGGCGCGACCAGCCGGTAGACCCCGGCCCGCGCCCGTTTTCAGAGCCGGAGACGCAGGCGCTGGCGGCGCTGGTGCGCCAGCTTCAGCCAGCGGCGGCGCTGTTCTATCACAGCGCGGCCAGCGGCGTGTACGCCGGAAGCTGCCTGGAAGATCACGGCTCGGCGCGGCTGGCGCAGGTGGTGGGCGCGGCCGCCGGCTACGGCTATGGCCAGCCGTTCAGCGCCTACGCGGTCACCGGGACCGCCGCCTCGTGGGTGGACGGGCAGGGTATCCCGGCGGCGGATGTCGAGCTGCAAAGCAGCGCCGACAGCGAGTTTGCGCGCAACCTGGCGGGCGTGCTGGCGCTTCAGCGCTGGCTGGCGGACGGCGGCTGAGGCGCCGCGCCCGTCCCGCTGATCTCCCACAGCACGATCTCCGGCGGGCACAGGAAGCGCGCGCGCGGCGCGCCCAGCCCCTCCAGGCCGACGCCGCGCGCCGTGTACAGCGTGGTCGCGCCCAGCTCGTAGCGCCCCATGATAAAGCGCTGGCCCAGGTGGCTGCTGGAGAACAGCGCGCCCACCAGCGGCAGGCGGATCTGCCCGCCGTGCGTGTGACCGCACAGGTACAGGTCATAGCCGGCGGCGTTGGCCTCCGGCGCGATGTCCGGCGGGTGCATCAGCAGCAGGTTGAGGCCGGCCGGCAGCGCCGGCGGCGTCATGCGCGCCAGCAGCGCCCGGTCGCGCTCCATGTCGTGCGTGACCACCAGCCCCAGGATGTTCAGCGGCCCGCCCGGCGCGGGCACGACGGCCCACTCGTTCGCCAGCAGTGTGAGGTTGTCCAGCCCGCGCACGAACGCGCGCACCCGCTCCAGCGGCTCGACCAGCGGCGTGCCAGAGACGCAGTACACGCCCAGCGGCGCGGCCCACTCGGCAATGACGGCGCGGATGGCGCGCTCGGCCTGCGGGTCGTGCGTGTTGGAGAGGTTGACGAAATCGCCGGTGAACACGATGATGTCCGGCGCCAGCTCGTTAATCAGCCGGTTGAGGCGGCGCTCGCGCGGGGTGACGCGCTCGATGTGCAGGTCGCCGATCTGGAGCAGGCGCAGCGGCGGGCTGGCGGCGGGCCATTTCGGCGTGCTGTACGTCTGGCGCGTCACGCCCAGGCGGAACGGCTCGGCCCAGGTGGCGTAGATGACCAGCGCGCTGCTGGCGGCCAGCAGCCCCAGCGCCAGCGGCCAGGGCGCGCCCAGCAGCCCCAGCGCGGCCAGCAGCGCGGCCAGCAGCAGCGCCAGCGCCAGCGCCGCCGGGCGGTCCGGGCCATAGCTGCGCCCGGCGCGCGGCAGCGCCCACAGCGCGCCCCAGTTCAGCAGGCAGGCGGCCAGGTAGGCGGCGGCGATCAGCGGCGCGCCGCCCCAGGCCAGCGCCACCAGCGCCGCGCCCGCGCCCATGATCGCCGCCAGCAGCGCCGGGGGGATGCCTTGCAGCCGGTTGGTCTGCACCAGCAGCGTGTGCAGCGCAGTGTGCTCCAGCGGGTCAACGGCGGTTTCGGTCATGCGGGGCCTTTCTGTGCGTCCGGGCGAGCCTGACCCTATCTTACCGCCGGCCGCGCCGCCTGTTAAGCGCCGTGAATCAAAACGGCGGGGGTCAGCCCGCCGTTTGTGGTCACGACCGCGCAGCCGGGGCGCTACGACACATCGCGGTAGATCGGCACCGGGAAGTCCACAAAGTGCGCCCAGCCCTCGCCCGCGATCAGCTCCCGCTGCTCTTTGTCCAGCACCAGCGTGATGGTGTGCCCGCCGCTGAAAATCTCCAGCGTGAGCACGTCATCGCCGCCAGCGTCCTCCTCGATCACCTCAAAGCAGCGCCGTTCATACCCCATCGGAAACTTCAGAAACTGCCCCAGGCAGCGCTCGCAAAGCGCGAGGTGCGCGGGACACACATCACGGTTGATCCTGACGTACATAATATTAACCTCCCAAACCGCTCTCCTTAACGTTACTGTATGGCGAAAGCGGCGGGAAGTATAGTGAAGAATGTCACATTCTGCGGGCGACAGGTATGGAATCAGCGCTCCGGCTGGTCCTCATCGGCGATGCTCAGCGCGTCGGCCAGGTAAGCGTCGGACACGGCGTTGACCGGCGGCATCGTGCCAGAGCCGGTCGTCGGCGCGCGGCGCGCGGGCGCGGGCGCAGGCGCGGCCGGGCGCGGCCGCACCGCCAGCAGGTAGATGAGCACGCCCAGCGCGGCCAGCACGGCCATCACCAGCAGCGCGCCCAGCAGCGCCAGGCCGACGCGCACCGGCCCGCTGTCTGGCAGCGTGAACGCGGCGGCGGGCGCGGCCGGGGCGGCGGCCGGGGCGAGCGCGTCGGCGCGGCGCGCGCCGTACTCGACCACGGTCGGCAGCGTGCCCGCGCCGATGGCCGCCGTCACCGTGTCCGGCGTGGTCGGCACGTAGATCGCGCTGGTGATCTGCATCGAGTACTGGCCCGCCGGCAGGAACTGGAAGCAGATGACGCCCTGCGCCGCGGTGGGCGAGTCGTCCATCAGCGCGCTGGCGATCACGATGCCGCCAGCGTCCAGCAGCGCGGCGGCGACATCGCGCGTGAGGAACGGCTCGCCGGGGTCAAGCGCCTGGTTGGCGTTGCGATCCTCGTAGGCGCGCACGCAGAACTGCCCGCCGGTCTGCGCGGAAACCGGGCCGGCCAGCGCCAGCAGCGCCAGCGCCGCAGTGATCAGATTTCGCCGCATCGCGTTCGCCTTTCGTCCGTCAGCGCCCGCGCAGCGCCAGGGTCAGCCCCAGGCCAGCCACCAGCACCACCGCCGCCAGGCCGAAAATAATCAGCCCGCTGTTCTCCATCAGTTGATCCAGCGGCGCGTCCGGGGGCGTTTCGGCCTCCGGCGCCGCCTCGACCGGCACGCCGGCGTCCGCCGGGGGCGGGGCCGCCGGGGCCAGCCCCTCCGCCGCGCCAAAGGCGACATCCAGCGGGATGCCCGGCAGCAGGCGCAGCCGCAGTTGGTCGGGCGAGGTCAGCCCGAAGCCTTCGGGCGCGCTGGCGGCCAGCACATACTCGCCGTTGGGCAGCGAGTCGAAACACTGCGGGTCAGAGACGCCGTCGGTCCGGGCCGTGCCCAGCGTGTCCGCCCCGCTGGTCAGCGCCAGCGACGCGCCCGGCAGCAGCGCCTCGTCCGGCTCCTGGATGCGGTTGCGGTTGGCGTCGTTAAAGACCAGCGCGCACACGCGCGTCAGCGCCGCGGCCGGGTCAGCGGCGGGCAGCGCGCCGTCAGCCGACGACACGACCGGCGCGGGCGGCGGCGGCTCGGCTGGCTCGGCGGGCGCCTCCGCCTGGGCGACAGCGGGGGCCTCTGTATTGGCGGCGGGCGCTTCGGCGCCGCCCTCTGGCGGCGGTTCGGCGGCGGTTTCAGGCGCGGCGGCCCCGGCGTCGCCGGGCGGCTCGTTGCCGGCCGGGGGCGGCAGCGCGGCGTCGCCGCCGGCGGCCTCAGCGGTCGCCTCGGCCTCGTCAACCGGATCCGCCAGCGTGATGCCCGCCGTCGGCAGCGGGTCGCGGATCAGGATTTCCTGGCCGATGCGGATAATGCGCGGGTCGGTGATGTTGTTGCGCGCCAGCAGGTCGGCGCGCGTCATGCGGTAGGCGACGGCGATGCTGTCAATTGTGTCGCCGGGGCGCACCACATGCACGATCGAGCCGTCGGGGCGCTCGTTCTGCGGCACGACAAACGGCACTTCCGGCGGCGCGGTGGGGATCGGCGTCGCGGCGGGCTGGCCGCTGCCGGCGCTGCTGCCGCCCGCGCCCCCGCCGGTGAGCGAGGTCTTGTCCCAGTAGGTCTTGTTCAGGTCTGCCGTGTTGGCCTGCGTGCTGTAGAGAAAGAGCGTGGCGGTCGCGCCGGTGGTCGTGGCGCTGATGCGCATCTCAAGCCACTGGTCGTGCGGCTGTGCCCAGTTTGACCACACCACGTCGCTGTCGTTCGGGTCGGTGCCGCCGTTGGGGTCAATGCCGATGCGCGTCTGCGCGCCGGATTCAACTGCCGAGCCGCAGGTCGCGTTGCCGTTGAGGTTGCAGGCCTTGACCTGCGCCCAGGCGCTGGCCTGCACGTTGGCGTTGAGCTGCACCGGAACCTGCTGGTAGACGGCGACGGTGCAGGTGACGAAGCCGCAGTCCACGTTGAGCGCGCGCTGGCCTTCGATGGGGTCAGGGCCGGGGCCGGGGTGCGGGAAAATGGCGACCCTGTCGCCCCGGTTGAAAAAGTCGCCGGTGGCCGCGGCCAGCCAGACATTCCACGACGGCGGCAGATAAATGGGTTTGTCGCCGCCGCGGCGTGTCGTGTATGGCCCGAACACGCCTTCCTCAAGACCAGGGTTCTGCAGCAGTTCGCTGCTTTGCGCCTGCGCCAGCCCCGCGGCCAGCGCCGTCAGGACTATCACCATCACCCACAGGCTTGCCCGCCGCATCAGCCGCATAGTCTGTTTTTCTCCGCTAGGTGAACGCCGCGGGACCGCGCCAGACGCCAGCGCCAGCCGCGCGCACGCAGCACGTATCTCGCGGCGCGATTATAGCATGGCGAGGGCGAGAGTCAACGGCGGCGGCGGGCAGCCGCCGGGCAGGCGTCAGCCGCGCAGCGCGTCAAATACCTTCGGCGCGACCAGCCAGACCAGCCGCCCGCGCAGCGGCGAGGCGATCGTCACCACGTCAATGCGGGCCAGCGTGCCCTTTTTCATGACGACATTCGCCCCGGTGAGGTCGCTGACCACCTTGCTGATGCTGGGGTCGTGGCCCACGAACATCAGCTCGGCGCCCTCGTCCAGGCCGCTGCTGAGCGACTCGACCGCCTGGACATCGAAGGCGAAATCAACCGTTTCGTGGATGGCGACCGGGGCCTTCAGCGCCTCGCCGATGATCTTCGCCGTCTGCACGGCGCGGGCGCGCGGGCTGCTGTAGATGTGCTGCGGCCTGAGGCCCATGCGCCGCATCGCCTGGGCGGCAGCCTCCGTCCGGCTGCGGCCGGCGTCCGTGAGCTGGCGGTCCTCGTCGCTGACGGTGTCGCTGGCGTCCTCGGCTTCGGCATGGCGGACAAGGTAGAGTTTCATGGGCGCGTCCTCGCTGGCCGGTTGGAGCGCCCATTGTATCACTCGCCGGTGACAATGACGACTGTGCGCCGGGGGACGCGCTTGGGCTTCTCCACGCTCAGCAGCAGCCGCCCCCAGGCGGCCCACAGCCGCGCCAGCCGCCGCGCCGCCGCCAGCGCCAGCGGCACCAGCAAAGCGCCCAGCAGGGCGGCGGCCGCCGCCGCGCCGCCGGTGTTCACCAGCGCGAAGCCCAGGTTCAGCGGGGCGTCCGTGTACGTGAACGGGGCCAGCAGCAGCAGCAGCGCCAGGTTGAGCAGGCCGCCCACCAGCGCGAACGACAGCGCGCCCAGCGGCAGCCTGAGCAGCAGGTAAACCAGGGCGCGCCAGGTGGCGCGGTCGGTCAGGTGGGCGCGCAGGCGCGGGCGCAGGCCGGCGGCGGGGGCGCGCTCCGCCGCCGGGATATATACGCCCAGCAGCGCGTGGAACAGGTGGCGCTCGGCGGCGGCCATGCTGTGCGCCAGGTCGAACGTCGCCAGCAGGATGGGCAGGCCGGCCCACACCGGGGCCAGCGCCAGGCCCAGCGCCAGCCCGCCCGCCAGCGTCACCGCGTAGGCCGCGCCCAGCGGCAGCGCCAGCAGGGCGCAGGCCAGGCTGCCCAGGGTGAGGGCCGCGCTGTCGCGGCAGGTGCTGCTGTGCATGGCGCTGCCTCCGTACAACTGCCTGTTATCAAGCATTACGCAGCGGCGCGCCCGCGCGTTGCAGGCACGAAAAAGCCCCGGTCAGCGCTGACCGGGGCCGTTGAGAGCGGGCGATGAGATTCGAACTCACGACATCTTCCTTGGCAAGGAAGCATTCTACCGCTGAATTACGCCCGCATCTACCGAACAGTATAGCGTTCGGGCCGGCGTTTGACAAGGGGGGTTTTGGCCGCCCGCGCCTTTACAAAAAATTGCGGAAAAATTAATACAACCCCACTTCACAAACCATAAACCAACCATATACTGATAATCAGCGCCTTTTAGCCTGTCACAAAGGATTGCCCTGCCATGTCACTACTTTCGCGCCAGGCCAGCAAGCGCAGCGCCCTGGAACAGATTGCGGACACCGAAGAAGAAACGCGCCCACAGCACCCGGTCACGCC
>CAZDVL010000108.1:0-7995 GCA_964508745.1 uncultured Anaerolineaceae bacterium | reverse complement strand
AGCTGTTCGTAGGGGTCCTGCGGGAAGGCGCTGCCGACATGTTCCTTGTAGATGCGCTTGAATTCGACGGTGACCTGCTTCCAGTCAGCGGCGGTCAGGTCGGTGTCGGCCTTGACGTTCTTGCGCTTTTTGATCTCGGTGAGGTAATCCTCGAAGGATTCGTCCTCGATACCCATCACCACCGAGCCGAACATCTGCACCAGGCGGCGATACGAGTCGTAGACAAAGCGGTCATCGCCGGTCAGCGTGGCCATGCCCTCAGCGGTGATGTCGTTCATGCCCAGATTGAGGACAGTATCCATCATGCCGGGCATGGAGAACTTCGAGCCGGAGCGCACCGAAACGAGCAGCGGGTTAACTGAGTCCCCGAACTTCTTGCCGGCCCGCTGCTCAACAATTTCCAGCGCTTCGAGCGTCTGCTCCCACATACCTTGCGGAAACACGGCGGTCTGCTGATAAGCGGTGCAGGCCTCGGTAGTGATGGTAAAGCCGGGCGGAACCGGCACGCCCGCGCGGGTCATGTCGCCCAGGCCGGAGCCTTTGCCGCCCAGCAGGGCGCGAACGGCATCCCACGACCCGCCCACAGCCTCCTCGGCCAGGTCCACGTCCCGAAACAGGTAAACCCATTTCTTCGCCGCGTCTGCCCCGTTGGCGCGCTTTTTTGCAGTCGCTTTGACAGTTGCCATAGATTACTCTCCTGAATGCTTATATGGTGCTGTTAACGTGTATGCGGGCTTTCCCGCACAGAGTGAGTTGAATTCTCGGATGACATCGCGCACGAGCGCAGCAGCGCGTATAACGCCCCGTCAGCCAGGCCGGACGTGGCCGCCCTCACACAACCACCAGGGCAGGCTGCACTACTTCAAGATAATTCAACTGAAGATTATTTGAACCTACTGAAGCTCAGGTAATGGCTATGAGGAATATCACTATTGAACACAGGCGCTAAACTGGCACTATATTGCTGCCGCTAAATGGAGGAATTCCTGATGGACATGCCCCAAAATAACGCTGCGCCAGGCGAAGCTGCGCCGCTGCTGCTGCGGATGCTCACCGCCGCCGCTGCCCTCGGCCTGGGGGTTGGACTGTATTTCGCGCTGGCGTATGCCGGCGCGGACAGCGTGCAGGGGAACGTCCAGCGGCTTTTCTACATCCACCTGCCGTCGTTCACAGGCGCGGCGGTGGCCTTCGCCTTGACGTTTGTCGGCGGCCTGCTGTACCTGTTTCTGCGCCAGGAACGCTGGGAAATGCTGGCGGTCGCAGCCGCGGAGGTCGGGCTGGCGCTCGCGCTGATTAACGTCGCGCTGGGGTCAATCTGGGCGCGGCCGATCTGGAACACCTGGTGGACCGGCGACCCGCGCATGACATCCTCGGCGGTGATGGTGCTGATCTGCGTGGCGTACCTGCTGCTGCGCCAGGGCGTCGCCAACCCGAACTGGCGGCGCTGGCTCTCAGCGCTGATGGCGGTGCTGCTGATGGCCGTGATGCTCTTTTCGATTCTGGTCGTGCGTACCCGCACAGACACCATTCATCCGGTGGTTATTGGCGCGGGCGCGCAGAGCACCAGCGGCGGGTTCAGGATGGCCGCCAGCATGACGGCCGCGCTGATCGTCAACCTGATCGTCTGGGCCGGGCTGCTGACGCCAGCGCTGGTCTGGTGGCGTGTGCGCTTAGAGCGCGCCGGCCGGCGGCCAGAAAGGGCGTACTGAGAAGCCCGCGGGGATGTTAGCCACCCTTGCAGGCTTCTCAATGCGCCGCGCCGATGGGATTTACGGCCGGAAAAGGACGGAAGTGTTTAGCTGGTTGGCCGGCATCACATAGTGGGCGGTGTGACAGTCTGAACAGCCCACAAGGATGTTGCGCCCCAGCACGTCCTCATAATGGGCCGTGTCCTCCAGGTGGCAGTTGATGCACACACCGGACATTTCGACGCGGTACGCGCCCCGGCTGGCAAACGAAACGCTCTGATGCGGAAAGACATCCGCGCTGTGGCAGTCGAGGCAGCCAAACGGCCCGCCTTCCGCCGATGTATGCACCGATTCGGCCATGCGCTCATAGTTGACGCGCAGGTTCAGCGCGCTGCTGTCGGCGAAGGTGTAGTTATAGGACGTATTGGCGTGGCAGAACAGGCAGTTCGCGTTGTCGCCCGTGACCTCGACGGCGGGCGCTGGCTGGCGCAGAATCATCACGCCGGCCACGAGGGCAAAGGCGGCGATCAGGCCCAGCACCGCGAGCAGACGCCGCCGGCGCAGCAGCAGGAACAGCGCCAGCAGCAGCGCGAGGCCGGCGGCCGCCAGCGCAGCGAGCATCGGCGCGGTCAGGCCCAGGACGATTGTGTCGCTGCGCGCCGCCTCGCGGGTCTGATCGAGCACTTCGCGCGTGGTGAGAATCTGGGCGTGTCCGGTGGCGTCAGCCGGAGCCAGGCCCAGCGCCTTTTCTGACGCGCTTAAAAGCGCCAGTGTGTAAGCATAATTGTGTATGCCCAGGCTGTTATCGCCCTCAACGAAGGCGAGCGTGTCGCTGACCCACTGCGGGCTGCTGGCGCTGACGGCCGCCTGCGCAGCCTGCAGCCGGGACTGGACATCGGCCTGAACGTCGTCCACGAGCTGCTGAATGCCCGGACCATCCAGATATTCGGTGTGGCAGGTCGTGCAGCCATCGCTCAGACCTTCGAAATCAACCACGTCGCCGGGCAGGATAATGTCGAGCGCGTGGCTCACGCGCTGCTGCCCGCCGCCGACGCTGACGGACTGCATATGGCACGTCTGGCAGTTGGGGCCGCCCTCAGCGGTGAAATGCGCGCCCGGCACGCCGGCGACCTCGGCCACCAGCGTCAGGCCCTCGAACATCTCTCTGGCCGGGTGGTGAATCGCCGACAGCGCTTCGGTCTGCGTGTGACAGTCAGAACAGAGCGCATAGGAGTCCTTCACCAGCAGATAGTCGTAACCGGCCTCGCTGTGCGGATTGTGACAGGCGGTGCAGGTCACGCCGTCCTGCGCGGACGACAGCGTGACCGGCTCTGGCGGCGCGCCCGACCAATCGCCGTCCTCAGCCCGGGCGATGCGCGCCGCCGCATACTGATAGTCGGCGCTGTGGCACGCCAGGCATGAGTCGTCGGCGCCTTCTGCATCCTGGAGCGTTTCAAGCGAAAGCGCGTGGGCCGACGTGTGCCACTCGTTAAACTGCATATTCGGCTGGCGCGCGTGGCCAGTCGGCCACCAGTGCGCCGCGTCGTCGGGCGCGACAAGGCTGTAGACCGCAGGGTCGAGCAGGTCCACGCCGGGCAGATACCCGACAGGGTAGGGGTGAACGCCGTCGGGGGCTGTGCCGCGGTTGTGACACTGGCCGCAGGTTTGCGGGTCGGCGCCGCTGGCGATCGCCCCGCGAATGCCGGCGATTTCTTCGTCGGAGGGCCGGCGGCTGGCGTCATCGGCGGCGTTGACGTGCGCGCTGCCCGGCCCATGGCAGGTCTCGCACTGAACGCCGGCTTCCTCCCAGGCATAGTCCTGAATGTTCAGGCCGAGTGTGTGGCAGTAAGCGCAGTTGGGGCCGAACTCAAGGGTGGGGTCCGGCCAGCTTTCCGAGCGCTCCAGCGCGACCCATTCCTGTTTATTCACATCCCACTCTGCCGGGAACACAACATAATCATTTGTGTCGCGCTCAAAAAGATAAGCCTGAAGGCTGCGGCCAGCGCCCAGGACATAAGCAATATCGTCCACAGTAAAGGGGCGAGCGGCGTCCTCACCGGGAAACTGAACGGTGCGCAGCTCCTCGCCAGCGGAAAAATCGGCGAGTATAGCCGCGCGATCTTCATCTTCTTTCATCTCGCGGAGGGTGAGGCTGTGGTTGGTGTCGCGGAAAGCGCTGTAAGTGCTGCGGTGGCAGTCACGGCACTCGCGCGAGCCAACGTACTCCAACGCAGCGGCCTCGGCTTCCGCTGCGCCGCCTTCAGCCTGCGCTGCCAGGGGCGCGGCGGTCACCAGCAGGGCTGCCGCCGCGATGATCAGAAGCAGCCCACTAACGGACAAACACCAGAGCATAACTCGTCGCATAGGTCCACTCGCCCTTCAGCCTTATTTGCCTGGTTCAGCGCCAACGAAGCCGCAGCCACCATCGGGCAGCATGAGTGCCCTTATTCTAACCCGTTTATTTCCTGTGCCATAACCCCCCACGCGCCAATGGTGATACATGTCCCCCGCCCGGCGTGACGATTTACGCTGCGGACAGCCAGGCGGCTAGAGGGTTGAGGAAAGCTCTAGCCACCCCCCATTTTCTGGGGTGCTGTTTGTGAAAAATCAGTTTTAAAGTAAAACAATCGTGTGAAAATCTAGAATCGGATACGCTTCCGGGGCAGACAAGCCCTGTGCCGGCCCTGTTTGCCTGTGCTGGTGTGCACGCACGTATAACGACCCTGTCCATACACAAGCTGGAGATATTATAGCGTGGTTATCAAGAATCCCCTCGTTCAGCACACAGCTACAGCGCAGAACACCGCGGCAGAAACAACGTGGCACACGCTGCCTGCGGAGCAGACGCTCGCGCGGCTGGACACGCACGAGGACAGCGGGCTGACGGGCGCTGAAGCCCAGGCGCGCCTGGAGCGGTATGGGCCGAACGAGCTGGTCGAGCGCGGCACAAAAAGCCCGCTGGTGATTCTGTGGGAACAGATGATCAACCCGCTGGTGCTGCTGCTGCTGTTTGCCGCGGTTGTTTCAGCCCTGCTGGGCGAGACCGACAGCACAATCGCCATCATGGGAATTGTCATCCTGAATGCGATCCTCGGCGTGGTGCAGGAGTATCGCGCTGAAAAAGCGATGGCCGCCCTCAAGCAGATGGCCGCGCCGCTGGTGCGCGTGCGCCGCGACGCGCGCGTCAGCGAAATCTCAGCGCGCGAACTGGTGCCCGGCGACGTGATTCTGCTGGAAGCCGGCAACATCATACCGGCTGACGCGCGCATCGTCGCTTCTGCCAGCCTCAGCGTTCAGGAAGCCTCGCTGACAGGCGAATCGCACCCGGTCGAGAAGGTGGCGGCGGCGCTCGACACGGAGAACCTGACCCTCGGCGACCGCGTGAACATGGTTTATATGGGGACCGCCGTTACCTACGGGCGCGGCACGGCCGTCGTTACAGGCACGGGCATGAGCACCGAGCTGGGGCGCATCGCGGAGATGATTCAAAGCGTCACCAGCGAAACAACGCCGCTCCAGCGCCGCATGAACGAGGTCGGCAAGGTGTTGTTTGGCGTGGGCATTCTGGTGCTGGTCGTCGCCTTTGTGATCGGGCTGCTGACGCAGCGCCCGCTGGACACCGTGCTGCTGAACGCGGTGGCGATCGCCGTCGCCGTTGTTCCCGAAGGGCTGCCGGCGGTCGTCACGGTCGCGCTGGCGCTGGGCGCGCA
Organism: uncultured Anaerolineaceae bacterium; assembly: GCA_964508745.1. Classification (GTDB taxonomy): domain Bacteria; phylum Chloroflexota; class Anaerolineae; order Aggregatilineales; family Phototrophicaceae; genus DAOTWC01. The sequence goes on along the minus strand of CAZDVL010000108.1, from coordinate 2,597 downwards.
GCGTATGCTGCGGCGCCGCGCGCTGATCCGCAAGCTGCCGGCGGTCGAAACGCTGGGTTCTGTCACAACGATCTGCTCTGACAAAACAGGCACGCTGACCGAGAACCGCATGACCGTCCGCATCGTTGACGTGGCCGGGCGCTCCGAGGAACTGGAAGCGGTGGTTGAGCGCAACACGCTGACGCACATCGCGGCGAACGGCCACGCCCTGCCGCAGCATATGTCACAGATTCTGCTGCTGGCGGGCGGCGCGCTGTGCAACGACGCCGCGCTTGAGCAGGACGACGCCCAGGCTGGCAGCTTTCTCGCGATAGGCGACCCCACCGAGGGCGCGCTGGTGGTCGCCGCCGCCAGATTTGGGCTGCTGAAACCCGACCTGGACCGGCTGTTCACGCGCGCGGGCGAAGTGCCATTTTCTTCCGAGCGCAAGCGCATGACGACCATCCACCATATTCTGCGCGGCCAGCAGCCCAGCGACAGCAAACTTTCTCCACTGCTCGCCGCCACCGCCGCGCCATACGTCGCCTTCACGAAGGGCGCGCTTGACGGCCTGCTGGACATCAGCGCGGATGTGTGGATCAACGGGCAGCCGCAGGCGCTGACACCCGAACTGCGCGCGCGCATCGAACAGTCAGGCGACCGGCTGGCGGCGGAGGGCCTGCGCGTGCTGGGGCTGGCTTTTCGCCCACTGGACGCGCTGCCAGCGAACGTCACAGCCGCAGGCATCGAGGATCGGCTCACATTTATTGGCCTGGTCGGGATCATTGACCCGCCGCGCGCCGAGGTGAAAGCCGCCGTCGCGATCTGCAAAAAGGCCGGCATCCGGCCGGTCATGATCACCGGTGACCACCCGCTCACAGCTTTCGCGATTGCGCGCGAACTCGCCATTGTCGCCGAGGACGGCGAGATTCTGACGGGCCAGGCCCTCGCCAGGATGTCGCAGGCAGAGCTGGAGGCGCAGGTAGAGGACGTCTCGGTTTACGCGCGCGTGTCGCCTGAGCACAAGCTGCGGATTGTCGAGGCCCTGCAAGCGCGCGGGCACATCGTGGCGATGACGGGCGACGGCGTCAACGACGCGCCGGCGCTGAAACGCAGCGACATCGGCGTGGCGATGGGCATCACCGGCACGGCCGTCTCGAAAGAGGCCGCCGACATGGTCATCCTCGACGACAACTTCACCACAATCGTCAGCGCGGTCGAGGAAGGGCGCACGATCTACGACAATGTGCGTCGCTTTATCAAGTACCTGCTGGCGAGCAACACCGGCGAGCTGCTCGTGCTGCTGGCCACCCAGCTTATCCAGGGCATGACGCTGCCCCTCACCACGCTCCAGATTTTGTGGATGAACCTGATCACGGACGGCGTCCCGGCGCTGGCGCTGGGCGTGGAACAGGCTGAGAAGGGGGCCATGAGCCGGGCGCCCTACGCGCCTAACGAAAGCGTGTTCGGGCGCGGCCTGGGCCGGCATATCCTGCTGGTCGGGCTGCTGCTGGGCGGCACCGGCATCCTGCTCGGCTACTGGGCCTGGGCGAGCGAATTGGTGGCGGCCAACGGACAGCCAGCGTGGAACACGATGGTATTTATGTTTCTGACGCTGGCGCAGATGGGGCACGCGCTGGCCGTGCGCTCGCACCGCGAATCGCTGTTCCGCATGAACCTGTTCTCCAACCGGCTGCTGCTGGTCGCGGTTGTCAGCACGGTCGTGCTTCAGCTTGCCGCGGCCTACCTGCCGTTTTTCAACAGGCTGTTCCACACCAACCCCCTGACTGTCGAGCAGTTGATTCTGTGCCTGGCGCTCAGCACGATTGTGTTTTGGGGCGTCGAGCTTGAGAAGCTGCTGATCCGGCGCGGCGTGCTGAAGTAGGTGCTGGCCACGCCGCGCCGGCGTATCTGGTCAGATCGCGAGCCGCTTGTTACAATCTTTACGGTAAAAAGGGGTTAATAAGCTGCGCGAGCGCTCGCCGGTTGAGCCTGTCGAGGCTGCCAACCGGGTTTGCCATGTCTGGTGGCAGCAGGCACGCGCAGCCCACACAGATCATCACACCCATAAGGAGCAGCAGAAAGATGAGCCAGAACATTCCGATCACGGTGGCGCGCGGCGACGGCATTGGGCCAGAGATTATGGACGCCTGCCTGCACATCATCCAGGCATCCGGCGCGCCCATTGAAATCGAGGAAATCCAGATCGGCGAGCAGGTTTATCTCAGCGGCAAGACCACCGGGATTGACCCGGAAGCCTGGGAGTCGCTGCGGCGGACGCGCGTGTTCTATAAGGCGCCGATTACCACGCCGCAGGGCGGCGGCTACAAGAGCCTGAACGTCGCGACGCGCAAGACGCTGGGGCTGTACGCCAATGTGCGGCCATGCGTGTCCTACCACCCGTTCATCGAAACCAAACACAAAGCGATGAACATCGTTATTGTGCGCGAGAACGAGGAGGACCTCTACGCCGGCATCGAGCACCGCCAGACCGACGAGGTCTACCAGACGCTTAAGCTGCTTTCGCGCCCCGGCTCTGAGCGGATTGTCCGCTACGCTTTCGAGTATGCGCGCCTCAACAAGCGCAAAAAGGTGACCGCGTTCACCAAAGACAACAT
>CAZDVL010000107.1:0-7997 GCA_964508745.1 uncultured Anaerolineaceae bacterium | reverse complement strand
CCTCCAGAATCGAGTAGCGCGGGGTGAGCAGGAAGCCCTGCTGTTTGGCCAGCTCTGGCGCGACTTCCTTCGAAGTCAGGTACTGGAGCAGGGCCTTAGCGCCGTCCAGGTTGGGGGCGTAGGTGGGGATGGAGAAGCCCCAGCCGCCGATCCAGCTCTTGCTGCCCGCCTCGCCCGCCGGCGGCAGCACAATCGTCGCTTTTTCCGGCGCGTACCAGTCGGTGTTGGCCTCGGCCACGCCCTGGAAGAACGGCCACTGGCGCATGAAGTAAATCTTGTCCTGCATGTAGAGTTCGTTCTGCGCCGTGTAGTCCTGGTTGAGCGCGGTCTCCGGGAAGATGCCGTGCGTGTGGATCATGTCGTAGAGGAACTGGAGCGCGCTGCCGGTGGCCTCGTCGAACTCAAAGACCTTGCCGCCCGACTGTGACGCCAGGTAGGCGACGTACACGTACATCAGCGCCGGTTTGATGAGCGCGTCGGTGGTGGCGTAGATGCCGTTGGGGGCGTCGGTCAGCTCCTTGCCGATCTCGATCATCTCGTCCCAGGTGGTCGGGGCGCTGAAGCCTTTTTCGTCCAGCAGGTCCTGGCGGGTGAAGAAATAGCCGACCGCGAACTCATGCGGGATGCGGTAGGGCACGTCGTCAATGCTGAGGAAGCCCCGGATGTGATCCTGCATGCTGGGCGGGAAGTCGTCCCAGATTTCCTGCGGGATCACGTCGTTCAGCGGCAGCACCCAGCCGGCGCGCATGAACGTGGGCGAGCTGTCGTCGGCGTCGCTGAACAGGTCAACCGGGCTGGTGCCAGAGGCGAAGGCCGGGCTGTAGCGGGTGAGCATGTCGTTGCCGCTGACCGGGCCGCCTTCAAGCTGCACCGTCAGGCCGGTATCTTCCTCGAACTTGGGCAGCACGCTCTGGATGATCGGGTGCGCAAATTCCTGAATGGCGAAGATGACGGTGTTGCTCTGGCGCAGCAGCGCCGGGGCGTAGATCCCCTGGGTGAGGAACTTGCCGGGCACGTTGGCGGCGAGCGCGGCGGCGATGCCGCCCGCCGTGCCCCTCAGAAAAGTGCGCCGGGTGATGCCGCCGGCGATCAGCGGGTGCTGCTTAGGCAACTTCTGTTCAGACATATCTACGATCCCTGTCACTAAAAAAGGCCAATTGTGGAGTTTTCTTGCGAAAGTACCGCAATGTTGTATAAACAACTATACTGTTTATCAAGACGTTTTGTCAACTTAGTGAGGAGCGCCATATGAGCCGCTATCAGGCCACACTGGTCAGCCACACCCACTGGGATCGGGCATGGTACTGCACCTTTCAGGAATATCGCATCCGGCTGGTGAAACTGATTGATGATCTGCTGGATATGCTGGAGGCAAGGCCCGATTTTCGCGTGTTTATGCTTGACGGGCAGATGAGCGTGCTGGAGGATTATTTAGAGGCGCGCCCTGGGCAGGCGGCGGCGCTCCAGCACCTGTGCCGTTCGGGGCGGATTCAGGTTGGCCCCTGGTTCGTGCTGGCGGATGAGTTTCTGGTCAGCCCGGAGGCGCTCATCCGCAACCTCCAGCTTGGGCGGCGCATGGGCGAGGAGTTTGGCGGCGTGATGTCGATCGGCTATGTGCCGGACGGCTTCGGGCACATCGCCCAACTGCCGCAGATTCTGCACGGCTTCGGCATTGACAACGCCTTTTTCTGGCGCGGCATGGGCGAGGACGGCGACCGCCTGGGGACGGAATTCCTGTGGCGCGCCCCGGACGGCTCGACCGTGACGACCATTCTGATGCCCTGGGGCTACCACAACGTCACCAACCTGGGCTACGGCATCCACTGGGGCGACGTGTCGCAGATGGTGTTCAACCCTGAGCTGGCGCAGCAGAAGATCGAGCGCGCGGTCGAGAAGCTCAGGCCGATGGCGAACACGGACGCGCTGCTGCTGATGAACGGCATTGACCACGCGGAGGCCGAGCCGCGCATCCCCGACATCGTCGCCCGCGCCAACGCCGCGCTGCCCGACGTGACCATCACGCAGGGCACGCTGGCCGACCACCTGGCGCGGGTGCGCGCGGCGGGCGCGGCGCTGCCCACCTTTGAGGGCGAGTTCCGCTGGGGACGCTATTCCGAGATTTTGCAGGGCGTCTACTCCACGCGCATCCACCTCAAGCAGCTTAACCACGCCGGCGAGACGCTGCTGGAACGCTATGTCGAGCCGCTGACGGCGCTGGCGTGGCTGGGCGGCGCGCGCGTGCTGGCCGGCACGCCAGACCTGGTTGGCCTGGCCTGGCACTGGCTGCTGCTCAACCACCCGCACGACGACATCTACGGCAGCGGCATTGACGAGGTGCACCACGAGATGTACCACCGCTTCAGCCAGTCGCGGCAGATCGGCGCGGCGCTGGTGCGCGACCACTTGCGCGAGATCGCCCGCGCGACCGATTACACGGGGCAGGCGGGCATGCCGGTGATCGTTTACAACCCGCTGGGCTGGGAGCGGCACGACGTTGTCGAGGCCGAAATTGACTTTGAGCACGACGACCCGCTGGCGGACAGCTTCCAGCTTGTGGACAGCAGCGGCGCGGCCGTACCGCACCAGGTGATTGGCGACGAGCAGGTGTTCTGGATGGAGGTGCTCAAGGCCAACCGCAAGCGCCGGGTGCGGGCGCTGTTCCCCGCCGCCGTCCCCGCCTGCGGCTTCACGACGGTCTATGTGCAGCCGGCCGGGCGGGCCGCGCCTGCCGCGAACGACCTGGAGGTGGGCGCGCGCGGCGCGCAGAACCGCTTCCTGGCGTTCAGCATCGCCGACGACGGCGGCCTGACGCTGACGGACAAGGCCAGCGGCGTGACCTACCGGGACATAGGCCACCTGTACGACACGGAGGACTGCGGCGACGAGTACACCTTCTGCCCCTTCGCGGACGGCAGCCAGGTCGTTACCACCAGCGGCGCGCCGGCGCAGATCGAACGGCTGGAAAGCGGGCCGTGCCGGGCGCGTTTCCGCATCCGCTGGGAGCTGGCGCTGCCGGCGGCGCTGACCGCGGACCGCCGCCGGCGCAGCGCCGAGACGGTCCTGCTGCCGGTGGAATCGGACGTTTGCCTGTACGCCGGGCAGCCGGGCCTGTACATCACCACGCGGATCGTCAACTACGCCGACGACCACAAGCTGACGGTGCGCTTCCCGACCGGCGTGCAGGCGCAGCAGGCGCACGTGGACGAGGCCTTCATGGTGGCGGCCCGCGATCTGCGCCTGCCGGATTCAACCGGCTGGGTGGAGGACCCGACGCCGCTGATGCACCAGCGCGCCTTCACCGACCTCAGCGACGGCGCGCGCGGGCTGGCGGTGCTCAACCGCGGGCTGCCGTCGGTCGAGGTTGGCGAGGACGGCGTGATCGCGCTCACGCTGCTGCGCAGCGTCGGCTGGCTGTCGCGCGACGACCTGTGGGTGCGGCGTATCGCCGCCGGGCCGCTGGTTCCGACGCCCGGCGCGCAGTGTCATGGCGAGTACATCTACGAGTACGCGGTGCTGCCGCACGCGGGCGACTGGCGCGCCGTCTACCGCGACGCCTACGCCTACAGCGTCCCGGCGCTGGCCCGGCGCGCCGACACGCACCCCGGCCTGGAGCTGCACGACATGAACATCACCCGCGACGACCCGGCGCTGGTGACAAAGGCGGAGTGGCCGCGCGGCGGCTGGCTGTCGGACACGTTCTCATTCATCAGCGTTGACGCGCCTGAGCTGATTCTGAGCGCCGTCTACCGCAGCGGCGACAGCCTGATCGTGCGCTGCTATAACATCACGCGCCAGCCGGTCAGCGGAACGATCCGCTTCGGGCTGCCGCTGGCCGCCGCTTTCCGCGTCAGCATGGCGGAGGTCTACCAGGAAACGCTGCCGCTGGAGGGGGCGCACAGCGCCCATGTGACGGTGGGCGGCGGCGAGGTGTACACGCTGAAAGCGCTGCCGCAGCGCTGAAAGCCGGGGCAGGGGGGCGCGCCGGCGGGCGCCGCCCCCCTGCTGGCGCGCCCGTCAATAATTAATTCTCCGTTTGACAGATGCCGCGCTTGTCATATATAGTGAAGTAGACGTATAGACCTTGTTATTTGCCTTGTACACGCTGAGTTCGTGTGTGTATGTCGAGCCTACTTGACCGCAGCAAACACCCCGATGCGCCCCATCTGCATATTCAGGTCGCCGCGATCCTCAAGGAACGGGTGGACAGCGGCGTGTGGCCCAACGGCACCGGCCTGCCTTCGGAGAAGGAACTGTGCGCCGAGTTCGACGTGGCGCGCGGGACGATCCGCCAGGCGCTGCAAACGCTGGAGCGCGAGGGCTATCTGCGCCGCGAACAGGGGCGCGGCACGTTCGTGCAGATCAATTCCGGGGCCGTGTCTGAGTGGGCGCAGTCGCGCCGGCTGGCGTTCATTGTCCCCTACGTGCGCGATTCCTCTGTGCCGACGATTCTCATCGGCTTTCAGCAGGTGGCCGAACAGTCCAACTTTTCGGTGATCTTCAACCATGTGAACAACGACCTGAAGCAGCAGGAACGGGTTATCCGCAAGCTGATGGCGGAAAACGTGGCCGGGATCGCCCTGTACCCGGTTGATTCGGAGAACCTGTCGCTGGCCGTGCTGGACAGCCTCTCGGCGGCGGGCATACCGATCGTGCTGATTGACCGCTACCTGCGCGGCGCCGCCACCGATTATGTCATGTCGGACCATTTCGGCGGGGCGATTCGCGGCACACACTACCTGTTCGACCAGGGCCACCGGCGCGTGGGGTTCATCTCGTGGCTGTCGCCGGCGGTCAGCATGGAGCACCGCTACCTGGGGTACGCGCAGGCGCTGGCTGAGCGCGACGCCCCGTTTGACGAGCGCCTCATCTGCCGCGTCGAAGGCTACCCAGTGTTCGACTACTCGCGGCTGGCGGCCTACCTGTCCGGCCCGCAGCGCCCGACGGCGGTCTTTACGGCCAACGACCAGATCGCCATCGCGCTGTACCGCGCGGCGGCCAGCGTGGGCCTCTCGATCCCTGGCGACCTGTCGGTGCTGAGCTTCGACAACCTGGACATGTCCTCGCACCTGGACCCGCCGCTGACGACGCTGGCGCAGCCGTTCGCGCAGATCGGCCAGGCGGCGGCGGAGCTGCTGCTGCGCCGCATCCAGGGCGGGCGCGGGTACTGCGAGCAGCTCACGCTGCCGACGCCGCTGATCATCCGCGAGTCGTGCCGGCGTGTGGCGCAGGAAGCCGCCGAACAGCAGCCCGCCCCGCTGTAGGAATCGCGGCGCGGGGAAGGCGGTTTTGCGGGCGCGCGCGCAGATTCACGCTTGACGCTGCGCGGTGGCAACTGGTACACTCGGAAGCGTAATGGCCCCATCGTCTAGCGGTCCAGGACATTGCCCTTTCAAGGCAGAAACACGGGTTCGAGTCCCGTTGGGGCTACAGGATGCAGCACCTGTTTTAAACGACGCCGTACAGCGCGCGCCCGCGCTGCTGTGCGGTCGTTTTGATTCTGGGCCTGGTGCGTATATATCAACCCGCTGCGGCCGGTGATAAAATAACGCGATTTACTGCCTTTGCAGATCACAAAGGAGCAGATCGTGACCTATCACTACCCCCCTGCCCGGCAGGGCGACACCGTCGAAGAATTCTTCGGCACGCCGGTTGCGGACCCGTACCGCTGGATGGAAGAGCCGCACGCGCCCGAAGTGCGCGCCTTTATTGACGCGCAGAACGGCCTCACGCGCGGCCTGCTCGACAGCGTGCCGGCCGGGGCCGCGATTCAGAGGCGGCTGGCGGAGCTGCTCAGACACCCGCACGTGTCGCTGTACGGCGCGGCCGTCCGCCGCGGCGCGTATTACTTCTACACGGCGAATCCCGGCCAGCCGCAGGCAAGCGTTTACCGGCGGGCGGGGCTGCAAGGCGAGGCCGAGCTGGTGCTCGACCCGAATGTGCTGTCGCCAGACGGCTCGGCCTTGCTGGTGGCGACCGCGCCCAGCCCTGACGGCCATCTGCTGGCTTACGGCCTGTCGGATGGCGGCTCAGACTGGCAGGTGTATCACGTGCGCGATCTGGCGACCGGCCGTGACCTCGACGATGTGCTGAAGTGGTGCAAGTTCACGTCAATCGCCTGGCGGGACGACGGCAGCGGGTTCTTCTACAACCGCTTCGCCGAACCGGCGGCGGGCGAAGCGATGCTCGCCGGCAATTTTAACAGCAGCGTTTATTTCCACAGAGTCGGCACGCCGCAGAGCGCCGACACGCTGGTGTTTGCTGATCCAGAGACGCCCAGCTACGTGTTCTTCCCGCAGGGGAGCGACGACGGCCAGTACCTGCTGCTGAACGTCATGACCGGCTCGATCGGCGCGAACGCCTACTGCTGCCTGCGCACCGACGGCGGCGGCGATGTGGTGCGGTTGTTCACCGGGCTTGAGTCAGAGTTTGAGTTCGTCGGCAGCGTGGGGACGACGTTCTACTTCAGCTCCAAGCTGGACGCGCCAAAGAAGGCGATCATCACGCTGGACATCACCGATCCCGACCGGGCGAAGTGGCGGACGGTGATCCCCGAAGGCGACGACACGATCATTGGCGCGCGCCTTGCCGGGGAACAGCTGGTTGTGGTCTACCTGCACAACGCCTACACCGTCATGAAGGTCTTCAGCCGTGACGGCGTTTATCTGCGCGACATTCCGCTGCCAGCCATGGGGTCGGTCGGGACGTACCTTCTCGAAGCCAGCACCCAGCACCCGGATTTCCTGTTCGTCTACACGTCGTTCCTGTACCCAACGTGCATCTATCACTACGACACGGCCTCGGCAGCGCTGAGCACGTTCTACGAGTCCAGCCTGCCGGTGGACGCCAGCCAGTTCGAGACTCGCCAGGTGTTCTACCCGTCCAGCGATGGCACGCCGGTGTCCATGTTCATTGTCCACCACCGGTCGGTGCAGCCTGACGGCACAAATCCGACGCTGTTGTACGCTTACGGCGGCTTTGACGTGCCGGTGTCGCCGGTGTTCGACGCGCCATATTACCTGTGGCTGACGCAGGGCGGCGTCTTTGCTATGGCGAACCTGCGCGGCGGCGGCGAGTACGGCGAGGCGTGGCACAAGGGCGGTATGCTTGAGCGCAAGCAGCAGGTGTTCGACGACATGATCGCGGCGTCGGAGTGGCTGATCCACGCGGGCTACACGTCCTCATCGCGTTTGGCGATTCGCGGCATGAGCAACGGCGGCCTGCTGGTCGCGGCGTGCCTGACGCAGCGGCCTGACCTGTTCGGGGCGGTGCTGTGCGGCGTGCCGGTGATTGACATGCTGCGCTACCATCGGTTCACGTCGGGGCGGCTGTGGACCGGCGAATATGGCTGCGCTGACACCAGCGAAACGGAGTTCCGCACTTTACTGGCGTACTCGCCGCTGCATAACCTGAAGGCGGGCACGACGTATCCGCCCACGCTGATCTGGACGGCGGACGGCGATGACCGCGTCGTGCCGATGCACTCGCTCAAGTTCACGGCGGCGCTGCAGGCCGCCGACAGCGGCCAGAACCCGATCCTGCTGCGGTTCGGGACGAAGGCCGGCCACGGGACGCTCAACATTGACCGGCTGGTCGCCGAGGAGTCAGACTTCCTTGCCTTCCTCGCAACCACGGTCGGCTGGACGCTTCACGAGGCCTGACCGCATGGCTGCATCCCGGCCGGTGACACCTCTGCACCGGCCGGGTGATGCCAAACGCCCGCGCCGCCGGGCCATATGGTCGCGCCTGATACCAGGCTGAAAGACTCAACAGCCCACCCAGGGTTCAACGGCTGCTGCGCGCCCCTCCCAATCCCCCGACGCCCGCGTCTTCTGCGCGCCAACCGCTTTCAGGGCGGCGCGGTTTTGACCGAACACAATGTTTTTGATAAAGTAAACGCAGATTAATAAAACCGGATTGCGCGGTGACTGTGAGCCAGATGGATACAACAGCAAAGTCGGAGTTTTACGGCCCCAACCTCGGCTACGCGCTCGAACTCT
>CAZDVL010000106.1:0-8144 GCA_964508745.1 uncultured Anaerolineaceae bacterium | reverse complement strand
GCGGCGGCGACGCCCAGCGTGGCGGCCACGATCACCGGGGCCAGCGTGTTGGGCAGCACGTGGGCGAAGATGATGCGGCGGTTGGTCGCGCCCAGCGCGCGCGCGGCCAGCACGTACTCGGTCTCGCGGATGGACAGCACGCTGGAGCGCACGATGCGCGCCAGGTACATCCAGCTTGTGATGCCGATAATCACGACGATCACGATCACGCTGCCGCTGAACGTGCGCCCCAGAATCACCTGCGTGGGGATGCGCCCGCTGAAGAATTTCGCCATCACCAGCAGCAGCAGCAGCGACGGGATGCTGAGCATCGCCTCGGTAAAGCGCATCAGCACACCGTCAAGGACGCCGCCGAAATAGCCAGAGAGCACGCCGACCGTCGTGCCCAGCGCCACCGACATGCTGACCGCCGTCAGGCCGATGAGCAGCGAGATCTGCCCGCCGTAGATGATGCGCGCCAGGATGTCGCGCCCGATGGTGTCGGTGCCGAACGGGTGCTCGGCGGAGGGCGGCAGCAGCCGCTGGCTGGTGTTGTTGTAGTTGGCGTCGGCCTCGCTGTAGAACAGCGCGCCGACGGTCACAAACAGCGCGATAAACAGCAGGATGCTCCCGCCAATGACGGCGACGCGGTGGCGCATAAAGCGGCGCAGGGCGCGCCGCGAGGACCCCACCCGCCGCTGCGGGTGTGTCTCGCTGAGGGTGGCCGGCGGTGCGCTGGCCGGGGACGCTTTAGTCGCCATAGGTCATGTCGTCCTGCGCGGTCTACGAAAAGCGAATGCGCGGGTCCAGCCAGGTGTAGACAACATCGGTGAGCAGTTGGAACAGCACCACCGCCACCGAAATCAGCATCAGCAGGCCCATCAGCACCGGAAAGTCGGAACGGCTGAGATGGTCAATAAACAGGCGGCCCATGCCCGGCCAGGCGAAGATCGTCTCGGTCACGACCGCGCCGGCCAGCAGAAAAGGCAGGTCCAGGCCGATGAGCGTGACGATTGGCAGCGAGGCGTTCTTGAAGGCGTGGACGGCCAGCGTGCGCCGCTCGTTGAGGCCCTTGGCGCGGGCCGTGCGGATGTAGTCCGAGTTGATGACTTCGAGCATGGTCGAGCGGACGTAGCGGCTGTAGCCGGCGATGCTGATGAGCGAGATCGTCAGCACCGGCAGGATCATGTGCACGATGACCTGCTGCGGCGTCGGGCCGATGGTCGGGTCGAACATGCCGCTGATCGGCAGGTACGGCAGCCCCCAGTTCCGAAACTTGATGGCGAAGATGTACATCAGGATGAGCGCCATCAGGAACACGGGAATCGAGTAGGTGACGAAGGCGGCGGTCGTCAGCACCGTGTCGAGCAGGCTGTACTGGCGCACCGCCGACACGATGCCCACCGTCAGCGACACGGCGACGATCAGCACCTCGGCGGTCACCATCAGGATCAGCGTGTTGCCCATGCGCTCCGCGATAACCTTCATCGCCGGCTGGCGCGTCACCAGCGAGTTGCCGAAGTCGCCGCGCAGCGCGCCGCGGCGCGTGCCGGTGGCGCCGGTCTCGGCGTCAACCACCACCCAGTCGTTGCCGACCAGCCAGTAGACGTACTGCGTCAGCACCGGCTGGTCCAGCCCAAGCTGGCGGCGCAGGCGCTCGCGATCCTCGGCGCGCGGCGGCTGCCGCCCGCCCAGCGTCGCCAGCGGGTCGCCGGCGGCCTGCATCAGCACGAACAGAATCATGCTGATGAGCAGCAGCAGTGGAATCGCCTGAAGCAGCCGCCGAACGATGTAGCGAATCATGGCACGCACCCGGAACGCCTGCGGTTGAAAGCCCGCCACAACGCCGGGGCAGGGCTGCTGACACGCCAGCCCTGCCCCGGCTCATCACAGCTAAACTAGGCGGCCTTGTCCCAGTGGACGATGTCCCAGAAGGGCGTCGTGCCGTTGGGGTTGGCCCCGACAACGTTTTTGCCGATCACCCAGATGTCAGCGTCGTACCACACGCCGAGCCAGATGTAGGCGTCGTAAACAAGCTGGTCAAGCTCGTGGAACACCGCGACGCGGGCGTCATAGTCGGTGGTCTGCGTCTGGAGCGTGGTCAGCTCGTCAATGCGCGGGTCGCAGTAGAAATTCCAGTTGCCGCCGCCGGGAGAGTCGTCGCTGGGGATTTCAGAGCAGATCCAGCGGCTGGTGTCGGGGTCGGGGAAGTCGCCCGGCGCGGACGACCAGGTGGCGATGTCGTACTGGCCGGTGGCCACCGGGCCGCCTTCGGCGTAGCCGTTGAAGAAGATGTTGGACTCGTAGTTCTCGATGAGGATGCCGACACCAATTTCAGCAAGCTGCTGCTGCGCCACCGCCTGAATGTCCTGGCGAATCTGGCGCGTGGTGGCGACGAAGCGCAGCTCAAGCTCCACGCCGTCCTTGTCGCGGATGCCGTTGCCGTTGCTGTCCACCCAGCCGGCCTCGTCGAGCAGGCGGTTGGCTTCGGCGGGGTCATACGGGATGGGTTCGAGGCTGGGGTTGGCGTAGGGGGTGTTCTCCCACCAGCTCGCCGTCACCGGGAACACATCGTCCAGCAGGTCCTTGACGACGGTGAAGCGGTCGAAGCCCAGGCCGATAGCCTTGCGCACGTTCACGTCCTGCAGGGCCTCGTGGCCGCGGCCAGCGTTGAGGAACCAGCCTTCGTTGTAGCCAGAGGCGATCAGGCGCACGTCCAGGCCGGCGGCCTCCAGGTTGGCGACTTCGCTGGGCGACACAAACGTGCCCAGCTCGCTCTCGCCGGCCAGCAGGCTGGCGACGTAAGCCTGGTCGTCGGGGATGAACGTGACCACCACAGTGTCAATCTTGGCGACGCCGCCCGCGAAGTTGGGGTTGGCCGTGAAGCGGATGAAGTTGCCAGAGTTCCACTCCTGCAGCACGTAGGGGCCGCTGGCGACCGAGGGGCTGCGGTTGAATTCAGCGTTGTCCAGGCTGCCCTCAGCCTCAAAGACGGGGGCCAGCACGTGCTGCGGCAGCACCTCGCTGAACAGGCGCAGCCAGGGCGCGTAGGGCGCGTCGAAGTTGACGACGACGGTCAGCGGGTCGGGCGCTTCGACGCTGGCGATGCGGTCGTAGGGGGAGCGCGTCAGCGGCGTGTTGGCCTCCGACATCCACATTTCCCAGGTGAACACGAAGTCCGCCGAGTCCAGCGGGTCGCCGTCAGACCAGAGCAGGCCGTCCTTCAGTTTGAGCGTGAAGACGGTGCCGTCCTCGTTGATGCCGCCGTTGGTGGCGCTGGGCATCTCTGCGACCAGCACCGGCACCGGGTTGTAGCTCTCGTCATACTGCCACGCCCCAGCCAGGAAAAGCTGGTAAGTGTAATCGGAAAACGTCATGGTGGTGTACAGCGGGTTGAGGCTGTCTGGCTCCTGGGGGAAGGAAACAGTCAGCGACTTGCCCTGGGCGCCGGCCTGGCCGGCAAACGCCGCCAGCAGCACGATGAGCAGCACTACAAAAAGACTCTTACGGGTCACGGGGGGTCCTCCTCCTTAAAGAAGTGACTAATGGCATGCCTGCCTGATGATAATCATAACGGGCGGAAGCCGGTTGTGCAAAATTATTGTGCCGCGGGCCGCCGGCGGCAGCGGCCGGTGCTAGGAATAAATTCTTAATGCAACCTTCAGGCTCAAGCCAATTCAACGTGGTTTTTGCAGTATAATGAGGGTGGTTAGCACCTGGAAACATTCGGAAAAACCGACGGGATGTGCGTATGGGAGCCTGGCCGCGTGTTGTAACAGTTGATCCTGCTGGGGAGGTGGGGCGCATCGCGCGCGCCGCGCTGGACCTGCTGGAGTGCCCGGCGATCCTGGTGGACATCCCCGCGCCCGGCGAGGCGCTGGACGAGATCAGACACCGCCCCTGCACCCTGCTGCTGACCGCCTTCGAGCTGGACGACAACCTGACCGGCCAGCAGCTCGCCGCCCAGGCGCGCAAGCTGCTGCCTGACACCGGCGTGATCCTGCTGGCCGAGGCCAGCGCGGGCGACGCGGACGAGGACGCCCTGGCGCAGGCCGGCGTGGTCTGCCTGCGCCGCCCGCTCGACATTCACCAGTTCATGCGCGTGCTGGCCGCCGCCCTGGACGGTGACGACCTGTTCGCCGCGCTCAAACCGCCCGGCGGCGGCGGCGACGCGCCCCTGCCGCCGGACCTGGGGCCGGTCCCGACAGTTGACAGCGCGGCGGCGCGCACCATCATTGACGCGCTGCTGACCGATGTCGGCGCGATGGCGGTGGTGCTGGCCAGCCGCGCCAGCGACGTGCTGCTGGAGCGCGGCGCGGTCGGCTACCTGGACCGCGAACAGCTCACGCGGGCGCTGCTGCCGATGGTCGCCACCTCGATTGACATGAGCGCGCTGGTCGGCGGGCGCGCCTCAACCCTGCAATTTTACGACGGCGACAGCTACGACGTGTTTGTCCTGTCGGTGGGGCTGCACCATTTCCTGTGCCTGATCTTCGACGGCCAGGCCGGCAACCGCCAGTTCGGCGCGGTGAACCGCTTCGGGCGGCGCGCCGCCGAGGACCTGATCGCGCTGCTGGGCGCGGCGGCCTACACCATCCAGAAGCCGGCCGCCGACCGCGAGGACGCGCGCCCGCGCCGCGTCAAGCGCAGCACGCAGACCACCCCACAGGCCCAGCCAGACAACAGCCTGGAGCCGATCGCGCGCGCCGCCGAGGTCGCCGCCCCACAGCCAGAGCCGTTCCGGCTGGAGCCGCTGGAGGAATTTGACCCCAGCATCTTCGACCAGCTCGACACGCTCAACCTGGACGCCGCCGACTCGCTGTTCGACCCGGAAGCCCTGGGCGAGCTGGCCAGCCAGAGCCGCGACAAGGGCGGCCCGATTGGCTTCTCTGAGGCGATGGAGCTGGGCATCATGCCCGATCTGGACGCTAAAACCTGACCCCCTGCTGCTGGCTGCGGCCTGTCGGGAGACGCGCAACGTGACTGTGGCAAGCGACGACAAGGACATTGACCGCCTGAAAGACCCGCTGATCGGCCAGCAGCTCGGCGATTACCGCCTCAGCAGCCTGCTGGCGGCCGGGGGCATGGCCCGCATCTACAAAGGCATGGACCACAAACTTCAGCGGCAGGCGGCGGTCAAGGTGCTGGAGCAGGTGCAGATCGCCAGCGACACCACGCTGACCCAGCGCTTCCGGCGCGAGGCGCGGGCGGTGGCCGCGCTGGAACACGAAAACATCATCACCATCTACCAGTACGGCGAAGAGGCCGGCGTCTATTTCCTGGCGATGAAGCTCATCAAGGGCAAGGACCTGGCCGCCGAGCTGAAGCGCCTCCAGCGCGGCGGCCGGCGGATGCCGGTGGGGCGCGCGCTGCACATCTGCGAGCAGGTGGCCGCCGCGCTCGACCACGCGCACGCCGCCGGCATCATCCACCGCGACGTGAAGCCGTCCAACATCCTGCTCGACAAGGACGACAAGGCCGTGCTGACCGACTTCGGCCTGGTGCTGCGCGCCGCCGCCGAAACGACGATGGGCACCGCCTTCGGCACGCCGCGCTACATCGCGCCCGAACAGGCGGTCTCGTCCAACAAGGCCCTGCCGCAAAGCGACATCTACGCGCTGGGCGTGATCCTGTACGAGATGCTCGCCGGGCAGACGCCGTTCAACGGCGAAACGCCGATGCAGATCGCCCTCAGCCACATCAGCGACGCGCCGCCGCCGCCGCGCAGCCTCAACCCGGACATCCCGCTGGCGGCCGAGACCGAGCTGCTGCGCGCGCTGGACAAAGACCCGGCGCGGCGGCACAGCACGGCCGCCGCGCTGGTGCAGGCGGTGAAAGCGGCTTACGGCCTGGGCGCTGCTGCGCCGACCGCCGCGCCGCCCGCTGAGCCAGCAGCGGCGGAGGTGGAGGCGGAGGCTGTCGAGGGCGTCGAGGGCGCTGAAACCTACAGAAGCCAGGCGTCCACGCCGCCGATGGCCCGCCGGCGCGGCGGCCTGCCGCTGGGGCTGGCGCTGATGATCGCGGCGGCGCTGGCGATCACCGCGCTGTTTATCGCCAACGGGTTGGGCGCGCCGCCCAGCGCGGACGAGCCAGACGCGCCCGCCGCCGTTCTGCCCGGCGGCGCGCCGGTGGCGCTGTTTTACGACGAAAATTCGTTTGTGCTGGTGAACGAGGGCAGCTATGCGCTGGCGACGCGGCCGCTTTACTTCGCGCGCGGCGACGCCCAGGCGGGCCGCGACGACTTCTCCGGCGACAGCGTCCCCAACGACAGCCTGCCGCCCGGCAGGTGCTTTTTCATCGCGCTGCAGGGCGCGCCGCCTGTGATCCCCGACGTGTGCCAGCCGGTGGCGGACAAGCGCTACGGGCGCGACACGCTGCTGATCGAGCCGCGCCTCTTTTTCTGGCGGCGCGAGGGGATGGACGGCGCGCTTATCCCCACGTTCACGGTGCAGTACGCGGGGCAGAACATCGCCCGCTGCGCCACCGTCCCCAGCGGCGGCAGCGGCGAGTGCCGCTTCACGTGGCCGCTCGCGCCTGAGGACGAGCCGCAAACGTCAGCGCCCGGCCTCTAAGCCGCGCAGCAGGCTGACCGCGTTCGCCCCCAGCGCCTCCCGCGCGTAGCCGCCTTCCTGTACCGCCAGCACCGGCGCGCCCAGCGCCGCCACCTGCGCGCCGATCGCGCCGTAGACCGGCGTTGTCAGGCGGAACTGGCCCAGCGGGTCGGCGTGGAAGGTGTCGAAGCCGGCTGACAGCACGACGTAATCCGGCGCGAAAGCGCGGATGTGCGCCAGCGCCGCCGCCAATACGGACAGGTAGCGCGCGTCGTCCACGCCCTTTTCCAGCGGGAAATTCACGGTGAAACCCAGCCCCGCGCCCTGGCCGCGCTGGTCCGCGTAGCCGCTGAAATATGGATATTCCCAGTCTGGCGCGCCGTGCAGCGAGACAAACAGCACGTCGGCGCGCTCGTAGAAAATGGCCTGCGTGCCGTTGCCGGCGTGCACGTCAATGTCGAGGATGGCGACGCGCCGCGCGCCGTCCGCGGCCAGGTAGTGGGCGGCGATGGCGGCGTTGTTAAGGTAGCAGTAGCCGCCCATCAGGTCGGCGGCGGCGTGGTGGCCGGGCGGGCGGCACAGCGCGTAGACGGCGCGCTCGCCGGCCAGCAGGCGCGCCGCGCCGGTGAGCGCGCAGTGGGCGGCGGCCAGCGCGGCCGTGTAGGTCCCCGCCGTGACCGGGGCCGACATATCAAAGCTGTACAGGCCGGGCAGCGCCCAGGGCGCGCGCGAGGCGCGGTCCAGCCCCGGCCGCGGGAACGCCGCCGGGAAGGCGGCTTCGGGCGCGCCGCCGGCGGCGGCCCAGCGGCCGTAAAGCGTGCGCAGATGGTCAACGTAAGCGGGCGTGTGGACGGCCAGCACCGGCGCCAGGCCGTGATCGTCCGGCGCGATCAGCGGGCCGACGCCCGCCGCCGCCAGCGCGCGCAGGATGATCTCGGCGCGGGCGGGCGCCTCGGCATAGGGGGCGAAACGCCCCTCCAGAAACTCGCGCGGGGGGTCGTGCAGCGCGTGCTGCGGCGCGTAGACGACCAGCATCGCTACTGCTTGACGACGATGTGCAGCGCGCCGGGGCCGTGCATCCCCAGGACCAGGTTTTTCTCGATGTCGGCGGTGCGGCTGGGGCCGCTGATGAGGCACAGGTTGGCGCTGGCGCGGATGTCCACCAGCCCGGCGGCGCGCTGCGCGGCCACCCAATCCTCCAGGCGCGGGACAATCTGCCGCTGCTCGATCACGACGACGTGCAGCGGCGGCAGCACGGTTGGGATGCGCCCGCGGCCCGGCCCAGTGCTGACGACGAGCGTGCCGGTGGCAGCGGCGGCGGCGTCCGCGCCGGTGAGGCCGGCCTGGGCCGGTTCGATGTGCGCCAGCGTCTCGGCGCGAAACTCGTCGCGCACGTCGGGGAACGTGATGGCGATGCCGGCGGCGCGCACAGCGTCCTCCAGGCCGGCCAGCGGGATGTGCGCGAAATCCCACGCCAGCAGGTGCGTGACGCCGTGCGCGCGCAGCGCGGCGAGCACGCTCGCGCGGGCCGCGTCGTCGCCATGCACAGCCGTCACCTGGCACGCCAGGCGCTCCGCCTCGGCGGTGAAGCGCGCCAGCAGGCCCGCCGGCGTG
>CAZDVL010000105.1:0-8166 GCA_964508745.1 uncultured Anaerolineaceae bacterium | reverse complement strand
ATCGCGTCGGTCCCGTTGGCGACGCCGACCGCGTGGCCGACGCCGTGCCAGGCGGCGAAGGCGGCCTCGAACGCCTCCAGCTCTGGCCCCAGGATATACCAACCGCTGTTGAGCGCGCGCAGCGCGGCGGCGTTGAGTTCGTCCGCCAGCAGCGCGTGCAGCGGTTTAAGGTCGTTGAAGGGAATCATCGTCCATCCTCGCTTGCGGCATCCGGCAGCAGTATACCGCGCGGCGCGTGTGGTTACAGGCTGGGAAGCTGGACGAGAAGCTGGCGGAAGGCGGCGTGCTTCTGGCGCTGTTCCGCGCTGCCGCCGGAGCGATAATACAGCGCGCCGGGCACGATGCGCACCAGGCAGTTGACGCCCAGAATCAGCTTGAGCAGGAAGGCGGACGGCGCGCCGTAGCTGCGGCGGAAGAAGCGCAGGCGGCTGCGGTACAGCTCGATGAACATCTCCCAGCGCACCTGCTTGCTCGTCCCGCCCCACAGATGCACCGCCTGCGCCTGCGGGTTGAACCAGATCTGCCAGCCCGCCTGTCTGAAGCGGTAGCACCAGTCCACTTCCTCCGAGTACATGAAGTAGCCCTCGTCCATCGCGCCCACCTGCGCGATGGCCTCGCGCCGCACCAGCATGAACGCGCCCATAATCACGTCCACCGCGCGGATGTCGTCGTAGTCCCAGTCGCCCAGCAGGTACTTGCCGAACACGCGGTGATGCGGGAACAGCTTCTCCAGCCCGACCGCCGTGTAGAACTCGGTCTCCAGCGTAGGGAAGCGGCTGCACGACCGCTGGAGGCTGCGGTCCTCGTAGAGCAGCCGGCACGCCGCCATCCCGGCCTCAGGGCGCGCGTCCAGAAAGGCGACCATCGCGTCAACCGTGTCGCCCTCGACAAAGGCGTCGCTGTTGAGCAGCAGCACGTAGCGCCCCTGGCTGATGGCGATGCCCTGGTTGTTGGCGGCGGCGAAACCCCGGTTGTCGCTGTTGGCGATCAGAATCGCTTCCGGGAAGTCGCGCCGCACCATGTCCTGGCTGCCGTCACTGGAGTTGTTGTCCACGACGATCACCTCATAGCTGGCGCGCTGCACTGTGTCGTACACATGGCGCAGGCACTTCGCCAGCAGCGCCTGGGCATTCCAGTTCACAACGATCACAGACACATCGAACATGGGCGGCGCTTCCTTGAGGGGCGGCGGTCTCGCATCATTTTAGTTGTAGACGCGCGGCCTTGCCAGCGGCTAAAACGGGCGCGGCCCACAGTTGAGACCTGCCGCGTCCTGCTGTACACTGGCGCGCAGGCAGACAGCGGCGGAAGGCTGACAGCGGATGGACGCTGACTATATCATTCGTGAAGCTGTGCCGGGGGACGCGGCCCGCGTTATCGCTTACGTGCGCGCCCTGGCCGACGAACCGAACAACGGCATCGGCTTCGCGGCAGCGGACGAGTTTCCCTACAGCCTGGAGGATGAGGAAAACATCATCGCTGAGTACGCGCAGTCGCCCACAGCGCTGTTTCTGGTGGCGGAGGCGGGCGGCGCGATCATCAGCCAGCTAACCTGCCGTTCCGGCAGCCGGGGCTACCGCTTCACGGCCGAGCTGGGCATCACCGTGCGGCGCGACCGCCGCCGCCAGGGCGTGGGCACGGCGATGATGGCGTATCTGATTGACTGGGCGCGGGCCAACCCCAACATCCGCCGGCTGGAGCTTCAGGTATTCCCGGACAACGCCCGCGCGATCGCGCTGTACGAGAAGCTCGGCTTCGCGCACGAGGGCACGCGGCGGCAGGCGTTCTATAAGGCGGGGGAGTTTCTGGACCTGATGATGATGAGCCTGCTGTTTGACCACGAGGGCCAGTGAACGCCGTATCGCGCCTGTCAGTGGTGATCGTTAATTACAACACCTGGGCCGACCTGCGCGCCTGCCTGGCGGCGCTGGAGACGTGCGCGCCGCGCCCGCAGGTGATCGTGGTGGACAACGACGGCAGCGCCGCGCCGGTTCCGCGCGTCTACCCCTGGGTAGATTACCTGCCGCAGCCGGAAAACCGCTGGTTCTGCGCCGGCAACAACATCGGCATCGCCGCCGCGCGCGCCGAGTACGTGCTGCTGCTCAACCCGGACACGATCCCGCAGCCGGCGGCGCTGGAGGCGCTGGTCGCCTTCATGGACGCGCACCCGGAATACACCGGCGCGACGATCCAACTGCGCTACCCCGACGGCAGCGTGCAGCGCACCTGCTCGCAGATACCCACCTACAGCTACCTGCTGCTCAACCACACGCCGCTGGGCGCGCTGCTGCGCACGGCGCGGGCGCGCGCCAACATGCGCCAGTGGTATCACGGCTGGGACCGCGAGACCGACCGCGACGTGGCGGTGCTGCCCGGCTCGTGCCTGCTGATGCGCCGCGCCGACCTGTGCCTGAACGAGGCGCTGCTGCTCTATTTCCCGGAGGACGACCTGGCGTGGCGCTTCGCCGGGGCGCACTTCCGCTTCCTGGCCGGGCCGCCCATCGTCCACCGCGAGAAAGCCGTCACGCGCTCGTGGCTGGCGGCGCGCGTCTACTTCCGCGACCTGCTCGTCTACACGCGCGCGCACCACGGCGCGGCGCGGGCGGCGCTGCTGTGGGCGCTGTCGCGCCCGCTGCTGTGGGGCATGGCCCTGAAATGGCGCCTGAACGC
Source organism: uncultured Anaerolineaceae bacterium (assembly GCA_964508745.1). Taxonomy (GTDB): domain Bacteria; phylum Chloroflexota; class Anaerolineae; order Aggregatilineales; family Phototrophicaceae; genus DAOTWC01. The sequence goes on along the minus strand of CAZDVL010000105.1, from coordinate 5,496 downwards.
GGGGCGCTAAAGCGCGCCCTCCACCATGCGCCGGATCGCGCCGGCGTTGGCCCCCACCTGCCGCTGCACCGCCTCGCCGTCCCGGAACAGGATCAGCGTGGGAATCGAGCGCACGCCGAACTGCTGCGCCGTCGCCGGGTTTTCGTCCACATTGAGCTTGACGATGCGCACGCGCCCGCCGTGCTGCGCCGCCAGCTCCTCCAGCACCGGCGCGATCGTGCGGCACGGCCCGCACCAGGGCGCCCAGAAGTCCACCAGCACCGGGCGGTCGCTGTTGAGCACCGTCTTTTTGAAGCTGGCGTCGGTCACGGGCGCGGGCGCGGCCTGTTTGCCGCCGCTGGCCGGGCGCGGCGCCTCGGCCTGCGGCTGGCGCGCCGCCGGCGCTGGCCCTTTGTCGAGCAGAAAATCGGCGTGGGCGCGGATGTCGGCGGGGCGGACGCCGCCGGCCTGCGACTTTGTTTTGCGCCCGAACAGGCCCGGCGTCAGCGTGATGACCGCCGGCAGCGGCAGCGAGCCGTACTGGCGGTGCGTTTCGGGGTTGGCGGCGGCGTCCACGCGCGCCACCAGCAGCGCGCCGGCGTGCTTCTTCGCCAGCCCGGCGACGGCGTCGTCGCCCGGCTTGTCGCTTTTCTGGCGGCTGTCGTAGAGGTACAGCAGCACCGGCAGCTTCTGCGACAGCACCTTGCGCAGGTTGGCGTCGTCAGTGGTGATGGGGGTGTCAAAAACAGGCATAGCCTCGCTCTCCGCAGTGATCTATGCCCTTTAGACGCCGCCGCGCGCGCGCTTTATACCGGGCGCGCCGCGATTCATAGGCAGCGTTTACGCGCCGCTAGGGTTCCACCGCCGGACACCAGCCGGGCGGCGTGGGCACGGGGAAGATGGCGGACAGCGCGCTCTGCGCCAGCAGGCCCGCCAGCGTGAACAGCGCCGCCCAGTGCAGCCCCAGGCCCAGGCCCAGGCTGAGCATCAGGCCGCCGGCGGCGGCGGCGATCGCCAGCAGCAGCGGCCCGCGCAGCGTCAGCAGCAGCGCGCCGCTGGCCAGCCCGCCCAGCAGCAGGCCGAACACCGTCACCGGGGCCAGCCCCAGCGGCGCGGCGGCCAGCAGAATGAACGCGGCCCCGGCGTAGAACCCCAGCGCGAACAGCGCCACGTAGAACACGAACAGGCTCATCCCAGCCCCGATTATCCCGCCCAGGAACAGCGCGGAGAAGGTGACGGCCACGCCGCCGCGCGAAAGGTACAGCGCGACCAGCGCCGACCCGGCCGCGAAGCCGACCACGATCAGCGCCGTGTGGTTCATGCGCCAGCCCGCGCTCACCAGCACCAGCCCGCACCCCGCCAGCGCCAGCCGCAGCAGCGGCGGCAGCGGCATCTGCGCCAGCGTGTCCAGCAGGGCCACCAGCTCGTGCGCCGCCGCCTGCAGCGCGCTGCGGGCAGCGCCGGCCACCTGGTCCACCGCCGGGTGGCCGGGCGCGACCGGCGTCTGCTGCGCCGCCACGCCCGCCGCCGGCAGCAGCAGCGCCAGCGCGCCAGCGACCAGCGCCAGCCGCGCCAGGTTTGTCCAGGATCGGCGCTTCATCGGACATCCTCCATCGCCTGCCTGCCTGTTTTCATTGTAGCCGGGGCGCGCCCGCCGCTTTACCCCAATCGCATGGGGGTTGAGCGCGCGGCAGGGCCGAGAATATTAGCGCGCGAGGGGCAAGAAACGGTATGATAGAGGCTTGTCGCGCGGCAAGCACGCACGGAGAGGACCGGCCCGTGAGCAGTTTTACGATCCGCCCTGTTGAACGAACGGACCGCAACTGGATCGCGCATTTCCTCGACAAGCGCTGGGGGTCCACACGGATCGTAACGCGCGGGCAGGTCTACCTGGGCCACCTGCTGGACGGCTTTATCGCCGAGCAGGAAAATGAGCAGCAGCAGGCCGAGCCAGCCGGCCTGGTCACCTACCGCATTGACGAGGACGCCTGCGAAGTCGTGACCATTGACAGCCTGGTTGAGGGCCAGGGCGTGGGCGCGGCGCTGCTGGAGGCGGTCCGGGTGGCCGCGCAGGAAGCGGGCTGCCGCCGCGTGTGGCTGGTCGTCACCAACGACAACATGGCCGCGCTGCGCTACTACCAGAAGCGCGGCTTCCACCTGGCGGCGCTTTACCCCAACGCGCTGGAGGCGGCGCGCCGCCTTAAGCCGGAAATCCCGCTGTTCGGCTTCGACAACATCCCGCTGCGCGACGAGATCGAGCTTGAGCTGACGCTTTAAGCGCCCCTTTACTGCGACCAGCTCGTCGGCACGCGCTCCCAGCGGTGGGCGCGCAGCTTCCCGATCAGCTCAGCGGGCAGCGCCTGGCCGTCGCTGGCGCCGATGTTGGCCTCCACGTGGCGCAGCTTGCGCATGCCGGGAATCACGGTGCTGACGTTCGGGTTGGCGAGGATGAAGCGCAGCGCCAGCTCCGGCATCGTCATGCCCGCCGGGATCAGCGGGCGCAGCGCCTCAGCGCGGTCCACCGAGGCGTTAAGGTTCGCTGGCACGAAATAGGTCGCGCGCCAGTCGCCCTCAGGCCAGGTCGCTGTTTTGGTCAGCGTGCCGGTGAGCGTGCCTTCGTCGAAGGGCACGCGGGCGATCACGGCGACGCCCAGCTCGGCGCACAGCGGGAACAGGCTGTCCTCCGGGTTCTGGTCGAAGATGTTGTAGATCACCTGCACCGCGTCAATCGCGCCGGTGCGCAGCGTGTCGAGCACGTTGTCCGGCTCCCAGCGGTTGACGCTGACGCCCACCGCGCGGATCAGCCCCTCGCGGCGGAGGTCGTCCACCGCCCGCTGCCAGCGCTCATCGCGCGCCCAGGCGTCCTCCCACACGTGGAACTGCATCAGGTCAAGCGAGTCCAGGCCCAGGTTTTGCAGGCTCTTTTCGGTGTACTCGCGGATGTGTTCCGGCGGGAAGCACTCGTCCAGCGTGAAGCCGCGCCGCGACGGCCACCTGAAGTTCTTCGGCGGAATTTTGCTGGCGGTGTAGAGCCGCTTGTCAGGGTGGGCGCGCACCAGCTCGCCCAGCAGCCCCTCGCTGCGGCCCGCGCCATAGCCCCAGGCGGTGTCGAAAAAGGTGCAGCCCAGCTCGACCGCGCGGTGCAGCGACTCCAGCGACTCGGCGTCGTCCGAATCCGCCCAGCCGCCGCCCATCGCCCACATGCCGTAGCCTACCTCGCTGACCGCCCAGCCGGTGCGCCCAAACGTGCGGTATTTCATCGTCTGTGTCCCCCTGTGCGCAGGTTGCCGTCGGGCCGAATGTAACCCGCCGGGCGGATTTCTTCAAAGGCGCGGCTAGGTCCACCGGGGGCCGGCCGCCCAGCGCGCGGCGCGTTCTTACGTGCCAACAACACACTTTCCGGCTACAATCGTAAAGAGGACGCAGTTTGGAAGCCCGACCGCCCCGCCAGGGACCATCTGGCGATTTGTGCGGCCCGGTTTTACATTACAATACAGGTAAGGACTCAACGCCCGTCCAGGGAGAGCAGCGTGCCCGTCGAACAGTCATCAAAACAGAGCAACCAGCCAAACCGGGAAGAACTGCTGAACATGGCCATTCGCAGCGCCCGCGACGGCAACACCGAGAGCGCGCGCGTGATGCTGCGCCGCGTGCTGAGCGAGGACCGGCGCAACGAGCGCGCCATGCTGTGGATGGCGCAGATCGCCAGCACCCAGGCTGAACGGCGCAAATGGCTGGAACGGGTGCTGGAAATCAACCCGGACAACGCGAAAGCCCGCACCACCCTGAACCGCATGACCTACAAGCGCACCTCGCGCGAGAACCGCACCCTGCTCATTTTCGGCATGGTGGCCGGCGTGCTGGTCGTGCTGCTGGTGGTCGTGCTGCTGGCGGTGGCCACCGGCACGATCCGTTTCTGAGCGCCCCGGCCCCGCTCCATCTGCCTTTGCATCTGGGAGAAACCTGGTGTCCAACCCGGCTGATATACAGGAAAAACTGAACCTGGGCATCGAGGCCGCGCGGCGCGGCGACCGCGAGGCCGCCCGCGCGCTGCTGCGCCAGGTGGTTACTGCCGCGCCGCAGAACGAAAGCGCCTGGATGTGGCTGGCCTCGGTGGTGGACGGCCTGGGCGAGCGCCGCATCTGCCTGCAGAATGTCCTCAAAATCAACCCGAACAACCAGCGCGCCCGCGAGGCGCTGGCCCGGCTCAACGCCGACGGCGCGCCCGCAGCGGCGGCCAGCGCGGGCGGCTCTGGCGGGCTGCGCCTGATTATCGCCGCGCTGTTTGTCGTGGCGCTGCTGGCGCTGCTGGTCTTTGTCGTCGTCAACGTGCTGGGCGGCGGCGCGGGCGCGGGCGTCAACCAGGCGACCGCCGAGGCCGCGCTCAACCCGACCGCCACGCGCACGCCGAACCCGGCCGCCGCCACGGCGACGCCGTTTCTGGGCGTGCTGGTCACGCTCGACGCCACCGCCGTGAACCTGCCGCCCACGTACACGCCAACCTTCACGCCCACCGCCAGCCCGACCCCGCCGCCGACGGCCACGCCCTACCCGCTGGACACGTTCAACATGCTGCTGATCGTCCTGGCCCCTGGCGAGGCCGAGCCGGCGCTGTACGCGGCGGCGGGCGACGGCAGCCGCCCGCGCCTGCTGGGCGCCGGCATCGTCGCCGCCGCCTACGACCCGTCCGGGCGCAAGATCGCCTTCGTGCGCGAGACGACGACCACCACCGGCGAGGGCGACGACGTGCTGACGACCACCAGCAGCGAGCTGTTCGTCGCGCCGGCGGACAACCTGGACGACGCCCGCCAGATCACGACGCTCAGCAGCACCGTCTCTGGCCCGGCCTGGGCGCCGGACGGCGTGCGCATCGCCTTCGCCAGCGACGCCGACGGCGACGACGAAATCTACACCATCACCGAGGACGGCAACAACCTGCGCCAGGTCACCGTCAACGACGGCGTGACCGACCGCGACCCGACGTGGTCGCCCGACGGCGAAACGATCGTGTACGTGTCGGACCAGGACAGCCCCGGCATCACCCGGCTGCGCCGCATGTCGGCGCTGGGCGAGAACCCGACGCCGCTGACCGCCATCGGCGGCAGCAGCTTCGCGCCGCGCTGGTCGCCCGACGGCCGGCTGATCGCCTTTGTCAACGACGCCAACGGCGACGCCGACATCTACACCATCCAGCCCAACGGCGACGGCGTCTACCTGCTGACGGCGGGCGACGGCAGCGCCGAGGACCGGTCGCCGGCCTTCACGCCCGACAGCCGGCTGGTGGCCTTCGCCTCGAACCGCGAGGCGGACGTGTTTCAGGTGTACACGGTGGACCTGCGCGGCAGCGCCGTCACGCGGCTGACGCAGGATGACAGCGACTATCAGGCGCTTGACTATCAGCCGGACCCGCTGCTGCGCCTGGCCCGAAACTGAGAGGAAACCAGTGAGCGAACAAAAAGACATCCAGCAGCTTCTGCGCGAGGGCATCGAAGCGGCGCGGGCCAACGACAAGGAAAC
>CAZDVL010000104.1:0-8197 GCA_964508745.1 uncultured Anaerolineaceae bacterium | reverse complement strand
CCCCCGCTTGCAACGCGCCCGCTCTGGCTGTAAGCTAGGGCGCGTTTGCCGTTCAGCCGATAGGAAGCCGCGCCGGTGTTGAAACGAATCGTATCCGCTGTGCTGCTGGCCGCGTTCAGCCTGACGCTCAGCGCGCCAGCCTCCGCCCAGGGCATTGACGACCCCACCCCGCCGCCGACCGTCGGCACGCCGCTGCCCGCCGTCACGCCCACCGCCCTCCCGCGCCCGCAGCCGGCCGCCGCTGTCGAGGAAAACGGCCTGACGCTGGCGCTGTACTTCGCCAACCTGCCGCAGGGCACGGCCGGGCTGATCGAGGTGCGCGGCGACGGCCTGCAGGGGGCCAGGGCGCGCTTCCTCGACACGCTGGTGGATTTCTTCCGCGGGGGCGACGGCGGCCTGTACGCGCTGCTGTCCGTCTCGATGGAGCAGAATCCGCGCGTGTACGACCTGGCCGTGTTCAGTTGGGACGCCGCCGGCCAGCGCACCAGCGTCAGCACGCAGGTTGAGGTCGTGACCGGCAGCTTCATCCTCCAGGACATCACGATGGCCCCCGACCGCGCCTATCTGGTGGACGCAGAGATCGAACGGGCCGAAATGGCGCGCCTGGAAAGCATCTTCAGCAGCCACACGCCAGAGCGCCTGTGGGGCGCTGACGGCTTCATGCTGCCCATCCTCAGCTCGGAACTTACGTCACCGTTCGGCGCGTTCCGCACGTTCAACGGCACGCTCCAGACGCGCCACACCGGCTGGGACATCCGCACGACGCTGGGCGTGCCGGTGCTGGCGTCGGCGGCGGGGCAGGTGGCGTTCGCCGGGCGGCTGGACATTCGCGGCAACATGGTCGCGGTGGACCACGGCGCGGGCGTTTATTCGACCTATTCGCACCTGTCGCAGATTCACGTCACGCGCGGCCAGACGGTGGCGCGCGGGCAGATCATCGGCGTGACCGGCGACACCGGGCGCAGCAGCGGCCCGCACTTCCACTGGGAGATCGCCGCCAACGGCGACTATGTGGACAGCGTGCGCTTCGTCAACACCTGGCTGCCCTGAAAGGCGCCGCGCGGCGGCCCGCCGTCACAGAGATAACATCCGCCCGGTGACAATTGTCACGTCAGGGTTTACGCCGCCGCCGTTGCGCTATATGCTGTAGTTATATTGACTGCTTAGTGAGAAGGCCAACACAGCCCAATGTACCAGACCATCGTGGTTCCGCTCGACGGTTCAGCCCGCGCAGAGGCAATTCTGCCGCACGTTGAGGCGCTGGCGCGCTGTCACCAGGCGCGGGTCGTGTTCATCCGCGTCGTTGACCCGTCCGGGTCGCCTTCCGGTTTGGAGGGTCTGCCGGTGGAGGTAAGCCGCGACCTGATCAAGCAGCAGATGGCCGAGGCGGAAGGCTACCTGGAGGCCAAACAGGGCGAGTTCCGCCAGCAGCGCATCGAGACCACCGCGCGCGTGCGCTACGGCCCCATCGTGCAGACGATCGCGCAGATCGCCAGCGACGAAAACGCCGACCTGGTCGCGCTGGCCAGCCACGGCCGCAGCGGGCTGGCGCGCATGTTTTACGGCAGCGTGGCCGCCGGCCTGCTCCAGCGCATTGACCGGCCCGTGCTGATCGTGCGCGCGCCCGGCGTCAACTGACGGCTTCCCGCGCCCGGCGCGCTAAGCGTCGTCCCGGCTGACCGCCTGGCACGGGTTGGTCAGCGTGCCGATGCCAGAGACGGTGACGGCCACCACGTCGCCGTCCTTGAGGTAGGTTTTCGGGTTCATCCCCTCGCCAACGCCCGGCGGCGTCCCCGTGAGAATGAGGTCGCCCGGCTCCAGCGTGAACATGCGCGAGCAGTAAGCCACCAGGTAGGCGACATTGAAAATCATGTCAGCGGTGCTGCCGTCCTGCATCGTCTGGCCGTTGACGGTGGTCGTCACCGTGAGCGCCTGCGGGTCTGGCACTTCGTCGCGCGTGACGATGTACGGCCCCAGCGGGCAGAACGTGTCCAGGCTTTTGCCGCGCGTCCACTGGGCGTCAACGCGCATCTGCAGGTCGCGGGCGGTGACATCGTTGGCGACTGTGTAGCCAAAGACGCAGCGCAGCGCCTCGTCCGCGCTGACGCCGCGCGCCCGCCGCCCGATGACCACGCCCAGCTCGCCTTCCCAGTCCACCTCGGTCGTGATGCCGGTGTCCCAGGTGATCGCCGCATCCGGGCCGATGACGGCGCTGGGGAACTTGGCGAACAGCAGCGGCGCCGTCGGCAGGTCGCTGCCGGTTTCGGCGGCGTGGGCGGCGTAATTGCGGCCGACGGCGACGATCTTGCCGGGGAGCAGCGGGGCGTGCAGCTCCACCTTGTCCAGCGGGAAGCGCTGGCTGACGCGCGTGGGCGTGATGCCGCGCCGCAGCAGCTCGGCCATGCGCATGGTGTCGGGCACAGACAGGGCGTGAACGGTGTCGCCGCTCAGCTCGCCAAGCTGCGTGCGGCCGTTGTGGGCAAACGTGACAAGTTTCATCCAGCAGTTCCAATCAGGTACAGCGCGGGCTGTTTCCGGCTTTCCGGCTCTGTCACAAGGGTAGCACGTTGTTCAGCGTTGTTCCAGGTGCGCGGCGGCCAACTGCCCCCACACGCTGCGCGGCGCGCCCTGCCACAGCGCGTAGTAGCCGTCGCGCGCGCGCGTGCGGTCGCCCAGCAGGTCGTAGCTGTAGGCGCGCAGGTAGAGCAGCTCCGGCGTCAGCGCCGCGCCGGGGCTGCGGCTGAGCGCCGTCTCCAGCGCGCTGAGCGCGCGCGCCGGGCTGTCGTCGTCCAGCAGGGCGCGGTACAGGGCCGGCACAGCGTCGCTGAGGGCCGGCGGCGGCGGGGCCGCGCTGCCGTCAGCGGGCGCGCTGCGCTCGGCGGTGAACACGTCCGGGTCAAGCGGCGCGAACGCCCACCAGCGCTCGCCGCCCAGGTCAAAGCGCACCAGCTCGCGGGCGGCGCGGCCCACCTGCGCCAGCGTGAGCGCCTCCTGCACCGCAATGCCGCGTTCGGCGAGCTGTTCGGCCACCGGCCGGTCGCGGCGCAGCGGCGCGTCGGCGAACAGGCGCGCCAGCGCCAGGTCCACATCGCACGCGCCGCCGGCCTGTTCCAGCGCGGCGCACAGGTGAATCGGGCGGGCGTCGGGCGCGGCGGCGGCGGCGAAGAAGGCGTCCACCTGCGCCGCGACCGCCGAGTCGGTGCTGAGCGCGGCGCGCATCTGCGCGGCGGCGATCTCTGGCTGGCCGGCCAGCGCGTAGAGCATGGCCTTCAGCACCTGCGCCTGGGCGACCGCGGCGGCGTCCTCCGGCGGCGCGGTTGCGACGATGGCGTCCAGGCGGGCGATGGCGTCGCCCGGCGGCAGGTCGTAATAGGGGCCGGCGTCGTAGAGGCGGCACGCGGTTGTCGGCTGGAGCGCGAACCCGCCGCTGTCAGCCGCTGGCCGCCAGAAATTCTGCTCCCACGTCCAGGTGACAAGGCGCTGGCTCAGGCAGTTCCACAATTGAGATTCGACACGGTATTCGTTAGCGCGGATGGCGCCGCTGGCGGCAGCGGCGCTGTCCAGCGCGCCATAAACGATCTCGCGCCCCGGCTCGACCAGGCTGACTGCCTGGCCGCCGCGCAGCCCATAGAGGTACAGCCGCCGGTTGACCTCGCCGGCCACTGACGCCGTCAGCGCCACCTCGTCCAGGCCATCGCCGCTGCGGTCGGCGATGCTGAGCAGCAGCAGGTCGCTGATGTCGTTCAGCGGCGCGGCGGGCAGCGGCGGGTCGGACTCCAGCAGCGTGAGGCGCCCGTCGGCGTCCGCGCGGGCCAGCATGTAATCCACATAGCGCGCCGCCGCCAGCGGGTCCGCCGGGTAGCGCACGTGGATCACGGCGTCGGCGGGGTCGCTGCCGTCCAGGTTGGCGGGCAGAATCTCGATGCTGAAACCGTCCAGCTCCAGCACAGCTTCGTCAGCGCCGCGCTGCGCCAGCAGCGCCGCGATCTGCGGGCGGACGGCGGCGCGCGCGTCCACGCTGCCGGGCGGGGCCGCCAGCAGCGCGGCGACCAGTTGGGCGCGGTCGGCGGCGTCGCGCAGGGCGCCGAGGACGCGGCGGCGCAGCTCGTGCTGGAGCAGCGCGACGGCGCGCTGGCCCTCGCCGTCGCCGGGGCGCAGGCGGCCCACGAAGCCGGCCAGCGTCTGCGCCAGGTCGCGCGCGGCCCACGCGCGCAGCGCGAAGCGCCCCGGCGGGGCCGCCGGCGTGGTGACGGGCGGCGGCGGCGTGTTGGTGGCCAGCGCCGGCAGCGTGGGCGGCGGCGTGTTGGTGGCGAAGCCCTGCGCGGCGGCCCCATCGCGGGCGGCCAGCGGCAGCATGGCGGCGGCCAGTATCGCGGCTATAATGAAAGCAGAAGCGCGGCGCATCGTCCCCTCGCAATCAATCATCCGGGCTGCCGCTTTCAAGTTTGCCACGAAAACGCAAACTTTCAAACCGTTTCACAGCGCGGAAGGCCAGGCGGATGCACATTTCCCCCGACGACCACCAGGCGCTGCGCCGGCAGATGGTCGAGACGCAGCTCGCGGCGCGCGGCATCGCCGACCAGCGCGTGCTGGCGGTCATGCGCCGCCTGCCCCGGCATCTGTTTGTCCACCCGGACCTGGCGGCGCAGGCGTATGACGACGGGCCGCTGCCGATCCCCGGCAGCCAGACGATCTCGCAGCCGTACATCGTCGCGCTGATGACCGAGGCGCTGTGCCTGCGCGGAAGCGAGCGCGTGCTGGAGGTCGGCGCCGGCTCAGGCTATCAGACGGCGGTGCTGTGCGCGCTGGCGGCCCACGTCTGCACGCTGGAGTACCTGCCCCGGCTGGCCGCCGCCGCCGGCGAACGGCTGGCGCGGCTGGGCGTCGCCAATGTGGCGGTTCACGTCGGCGACGGCGGCCTCGGCCTGCCCGCCGCGGCCCCGTTTGACGCCATCCTTGTCACGGCGGCGGCCCCCTCTATCCCCGGCCCGCTGCGGACACAGCTCGCGCCTGACGGCGGACGGCTGGTGATCCCGGTAGGGACGCGCGACAAGCAGGACCTGCTGCGCGTCACCCGCCAGGGCGAGACCTGGCGTATCGAAAAGCTGCTGCCGGTGCGCTTCGTGCTGCTGCGCGGGCGCTGCGGCTTCCCCGAACAACGGGGCGACAGCGCCCCGGCCGAGGCCTGAGGCCGATGTCTGACGGGGCCGCCTTCGCCGCTGACCTGCTCGCCTGGTATGACCGCGCCGCCGCCGACCTGCCCTGGCGGCGCGCCCCTGAGCCGTACCGCATCTGGCTGTCGGAGATTATGCTCCAGCAGACCCAGGTCGAAACGGCGATCCCCTATTACGAGCGCTTTCTTGAGGCGCTGCCCAGCGTCGAGGCGCTGGCCGCCGCGCCGCTGGCCGCCGTCCTGAAGCTGTGGGAGGGCCTGGGCTACTACAGCCGCGCCCGCAGCCTGCACCGGGCCGCTAAAATCATCGTCAGCGACCTGGGCGGCCACTTCCCCACCACCGCCGACGGCCTGCGCCAGCTTCCCGGCGTCGGCCCGTACACGGCGGGCGCGGTCGCCAGCATCGCCTTCGGCCAGCGCGCGCCGGCGCTGGACGGCAACGTGATGCGCGTGTTCGCCCGCCTGACCGACCTCACCGCCGACATCAGCCTGCCGCAGACCAGGGCCGACCTGTGGGCGCTGGCGGCGCGCTGGCTGCCGCCGGAGCGCCCCGGCGATTACAACCAGGCGCTGATGGAGCTGGGGCGGACAGTGTGCCGGCCGCGCGCGCCGCTGTGCGACGCCTGCCCGCTGCGCCCCTACTGCCAGGCCTGCGCCGCCGGCACGCAGGCCAGCCGCCCGGTCAAAACGCGCCGCGCGCCCAGCCCGCACCACGACGTGACCGCCGGGCTGATCTGGAACGACAACAACAAGCTGCTGATCGCGCAGCGCCCGCTGGACGGGCTGTTAGGCGGCCTGTGGGAGTTTCCCGGCGGCAAGCGCGAGCCGGGCGAAACGCTGGAGGGCTGTTTACAGCGCGAACTGCGCGAGGAGCTGGCGATTGAGGTGGAGGTGCGCGAGCTGTTCACCGTCGTGCGGCACAGCTTCACCCACTTTAAGATCACGCTGCACGCCTTCACCTGCCGCTATGTCAGCGGGCCGCCGCAGACGCTGGGCGTGCGCGACTGGGCCTGGGCCGTGCCCGACGACCTGGGGCTGTACACGTTTGGCCGCGCCGACCGCGAGGTGATCGCCGCGCTGCGCGCGCGCCCGCGCATGCTGCTGTAGCGCCGCCTCAGCGCCGCCGCAGCGTGTACCAGGCCGACGGGCGCGTGTTGTCGGTGGCCTCGCGGCCGTGCAGCGCCGCCGCCAGCGTGAAGGCCGCGCCGAACAGCGTTTCGACCTCCGCCTGCGCCAGCCCGGCGGCCTGGCCGTCCAGCTCCAGCGGGCCGAAGGCGTAGAGCAGCAGCGTGCCCCCCGGCGCGACCAGCCGCGCCGCGTGCGCGGCGTAGCGCGCGCGGCCCTCAGCGGAAAAACCGTGCAGACAGCCGATGTCCAGCCACAGCGCCAGCGGCGGGTGCGCGGGCAGGAAGCCCGGCGCGCTGGCGTCGGCGCGCACGAAGCGCGGGTTGTCCGGGCTGAGGCCGGCGGCCAGCGCGCGCGCCTGCGCCCGCGTCAGCGCCGCCTCGACCCAGTCCACGCCGGTGACCTGCCAGCCGTTGGCCGCCAGGTACACGCTGCTGACGCCCGTGCCGCAGCCGACATCGAGCGCGCGCCCCGGCGCCAGCGGCGCGCCGCCCGCCACCAGCGCGCGCACCTCCGGCGGGACGACGCCCGAATCCCAGGTGGGCGGCTCGGCGCTGGCGTAGGCGCGGTGAAAGCGGTCGAAGCGCGCGCGGTCGTCGGCCACGGTCAGTTCGCCCGCACCGTGAAGGTGCAGCGCCCGCTCTGGAGCGGGTTGGGCGTGTCGGGGCCGAACTCGGCGTAGCCGTCGCTGATGCGGCTGCGCCAGGTGACGGTGTAGGTGATTTCGTGCTCGCCGGCGGCCAGCGGCCCGGCGGGCACATACCAGTACACGTGGAAGTTGTCGTCGCTCTCGCGGCGGATCGCGCCGCGGTACTGCTGCCACTCGCGGATGGGCACGCCGTCAATGGCCACGTCGTAGATCGCGTTCGCCAGGTGGTCGCGGACCTGCGCCTCGGTTTTGGCGAACCAGCCCCACCACACATCAATCGTGGCCCCCGGCTGCAGACTGGTTGGCGCGGGCCGCCCGTAAAACAGGTCGTTGCAGTAGGCCAGCACGTCCACGCCTTCCTGCGCCGACGCGCTGCCTTCGCCGCCGACCCCGCCCTGCGCGGTGGGCGTGAGGGCCTGGCCGGGCGCGGCGGTGGCGGCGGCGGTCGGGCTGCCGGGCCGCGCGATGATCCCGCCGGCCAGCGCGGTCGCCGTCAGGTTGATGGCGCTGACATCAATGATCGGCAGCGAAGGCGTCGCGCTGCCGTCGCCGGCGGCCTCTGGCGCGCCCGTGACCGGCGTCGGCGTGACGGCGGCGCGCGGCGGCGTCGGCGTGACCGTCCCGCCGCCAAAGAGCGCGGTGGGCAGCGGCGTGCCCAGCGCCAGCGCGGTCAGGTCGGGCGGCGGCGTGGTGGTGGGCAGCGGCGTCGGCGGCTGCTGAATGCTGATGAGCGCGGCCGAGACCCAGCCTTCGTCGCCGCCCTCAAGCTGGATATTGAGCCAGTTGCCGTCCGGGTTCTGCCCCAGGACGATCACGCGGGTGCCGGGGGCCAGCGCCGTAAACGCGCCGAAGCTGACATCCGGCCCTTCGCGCACGTTGATGCGATCCAGCGAGGCGACGCTGCCGATGATCGGCGGGATTTCGGTGGGCGTGGGCGTGTCGGAAGGCGTCGGCGGGATGGGCGTGACCGACGGCGTGTAGGTGAACGTGGGCAGCGGCGTGCGGGTCGATTCAGGCGTCGCGGTAAAGCGCGGCGTCATACTGACAATCGGGGCAAGGGTGGCGGTCGCGTCCTGGACGACGCCGTCAGAGGCGGCGCCGGTGCAGGCAGCGGCCAGCCCCGCCAGGGCCAGCAGAATGAGGCGGAACGCGGGCAGGTTCAACACCGAGCAGCACCTTTTCACACATTATCCAACAGGCGCAAGGATAACAGCAAACGGCGCGCGCCGCAAAGCGCAGCTCTGGCCCTG
>CAZDVL010000103.1:0-8227 GCA_964508745.1 uncultured Anaerolineaceae bacterium | reverse complement strand
TAGTACTTCAGGTTGTGCCAGCGCTCGCGCGCCTCCGGCGTGCCGCGCATGATCCAGTCGGTGCGCTGGCCATGAAACACGCGCTCGACCAGGCCCACCGCCGCCGCCTCGTCCAGGCGGCCATAGCGCTCGGCCATGCTGTCCATCACCGAGTAGTAGCGGTCCATGCCGTCGGTCGCCACCGTCACGATCAGGTCGTCCGCGCCGTAATTGTAATATTTCGCGGTCTTGATAGCCCCCAGGATATTGCAGATGCTGCTGATGCCCAGCAGTTCGCCGAACTGTTCCAGCAGCGCCGCGTCCACGCCGTAGCGCGCCGCCAGTGCGCGCCGCGCCGCCGGCTCGGCGAACACCTGCAAGCCCTGCTTGCTCTCCAGGTCGTCAATGCACATCAGCGCGTCCATGTTCATGACGTTGTGAACCCAGGTCACGTGCTTGTCGCCGATGCCCTCGATGTCGTGCACGCCGTAGCCGTTGCTGTAGAGCGTCGGGCACTGGATCGGTTCCAGGCCGACGATCTTGTGGTCGGGCCACTCCTGCTTCAGCCGGTCGCCAGCGGCGATTGTGCCGCCGCTGCCCATCGCCGACACAAACGCCGCCACGCTGCCGCTGCCGACGCCGCGCCCGGCCAGCTCCGCCGCCAGCTCGACAATCGTGCCGCCGGTCACGAAATAGTGGAAACGGTAGTTGCCCATCACCTCAAACTGGTTCAGCACGCGCACGTTGGGGTCGGCGGCGCGCTGGCGGTGCGTCTCGTCGTAAATTTCCTTGACGTTGCTCTCCGAGCCGGCCGTCCTGACGATGCTCGCCCCATAGCTTTCGATGCGCTCGAAGCGCTCACGGCTCATGCCCTGCGGCAGAATCACCAGGCTCTGGCAGCCCATGCGGCAGCCGACCCACGCCCCGCCAATGCCGTAGTTGCCCGTTGAGGGCCACACCAGCCTGTGAACGAACGGGTCCACCTCGCCGTACAGTTCCTTTTCCAGCAGCACCGAGTAAGCCGCGCCGACCTTGTGGCTGCCGGTCGGAAATTCGCGCCCGTACAGCAGCGCGATCGGCGCTTTCACGCCGGTCAGCGCCTCCGGCAGCAGCAGGTAATAGATGCGGTCGTGCGCGTCGCGCCAGGTGATGTTGTACAGGTTGATCGGGTCCAGCGGGTCTGCCGCGCGCGCGGCCAGCGCCTGGCGGCGCGTCTCCGGCGCAATCTCCCAGGGGTGAAGCATTTCTTCGAAGGTCGGGCCAGTAATCACAATGCACTCCGTTCAGGTGTCGCTGTCGTCGTCAAGAAGCTGCTGTTCCAGCACGCGCATCTCATTTTGCAGCTCGTCGCGGCGGCGCGAGAGCTTCTTGTAGCGCATACGGTCATCGTGCGTCATGTTCTCAGAGCCGCCGCCGCGCGCGAACAGGGCCGCGATCTCGGTGTTAATCTGCTCGTACTGAAGCACAATCTGGCGGTACAGATCAACCCGACTGCGGGCGTCGTCGCCATCGCCTGACATACCTGCGGTCCTTTACAACTCTGGGCTGGCGGCGGATTCAACGGGCGCGGCGCGCACAGCGGGCGGCTGGCCGTCAAAGCCGATGCGATCCGCCAGGATGTACAGCGGCCTGCCGCGCGACTCGTCGTAGATGCGCGCCACATACTGCCCCATCACAAACAGGAAAAAGAGCTGGAACGCGCTCAGCAGCAGCAGCAGCACGATGGTCGTCACCTGCCCGCCCAGGAACTGCGTTCCGACAACCAGCCGCAGCACGGCGATGATCGGCACCGCCAGCACGGCCAGCGTGCCCAGCACAAAGCTCACATAAATCATCACCTGAAGCGGGAAGTACGAAAACCCGGTGATGGCGTCCATCGCGAAGCGCACCATCTTCTTAAAGGGATACTTGGTTTCGCCGGAATAACGCGCGTCGCGGACGTAGGTGATCCCTGTCTGCTTGAAGCCGATCCAACTGGTCATGCCGCGAATGAAGCGGTTGTGCTCGCGCATGGAATTGAGGGCATCCACCACCTTGCGGTCCATCAGGCGAAAGTCGCCGGTGTCCATCGGGATGTCCACGTCGGTGATGCGGTAGATGAGCCGGTAGAAGATTTTGGCCGTCAGCAGCTTGAACCAGCTTTCGCCCTTGCGTTCCTCGCGCACCGCATAGACCACCTGGTAGCCGGCCTTCCAGCGCTCGACCATCTCCAGGATCATCTCCGGCGGGTCCTGCAGGTCGGCGTCAATCACGATGGCGGCGTCGCCGCTGGTGTGGTCCAGCCCGGCGGTCACGGCGATCTGGTGGCCGAAGTTGCGCGCGAAGTTCAGCACCTTCACGCGCGGGTCCCGGCCCGCCAGCTCCTGCAGCAGCTCCAGCGACCGGTCGCGGCTGCCGTCGTTGATCGTCACCAGCTCCCAGCTTTCGCCGGTGGAGTCCATCACGGCGCTGAGGCGCTCGTACAGCACCTGGATGTTGCCTTCTTCGTTGTAGATCGGCGCGACTATCGAGTAACGCGGTTGTTCGCTCATCTGGCCTCACACACTCTTTAATACCTGTCTGACAGAAGCCGGGTCTGGCTGGGCGCGCGCGGCCCTGCCGACCGCCTCCTGTGCCCGTCGCACATCCTTCAGGCCGCTGCCGGTCACCAGCAGCAGCGCACTTTCACCAGGGCGGATCACCCCTGATTGTACTGCAAGCCGCGCGCCAGCGTAAACTGCCGCCGCCGCCGGCTCTGCGAACACGCCGGTCAGCCGCGCCAGGCGCGGTATCGCCGCGACGATGTCGGCGTCCGGCACGGCGACGAACGCGCCCTCTGTCTCGCGCACCGCGCGCAGCGCCTTGAGGCGGTCGCGCGGCAGCGCGGCGGAAATGCTGTCGGCGACGGTGTCGGCGGGCATCGGAAGCATCTCGGCGGCGCTCAGCCCGCGCTGCCAGGCGTCCACCAGCGCCGAACTGCCTGCTGCTTGTACACCGATCAGGCGCGGAATCCGCTCTATCCAGCCCAGGCGATGCAGATCGGCGAAGCCTTTGTGCACGCCGCCGATAATGTTCCCATCGCCCACGCTCACAACCACCACGTCAGGCACGCGCCAGCTAAGCTGCTCGGCGATCTCCAGCGCGGCGGTTTTCTTGCCCTCCGCCGTGTAAGGGTTAACGCCCGTGTTGCGGCAGTACCAGCCCTGCTCCACCGACAGCGACAGGCACAGGTCAAACGCCTGGTCGTAGCTGCCCTCGATCAGCAGCACGCGCGCCCCGTACACCAGAAGCTGCGCGATCTTGGCCTCCGGCGCGCTGGCCGGCACAAAGATGATGACCTGCTGCCCCACCGAGGCGGCCAGCCCGGCCAGCGCCGCCGCCGCGTTGCCGGTGCTGGCCGCGCTGACTATGGGAAAGCCATCCGCCTGCGCTCGCGCGACAATCAGCGCGCTGGCCCGGTCCTTCAGCGACCCGGTCGGGTTCTGCCCCTCGTCCTTGACCCACGCCCGGCCGATGCCCAGGTCGGCGGCCAGCCGGGGCGCGTCGTACAGCGGCGTCCAGCCCACGCGCAGCGGCGGCAGCGCCGCGTTCGACGCGATCGGCAGCAGCGCGCTGTAGCGCCACAGCCCCGTGTCTGGCAGGTGCGCCAGCCGCCGCCGGTCCAGCCGCCGCCTGAGCGTGTCATAGTCGTAGAGCACGTCGAGCGTGCCCACCTCGCCGCAGGCCGGGCAGGTGTAGCGCACGTCGCGCGGGCGGTACGAACGCCCGCACAGCGGGCAGCGCAGTTCGTAAACGTCAGTCATCGCGCCGGCCCTACGCGGGCACGATCTGCGTGCCGGTCAGGCCGCGCAGCGCCCGCGTGACGTTGGCGGGGCTGGTAATCACGGCGCGGGGACCGCCGTTCTGCACAAACTCCGCCGCCGCCTCGACCTTCGGCAGCATGCTGCCCACGCCGAAATGGCCTTCAGCGATGTACTGGCGCGCCTCGGCCAGCGTCAGCCGGTCCAGGCTGCGCTGCTGCGGCGTGTTGAAGTCCAGCGCCACCTTCTCGACGCCGGTCGAAATCAGCAGCAGGTCAGCGCGCAGCGTCAGCGCCAGCAGCGCGCTGGCGCGGTCCTTGTCAATGACGGCGTAGACGCCGCGCAGGCTGCCGTCCGGCTGGCGCACCACCGGGATGCCGCCGCCGCCGCAGGCGATCACGACGTAGCCGCTGAGCATCAGCGCCTGGATAGCGTTGATTTCCTGGATGGCGCGCGGCGCCGGCGACGCCACGATCCGCCGCCAGCCGCGCCCGGCGTCCTCCATCACCTGCCAGCCCTCAGCCTCGAAGCGCCGCGCCTCGGCCTCGGACATAAAGCCGCCAATCGGCTTGGTCGGGTTCTGAAAGGCCGGGTCGTCGGCGTCCACGCGCATCTGCGTGACGACGGTGGCGCACGTGCGGTTGAGGCCGCGCCGCCGCAGCGCGTCGTCCAGCCCCTGCTGGAGCATGTAGCCGATGCTGCCCTGCGTGTCGGCCACAATCAGGTCCAGCGGCACGTCGTGCACGCCGCCTTCCCTGGCGGCGATCTCGCTGCGCCGCAGAATGTAGCCCACCTGCGGGCCGTTGCCGTGCGTGACCACCACCTGCCAGCCGTCCGCCACCATGTCCGCGATGTGCTCGCACGTCTTGCGCGCCGCGTCCCACTGGCGGCCGATGCCGGGCTGCTTCGGGTCCTCAATCAGCGAGTTGCCGCCAATAGCGACGATAGCCAGTTTTTCGATCATCCAAAGCTCTCAGTCTGTCGTAAAACAATCTCAGTGAAACTTCGTCTATTTTAACCTGAGCGCCCGTTTTTTGAGCATTTTTGCTCCGCAGCTCACCGCACAATCGTGCCAATCGTCACCCAGGGGTCGCCGTCGCGCGTGGGCTGCTTCTGCCCGTCGAAGTAGGTGTACACCTGCACGTTGACGCTGTACGCGCCCGGCGGCAGCCCGCTGAGGTCCAGCGGGTGCGGGTCGTAGACGGTTTCGCCCAGCGCCCAGGCGGTCGTGGGGCGCGCGCCCTCAAACGGGAACGAGTCGTGCTGCGCCACCAGCGCGCCCGCCGCGTCCAGCAGAAACACCGACGTGGTGTAGTCGTGTGCCAGCGGTCCGTCGGCGCGCCACCACAGGTCAACGCGCCCGCCGACGATCTCGGCCCGGCGCAGCGTCATGCCGTTGGCGAACGCCGCCACCGTGCCGTCCGGCAGTTGGTCGAAGCGGTACAGGTTGAGGTCGTTCCCCCAGTGATCCACCGTCATCAGCGCCGTCTGCTCGTGGCCGGTCTGCGCCAGAAAACGAAAGGCCGAGTCATCGGGACTCCAGTGCACCAGCCAGATGACCGGCGCGGCCTGCATCTGCTCAATCAGCGCGGCGGGGTATTCATCCGCGCGGTCCTCGCGCCAGCGCCGCAGCGACTCGCGCGGGGTGTCCGGCGACAGCAGGTAATCCACATAATAGTCGAACGTGAAGTCGTCGCGGTAAATCTCCATCAGCACCAGGTCGTCGAGGGCGGCGTAGCGCGCCAGGTTGGCGCCGACCGCGTCCCAGGGCGCTTTGGGGTAGTAGTCGTCCACGGTGGCCAGGCTGTACACGACAATCGCGCCGACGAGAAAGGCGCGCGCCGGCTGGCGGAAGTTTGCCAGCCCGCGCGCCGTCAGCACGCTGATAGCAGGCGCGACCAGCAGGATACGCCGGGGCGAGAGGAAGTCGTAGACGAAGTTGGCGGCCACCGTCAGCGCGACCGGCAGCGTGAACCACAGCAGCAGCAGCGCGCTGCTGCCGAAGGGCCGCCAGCGGACGCGCACCGGCCCGCCGCCGGCGTCGTCGAGCCGCACCAGCCCCAGCAGCAGCAGGCCGAACATGACCGGCCACATCTGGCTGAAATACTTGTGCCCGATCTCGACGAACGTCGCCCAGGTGTTGGGCAGCGCGGCCATGATGCCGGTGTCGTTGAGCCGCTGCTGCCAGCCATAGGCCAGAAACCAGGGCATAAACAGGCCGACGCTCAGCGCCAGCAGCGCGATCACGCCGACGCGCACCCGCCCGCGCTGAAAGATCAGCGCGTGCAGGCCCAGCGCTGGCAGCACAAACGCGCCGACGTAATGCGTGTGCAGCAGCGCCGCCAGCGCCGCCACCAGCCCCGCCCCCCACAGCGCGCGCGGCTGGCGCGTGAACCGCACATAGCAGTAAAACGCCAGCAGCGTTTCCAGCGTGCGCAGCGCGTACATGCGCGCGTCCTGCGCCAGCGAGATTTCAGGGTCGAACAGCGCCAGCAGCAGCGCCGCCAGCAGCGGGATGAGCGCGCGCTCCGGCGCGGTGCTGTCGCGGCGCAGCGTGCGCGCCAGCGCCGCCACCAGCGCGACATTGAGCATGGATACCAGCGCCGACGACATGCGCAGCGCCAGCGGCGTGATGCCGGTGAGGTCCACCCACAGGCTGAGCGCGGCGAAGTACAGCGGCGGGTGCACATCCTTGGTCGCCAGCTCGTGAATCAGGTCGGGCTGCTTCTGGTTCCAGTACGCGATGCCCTCGTCCAGCCACATGCTCTGGTCGCCGATGTGCACGATGCGCACGGCGGCGGCCAGCAGCAGAATGGCCGTGAACAGCGCGATGCGTCTGCTGCGCGTCAAAGTCATGCGTGGTTCACCGTTGTGGGATGCTCATGTTACGCAAAATCGCCGCCAGCGCCCGGCCTGGCCGCTGGCGGCTGGTCAGTTCTAGCGCATCGTCAGCAGCATGGCCGCCTTCTGCGCGTGCAGCCGGTTCTCCGCCTCGTCGTAGACGACGCTCTGCGGCCCGTCAATCACGCCGTCGGTCACCTCGATGTTGCGATCCGCCGGCAGACAGTGCATATAAATAGCGTGATCCTGCGCCAGCGCCATGCGCTTTTCGTCCGTGATCCAGTGGGTGTACTTCTTGCCAATCTTGGCGGACTCCTCTTTGTCCTCGGTCGTCAGCCACGACCCCCAGCTTTTCGGGTAGACGATGTCCGCGCCTTTAAAGCCGGCGTCGAAGTCGTCCAGAATCTCGAACGAGCCGCCGTTTTTGCGCGTGTTCTCCTTCGCCTGCTCCACGATGTCCGGCATGAGCTTGTACTCCGGCGGGTGCGTCAGGCGCACGTTCATGCCGAAGCGCGTCATCAGCAGCACCAGGCTCTGCGGCACCGAGATCGGCTTCTGGTAGCTGGCGGCGTAGGCCCAGCTCACGTTGATCGTCCTGCCGCGCAGGTCGCGCCCGAAGCGCTCGCTGATGGTCATCAGGTCGGCCAGAATCTGGAACGGATGGTACACGTCGCACTGCATGTTCAGCACCGGCACGCGGCTGGCCGCCGCCACCTCGCGGATGTACTGGCTGCCGAAGTTCCAGTCGCACTGGCGGATGGCGATGCCGTCGCTGTAGCGGCCCAGAATCTCGCCGATCTCCTTGGCCGTGTCGCCGTGTGAAATCTGGGTTGTCTCGCTGTCAATGAACATGGCGTGCCCGCCAAGCTGCGCCATCCCGGCCTCGAAGCTGGCGCGGGTGCGCGTGCTGGTGAAGAAGAACAGCATCGCCAGCACTTTGTCGCGCAGGTAAGCGTGCGGCTCGCCGGTCGCGCGTTTGCGCTTCAAGTCCCAGGCGACATCCAACAGCGTGTCAATCTCGTCCCGCGTCCACTCCTGCGTCGTGATGAGGTCGCGGCCCCGCAAATCTGTCTGCATTTTTCAAAACTCCCCTTAACCAGCGCCTGAAGCCCAGTCACGCCACGATTCTACCACCAGAGTCGCAGAAACGCGGGAACAAAAAGCGCCGCGCCCGGTTTGGACGCGGCGCGATACGTAACCTGCAATCAATCAACCAGCGCGGCCAGCCGCCCGCGCGCGAACGCCAGCTCGTCGTCACTGACGGTGTGCGCCATCCGTGGGTAGATGCGCTCGGTGACGCTGCCGCCCAGCGCCGTCAGCACCTCAGCCGCGTGCCACACGCGCGGCAGCGGCACATGCGGGTCCCTGTCGCCGCTGCTGATAAACACCGGCGTGCCGGCCAGCGTGCCCGCGTCCGCGCGCGGCGCGCCCTCCGGGCCGATCAGCCCGCCGGTGAAAGCGATCACGCCGCCGTAGCGCCGGGCGTAGCGCGCGGCGTACTCCAGCGCCAGGCACGCCCCCTGCGAGAACCCCAGCAGCGCGGTTTTCTCCGCCGGGACGCCCGCCGCCGCCAGCCGCGCCAGCGTCTCGCCCACCAGCGCCAGCGCCGACGACAGCCAGGGTTCGTT
>CAZDVL010000102.1:2603-8502 GCA_964508745.1 uncultured Anaerolineaceae bacterium | reverse complement strand
CAGGGAGGGGACTTATCTGCGGTCGCTGGCGCAGGGAGGGGACTTGCGGCCCGTTGTGCACCATCCTGCACCCTTCCCCCGCTAACGCAGGGGAAGGGCCGGGGATTGGGGTTGGCATACAGCGCCCATCCTGATAAATACCTACGCCTGATAGCCCGCCCTCTCCAGGCAGCGGGGTTCAGGGCGCGGGCCAGCCTTTACAGCCCGTAGATGTCGCCCAGCTTGGTTTGCAGGTAGGCGATGTAATCGCGCGCCTGGATGCCCTCGCCGGTGATGCGCCGCGTCAGCTCGTCGGACGTGAATTTGCGCCCGTGCTGGTAAATCTTCTCCGTCATCCAGCCGCGCAGCGTGTCGAACTGCCCGGCGGCGATTTCGTCCGGGAGCGACGGGTGTTCCTGCACCGCTTTGTTGTAATACTGCACCGACAGCAGGTTGCCCAGCGCGTAAGTCGGGAAATAGCCCATGATGCCCGCCGACCAGTGCACGTCCTGGAGCGCGCCCTGGGCGTCGTTGGGCGGGCGCACGCCGAACAGGGCCTCGAAGCGGTCGTTCCACTCGCGCGCCAGGTCCGCCGGGCGCAGCTTGCCGCCCAACACGGCTGTCTCAAGGTCGAAGCGCAGCATGATGTGCAGGTTGTAGGTGGCCTCGTCGGCCTCGACGCGGATAAACGACCGCTCGACTTTGTTGATCGCGCGGTAGAAGGTGTCCAGGTCCACGCCGCCAAGCTGGCCGGGGAAGGTCTGCTGCAGGCGCGGCAGCGCCCACGACCAGAAGGCGCGGCTGCGGCCGACCAGGTTTTCCCACAGGCGCGACTGCGACTCGTGGACGGCCAGCGACGTGCCGCCGGCCAGCGGCGTGCTGTCAAGCTGGCTGCCGATGCCCTGCTCGTACATGGCGTGGCCGGTTTCGTGCATCATGCCGAACAGCGCCGGGTTAAGAAAATCGGGCTGGAAGCGCGTGGTGATGCGCACGTCCCCGCGCGAGAAGCTCGTGCAGAACGGGTGCACCGAGATGTCCTGCCGCCCGCGCTCGAAGTCGAAGCCGTAAGCGCGGATAATCTCCAGGGCGAAGGCGCGCTGCGCTTCGATGTCGAACGGCTGGTGCAGCGCGGCGGCGTCCACGCGGTCAGCGCGCTGGCCGACCGCGGCGATCAGCTCGACCAGCGCCGGCTTGTGGCTGTCGAAAATCGCGCGCACCTGGGCGGTGGTCATGCCGCGCTCGAACTGGCCGAGCAGCGCGTCATACGGATGATC
The DNA here is from genome assembly GCA_964508745.1 of uncultured Anaerolineaceae bacterium. GTDB lineage: Bacteria > Chloroflexota > Anaerolineae > Aggregatilineales > Phototrophicaceae > DAOTWC01. Next base: position 7,249 of record CAZDVL010000102.1, on the reverse strand, counting down.
CTGATAGCCCAGGTGCTCGGCGGTTCGCTGCGCCAGCACAAAGATGCGCTCCAGCGCCGGCAGGAAGGCGGCGAAGTCGTTGGCCTGGCGCGCCTGCGCCCACACGCTGTGCGCCAGCGTCGTCTCGCGCACCATCTCCGCCACCAGCGCCGCCGGCAGGCGCACCTGCTCGTCGTAGTCCTGGCGCACCACGCGCAGCAGGCTGGCCTCGTCGGAGTCGTAGTCAGCGCCGTCCACCTCGCGCGCGGCGGCGTCCAGCAGGCCGCCGGTCGTGTCGGACGTGAACAGCTCGTGCGCTGTGCGCGCCAGCGTGGCCAGTTGGGCGGCGCGCGCCTCAGCGCCGCCGGCGGGCATGTTCACCTGCTGATCCCAGCCCAGGACGGCGGCGGCGCGGTTGAGGTTGGTGATCTCGCCCAGGTGGGCGACCAGCTCCTGATATTTGTTGGCCATATCGGTTCCCCAAAGAGTTCGCCTGTAAACGCAGATGCTGCATCTTAACACTGGGCCGCGCCGCCGGGCAGGGTGAGCGTTCAGCCGCGCGCGTGTTTCTCCAGGCCGTAGGCCGCCGCGCCCAGCAGCGCCGCCTTGGGGTTCATGATGACGTACACCGGCACGTTTTCCAGCAGGCGCGCGAAACGCCCCTTGTTGAGGAAGGCGCGCCGGAAGCGCTCGCCCATCAGGAACGGCAGGATGCGCGGCGGGATGCCGCCGCCGATGTAGATGCCGCCCGTCGCCAGCACCTTCAGCGTCAGGTTGCCGGCCTCCGCGCCCAGCACGCTTACGAACATCTCCAGCGTCAGGCGGCACAGCGCGCAGGCGGAGTCCTCGCTGAGCGCGTTGGTGACGATCACCGGCGTCGGGTCGTCCACCTGGGCGAGCTGTTCGCGCAGCCAGGCCGGCTCTGCGGCGCGGCCGGTGTCGCGGAAGAAGGCGTACAGGTTGGGGATGCCCACCCCGGCGCACACCCACTCATAGCTGACGTGGCCCAGCCGCGCCAGCAGGTAGCGCAGCAGCTCAAGCTGCGTCTCGTCGGTGGGCGCGAAATCGGTGTGGCCGCCCTCAGACGGGTGCGCCCGGTAGCGGTCGCCGGTCCAGGTGAGGAAGCCCTCGCCCAGGCCCGTGCCCGGCGCCACCACGCCGATCGCGCCGCCGGGAACCGGCACGCCGGGGTGGACGACCTGCACGTCCTCCGGCAGCAGGCGCGGGACGCTGCTGGCGATGGCCTCCAGGTCGTTGAGCAGGTAGGCGGCGTCCAGGCCCAGCGCCGCGCGCAGCTCGGCCTCGTCCATCTCCCAGGGCAGGTTGGTCGCCTGCACGTGGCCGTTGACGACCGGCCCGGCCACGCCGAAGCTGGCCCACGTGACCTGGTAGGTCACGTGCGACAGAAATTCGTGGGCGATGGCCTCCAGGCTGGGGTAGGCGTCGCTGGGAAAGGTCGCCTCGACCAGCGGCAGGCGCGCGCTGCCCTCTGGCGCGTAAATGGCAAGGCTGGTCTTGGTTCCGCCGATGTCGCCGGCCAGCAGCATAGCGCGGTCTCCCTTCACAGGCTGGTGTCAGTTGATGCCGTAATCTTACCAAAAATAGCGCCACCACGCCGCGCGCCGTCCGCCGCGCGGTCAACAAAAAACGCGCCGGGGGCCGCGGCCCCCGGCGCACAAGGCGCGGCCATTCGCCGCCGCCTATTCCTCCCCCAGCCGCGCGCGCAGCGCCTCGATCTCCAGCGCCAGCCACACCACGCGCCGCGCCAGCGCGCGCACGCGCGCGTCGGCGAAGGCGTCCGGGTCCAGCGGGCTGTCATCGGCCTCGCGGCGCGCGGCGGCGAGCTGCTCGCCGCGGGCGCGTTCGGCCTGCTGGCGCTGGCTGAGCGCCTGCGGGTCGTGCTTCACGGCGATGCTGCGCGCCTGGGCCGCCGCGTCCGGGCCGGTTTCGGCGCGCAGGTGGATGCGCACGCCGTCCGCAGCCGCGCTCACGCCGATCACCGCCGCGCCCAGCGCCGCCCGCAGCGCGGCGTCCAGCGCCTCCACGTTCACCGGCCCGTCCAGCTTGATGCTGATCGTCAGCATGGCCTAGACCTCCCGCGCCCAGAGCTGCGGCTTAAAGCGCAGGTAGGCCGTGCTGCCGGCGTAGAGCGTGCCGGTCCCCGCCGACACCTTCCACTGAAGTTTGACGCTGTGCGCCCCGGCGGCCAGCGCGTCCGTCAGCCAGACGAACGTCACCGGCACGACGCCGGCGCTGGAGCCGGTCACGCCGTCCGTCCCGCCCAGGCTGGCGCCGTCCACCACCAGGTCGAACACGACGGTCGCGCCGCCGGTGTTGCCGGCCACGCCGCTGAACCCGACCAGCAGCGCGCCGCCGGCGGTCGTCAGGGCCAGCGCCAGGCCGGTCGCGTCCACGAAAACGGTGCTGGTGGTGGCGATGTTGGCCGTCAGCGCCGCCGCCGCGCGCGGCGGGCCTTTCAGCCACTCCAGGTTGTCGCGCACCTGCTCGTTGAGGTCGCCCTCGGTGACCAGTTGATCCACTTCCCAGGTAATCGGCTGGGTCCAGACTGCGGGCATGGCAGTTCCTCCCTTTTGAGTCGTCAGTGAACAGTCGTCAGCGATCAGCTTTCTAACCAATGCTTCTGGCTGATGACCGTAAGCTGAAGGCTGACAGCTTAATATGCCAGACGTGTCGCTGCGCCCAAACGGGCGCGGCCCAGGGGCCAGAAAACGCCGGCGTCGGCCGGCTCCAGCGCCCAGCTCACGCGGTGGCGGCTGCCGCTGTGCGTCACCTCGTGCGCTTCGGCGTGGATGAAATAGTCGGCGGCGTGGCCGGTCTGCGCCTCGCTGACGCGCACCCGGTCGCCCAGCGCGCGCGCCAGGATCTGCGCCCGCTGCTGCCCGGCTGCCAGCGTGAGCGCGCCCGCCCGCCCGCGCGGAACGCGCCGCCGCGCCAGCTCGAAGCGGGCGACGCTGCGCGCCTGCGCCAGCGAGTCAAGCTGCGGCAGGTCCAGCGTGAGCGTGTCCGGCGCGTAAAAGGCGGCGGCGGCGCTGGCCGCCGTGACTGTCAGCGGCGCGCCCTGGCGCAGCGGCGTGCCGCGCACCTGCAGGCGCAGGTACAGCGGCTGGCGCGCGCGGCTGCGAATCTCCAGCCGGGCCGCCGCTGCCCCCGCCCAGCGCAGAAACACGTCCACCTGGCCGGTCAGGTCCGCGCCGCCGTCCGGGCCGGCGCTGGCGCTGAAATCGTGGCCGGGAACCGGCGCGATGACCGCCAGCGCGCCCAGCGGCCGCCCGGCCTCGTCGTGAAAGGCCGCCGTCACCGCCCAGCGCCCCCCCGGCGCGATCAACTGCGCGCCCGGCAGCGCCCACAGCGCCGACCCCGCCGCGCCGGCCTCGCGCGGCAGGCAGCGGACGCGCACCGCGTTCACCACCGCCGCGCCGTAGTCGTAGTCCAGGCCGTCCATGTTGTCGCTGAAGGCCGCCGCCGGCGCGCCGGGCAGCAGCGCCCGCTGGCGGTCGAGAAAGACGGCCCGCCCGTCGCGGTCCACAAAGAAGCGCCCGCGCTCGGCCTCGGCGACGGCGTGGATGGCGGCCAGCGCGCTCACGCCCTCGCCCCAGGTGTCGCCGGCGCAGGCGAACACCGTCCGCCCGGCGTCAAGCTGGCGCGCGATCTTCGGCGGGGCCAGCCGCGTCGTCTGCCCCAGCGCGCAGTGGCCGGCGCGCCCCAGCAGCCAGCGCCCGGCCAGCGGCCAGGGCCGCAGCGCGGCGGCGTCTAGGATGCGCGCGATGATCGTCCCGGCGCGCGCGTTGGCCAGCGGCGGCAGCCGCGCCGGGACGCGCGCCAGCGCCGCGTCCAGCCCCTCGGCGTGGAGCGCCGCCGTCTGTTCGCGGCGGCCCGGCGGCGGCTCCACGCGGGTGACGTGGCCGGTGAAGTGCACGCGGCGCGTCACGCCGTCGTCGCTGACAATGCGCAGCCGCCGCCCGGTCAGGTCCGCGCCGCCGCTTTCCGGCGCAAAGGCGCGGCTGGCGCTGCGCAGCGTAACCAGCGCCGACGCGGGCGCGCCGCCGCCCAACCGCCAGCGCAGCGCCGTCACCGCCGCCGCGAGGTCCAGCGCGAAGGTGTCGTCGTCGTCGCGGTCAATCAGCACGCTGTACGTGGTCATCGTCCCCCCTCTCAGGCCAGTTCCAGCGCCCAACTGTGGCGGAAAGCGCAGCCGTAGTAGCGGACGCCGCCGTGCGTGTAGACGCCCGGCTCGATGCGAATGCGCGCCGGCTCCGCCAGCCTGCCGCCCAGCGTCGAGTCGGCGCGCAGGGCGGCGGCGTAGGCGTCAATGAGCGCGGCGGTCTGCGCGCGCCCGGCGCGGCCCGCCAGCTCTGGCGCGGCCAGCAGCAGGTGCGTGACAACCTGCGTCACGGCGGCGGCCGCGCCGGCGAAGGCCGCGTCGTCGAAGCCGCCGCCGGCCCGGTCGAACAGGGCGCCGCCGCGCAGCGCGCCCGGCAGCACCAGCAGCGCGGGAAGCTGCGCCCGCGCCAGCCGGTCAGGGACGGCGCCCGCGTCGAAGTTGTGGCGCACGCCCGGCACGCTCAGGGCGGCCAGGGCGCTCAGCGCCTGGCGATACGTGGACATGGTTCAGCTCCTTTCGTCTCGTTGAGGGTGGCCCGGCGCGG
>CAZDVL010000102.1:0-2503 GCA_964508745.1 uncultured Anaerolineaceae bacterium | reverse complement strand
CGGCGCGGGCGCGGTCAGGCGAAGGTCTGCACGCTTGCGCGCCGCAGCGGCTCCAGCGCCGCCAGCAGCGCCGCCGGCAGCGCCCCCGGCGCGGCGTCCGGCTCGCGGTAGAGCCAGGCCGCCCAGCGCAGGCACAGCAGCTCGACATCCGGCGCGGGCCGGTAAACGTCAAGCGGCGGCCGGCCGCTGTGGGCCGCCGCCACCGTGCCGCTGACGCCGCGCAGCGCGGTGAGCGTGTTCGCCTCGCTGTCCACCGCCAGCAGGCGCAGGTACTCAGCGCCGGCACGCACAAGCTGGCCGGCCTGAAAGCGCGGGGAATGGCCGCCGCCGCCGGGGCCGTCGGCGTCCTGCACCGCGATCGTGACCGCGTCCGCCGCCAGCGGGTCGTCCTGCACCGCGTCGCCGCTGGCCGCCCACGCCTCCGGCCAGCGGTCGTGCCAGCCCCAGATGCCCTCCACCCACAGCGACGCCGGCAGCGCGCCGCCGTCGGCCCGCCGCAGCCCATAGTGCGGGCCGTCCCCGCCCGGCAGGCAGATGATGCTCTCCAGCGGGACAGGCTGGCCGCTGACCGCGTCGGCCAGCCCCAGCAGCGCCAGCAGGTCGGCGCGCAGCAGCAGCGTCCCGGCGCGCTGCCGGTCGGTGTAGTGGGCGATAAACTGGCGGCGCGGGCTGAAGCGCCGCCCGGCCAGCCGTTCGAGGTGGGCGCTGGCCGCCTGCAGCGCGTGGCTCAGGCGGGCGTCGTCGGCGCTGTCCGCCGGGTCGAGGCCCAGGTGCAGGCGCAGGGCGCGCGGCGTGGCGAGTGTGTGCATGTGCTCATCTCCTCTATTACTGCTGCGAAAGGGTGTGAAAACGCGGCGCAAAGGCGCGCTTTTCAGGCCAGGTGATGGCGTTCTGGCGCGTTTGCGTTAAGCTTGCTGGCGGCGCGCGCCGCTAAATCTTTACCAACAGCGCGCCGTGGGTGTGCTACGATAAAGACTAATGCTGCTGCGATTCCCCTTACCGAGGTATTATGACCACACTGAACACGCCTGCTGACCAGTCTGAGCCATCCCCTGAGTTTGAATCCCTGTGCCGCGCGATTTATTCCGGCTGGCTGGCCGGCGACGTGCCGCTGGACGACGCCCTCGCGCAGCTTACCGCGCTGGGGCAGCGCGCTGAGGAGGAGGGCGCGGTCGCCAACCAGGGCCGCGCCGAACACCTGCTGGGCAACGTTCACTATTACCGGGGCAGCTTCAACGCCAGCATCCTGCATTTCGAGCGCGCCCAGAACCTCTTTAAGCAGCTGCAGAACCGCCGGCGCGTGGCCACGATGGACCTCAACCTGGGCGAGGCGTACCGCTACAAGGGCGATTTCACGCGCGCCCGCCAGCTTTACCGCCACGCCTACGAGGCCAGCGCCGCGCTTGACCTGCTGGAGATCATGACGCTGGCGGTCGCCAACGAGGGCCAACTGCTGCTGCACCTGAACCGCCACGAGGCCGCGCGCGCGGCGCTGGAAGAGGGGTATCAACTGGCGCAGCGCTGGCCCGACAGCGCGCCGGGCCTGGCCGCGCTGCTCACCGAGGTTCACACCGGGCTGGCGCGCGTCTATCTGCGCCAGGGCGACCCGCACAGCGCCTGGCAGCACGCGCTGCGCGCCACGCAGGCCGCCCGCGACGGCGGCGAACACATCTTCCAGGGTGTCGCGCGCTGCGCGGTCGCCGACGCGCTCACCGCCCTCGGCGCGGTGCCAGCGGCCGACGCCGACGCCTTCGACGCCGACCCCGACACGCACTACCAGGCCGCGATGGACGTGTTCCGCGAGACGCGCGCCGAGGCCGAGCTGGCGCACGCGCTCTACGCGCACGGCCGCAGCCTGGCCCAGCGCGGCCGCAGCCTGCGCGCCGCCCGCCAGTTCCAGCAGGCGATGATCCTCTACACCCGCCTGGACATGGTGGCCGACGCCGCCCGCGCGGCCTCCGCCCAGCTTGACGTGACCGGGTAGCCTTGGCGCCGCCCGTTCGCCCGCGCCTGCTGCTGGCTTGTGTCGCGCTTGGCCTGTGCCTGCTGGTTTATGTGCCCGCCCCGGCGGACGCCGACGGGCAGGCGGTGCTGGCCGTCGCGGTGTCGGCGGCGCGCTTCGGCGCGGCGGACATAGACGCCATCGGCCACACCGAATGGCTGCTGACCGAAAGCGGCAGCATGGGCGTGCGGGGCGCGGACGGCGCGCTCTACGCCAAGAAAGGCCCCACGCCGTCGCTGCTGCTGCTGCCGTTCGTGTGGGCCGCCGACGCGCTCCCCTGGCTGACCGTCCGCGCGACGGCCATGCTGTTCAACGCGCTGGTCACAACCGCCGCCGCCGTGAGCCTGCACACGTTTGCCCGCCGCCTGGGGTATGGGGAATGGGCGGCGCTGGCGGTCGCGCTGGCTTACGGCGCGGCCACGTTCGCCATCACCTACGTCAAAACCCTGTTTGGCGAGCCGCTGGCGGCGCTGCTGCTGCTGCTGGCGGTGATGTGCGCCC
>CAZDVL010000101.1:0-8584 GCA_964508745.1 uncultured Anaerolineaceae bacterium | reverse complement strand
GACCGCGTGGGGCTGGTGGTGTTCCAGAAGGACCGGGCGCTGCTGGTGCTGCCGCCCACCAGCTCGGTTGACCTGGCGAAAAAGGCGCTGGCGAACATCCCTGTCGGCGGCAAAACGCCGCTGTCCGCCGGGCTGCTGCTGGCCTACGAAACCATCCGGCGCGAGAAAACGCTGCACCCGGAGGTGCTGTCGCTGCTGGTGCTGCTCACCGACGGCGCGGGCAACGTCTCAATCGGCGACTGCCCGCCGCAGGAAGAGGCGCACCGCATCGCCGGCATGATCAAGGACGAGGGCATCAGGACGATCACGATCAACATGGAGCACGTCGCCTTCGACCGCGGGCTGGCGGCGCAGCTCGCCGAGCACCTGGGCGGGGCGTGTTACACGCTGGGCCAACTGCGCGCCGAGGTGCTGTACCAGACGGTGCGCCGCGAAATTGACGGGGGCTGAGCGCAGCTACAGCCGCACCGACTCGATGTACACCACCACCATGTTCGGCGTGCTGATGTCGCCCAGCACGCGGATAATGCGCGCGTCCGAGCCGGTGCATTCCTGGCCGATGTAGGCAGTGGCGGCGGCGGTGCGCCACCAGGCGTTCAGCACCAACTGCTGCTCAGCGTTGAGCAGGCGCGCGTACTGAAAATTGGGGCGGAAGTTGTCGCGCATCAGCAGCGGGCAGGTGATGAACGGCGACCCGGCCAGGAACGGTCCGAAGTCGCTGGTGCTGATCGTAAAGCCGGCCCACACCGCCTCATCGTTCAGGCTGACGTAGTTAAAGTTGCCCGCGCTGGCTGGAAACGGCTTGCCGATCAGCCGCTCCAGCGGGCCTCTGGCGTTGTCGCCGGTGGAAGCCTGGAACGACGACAGCACCCGCCCGTCGAGATACCCGGCGACCGGCAGGTACGCAAAGAAGCCGCAGCCAAACGCCAGCAGCGCAACAATAATCAACCGCCCCAGGCCTATTCTCACGCCGCACCCCCACATGCACGCCGATCCACACCGTCCGAGTGCCCTTCAGTATACGCCAGTTGGCCGCCGCTGACGAATGCGCGCCGGTGGGCAGACGCAGGCGGCCGCCTATGGACGCGCCCGCGCCCGCGATGATATAGTGTTAGCCACTTACGGGTATGTGGTTCTGCTTTTAACTGACGACTGATAGCTGACGACTAACGACTGACGACTGATGACTTACCGTGTGATTTCCATCCTGCTGCTGACGCTGGCCCTCAGCGCGGGCGCGGCGGGCGCGGCGCAGGGCAGCGCGCCCGCCGACGTGGTCGCCGCCTTCCTGGACGCCTGGGCCGCCGGCAACTATGACGCGATGTACGCCCTCATCAGCGCGCGCAGCCAGGCGCTGTACGACATCAACGTGTTCCGCGCCACCTACAGCGAGGCCGACGGCGCGACCGGCAAAACCGGCCTGACCTACACCGTCGGCGACACCCAGCTTCAGGGCACGTCGGCGGCGGTCACGTATGAGATCGCGCTTGAATCGGCCTTTTTTGAGACGATTGTGGACAGCGGGCGCACCATGCGGCTGGTGCAGTCGGCGGACGGCTGGCGCGTGGCCTGGTCGAGCATGGATATTTTCGACGGCCTGGCCCCCGGCACGCAGCTGCGCGCGGCCGGCCAGCGCAGCCAGCGCGCCAACATCTATGACCGCAACGGCGAGCTGCTGGTCGAACAGGGCGGGACGGTCACCTCGCTCTATCTGCGCCGCATCAACATCCCCAACGAGTCCGACTGCCTGGACCTGCTGGCGACGCTGCTGCGCCGCCAGCGCCAGGACCTGCAGGCGTTTTTCAACCGCTATCCGACGCTCGACACGGTGTTCTATGTGGGCGAGGTGGACGCCGAGGTCTACACGGCCAACAGCCAGGCCCTCAGCGAGGTCTGCGGCATCCTGCTGGACAACACGCTCGACCGCCAGACGCGCCGCTATTACCGCGGCAACGCCATCTCGCACGTGACCGGCTATGTCGGCCAGATTCCCGCCGACGAGGTGGAACAGTGGCAGGATCGCGGCTACCAGAGCGGCGACCTGATCGGGCGCAGCGGCATCGAGCTGGCCTTCGAGGAGGAGCTGAGCGGGCAGGCGCGCCGCGTGCTCAGCATCGTCGAGCCGGGCGGCACGGTCGTGCGCGAGCTGTCCACCACCGAGGGCCAGACCGCCCAGCCCATCACGCTGACAATTGACCGCGACCTGCAGGTGATTGTGGCGCAGGCGCTGGCCGACGCCTACAACTTTGCCGAGCCAAACTGGGGCGGGCGCGACATCTCGACCGGCGGGGCGGCCGTGGTGCTGGATGTCCACAGCGGCGCTGTGCTGGCCGCCGCCAGCTACCCCCTGTTCGAGCCGGACCTGTTCAACCCGGACACCTACTGCTGCACCATCATCACCGCCGGCGACCGCATCGCCGAGCTGTTCAACGACGCGCGCACGCCGCTGTTTAACCGCGTGTTCCAGGGCCAGTACGCGCCCGGTTCGGTCTTTAAAATCGTGACGACCGCCGCCGCCGCCGAAGAAGGCATCTTCGGCTATGACGACACGTTCTTCTGCGGCCTAAGCTGGGACGGCGCGCCCTACGGCGACACCGTCGGCTTTGAGCGCAAGGACTGGCGCTTCACCGACGGGCTGGAGCCAGCGGGCGAGATCACGATGGCGCAGGCGCTCACGTCGTCGTGCGACCCGTTTTTTTACCAGATGGGCGCAGAGCTGTACAACCGGCGCGGCCCCGCCACGCTGATTGACTATGGCCAGCGCATGGGCCTGACGCGCACGGGCATTGATTACTACGGGACGGAAGCCCCCGGCGAGATCCCGCTGCCCAGCAGCGTGTCGGCGGCCATCAACGAGGCCATCGGCCAGGGCGACGTGAAAGTCTCGCTGATCCAGATGGCCAAGCTGGTGGCGGCGGTCGCCAACGGCGGGACGGTCTACCAGCCGTTCCTGGTGCAGCGCATCGGCGGCGGCGGCGACGCGCCCCCCATCTTTGAGGCGCAGCCGCAGGTGGTCGGCAGCCTGGAGCTGCGCCCGGAGACGCTGGCGACGCTGCGCGACGGCATGTGCGCCGTCACCGTTGACGAGGCGCTGGGGACCGCCATCTGGCCGTTCGAGAACGCGCCGTTCACGCTGTGCGCCAAGACCGGCACAGCGCAGACCGCGCGCTATCCGAACGCCTGGTTCGTGTCCTACTCCCCGGCGGACGACCCGCAGATCGCCATCGCCGTGATGGTCGAGCAGTCGCTGGAAGGCTCGCAGATCGCCGCGCCGATCACGCGGCGCATCCTGGAGGATTACTACGGCGTGGAGCGTTTCGGCTTCCCGCCCTTCTGGAACGAAGGGCCGTACACGCCGCTGCAGGCCCCCGAAGGCGGCACAATCGGCGGGTGACGGTCAGCGCGGCAGGCGGATGCTGGCGAAGCGCCGCGTCGTCTCCTCGATGCCGCGCTCCACCGGCAGGCGCTCCATGCTCGACGCGCCAACAAAGCCCTCGACCGCCGCCAGCGTCAGCAGCCGTTCGACATCCTCCGGCGTGGCGATCGGCCCGCCGTGACACAGCGTGAGCGTGTCCGGTTTGACGGCGCGCGCCGCCGCCTGCATCTCGGCCACCAGCGCGGCGGCCTGCTCCAGCGTCATCGTGTCCGCAGCGCCGACCGAGCCGCCGGCGGTCAGGCCGACGTGCGCCAGCAGCAGGTCACAGCCGGCCTCGGCCATCAGGCGCGCTTCGGCGGCGTTGAAGGCGTAGGCCATCGTGAAGATGTCCAGCTCGTGCGCCAGCGCGATCATCTCCGCTTCCTTGTGATAGCCCATGCCGGTCTTTTCCAGCGCCGCGCGGAAGCTGCCGTCAATCAGGCCGACGGTCGGGAAGTTGTTCACGCCGGAAAAGCCGGCCTCCACGATGCGCCGCAGGTGGACCGCCATCACGCGCGTCGGGTCCGTCCCGTTGACCGAGCAGATCACCGGCACTTCCCTGACCAGCGGCAGGACGTGGCGCTCGCCCAGCTCCAGCGCGACGGCGTTGGCGTCGCCGTAGGCCAGCAGGCCCGACAGCGACCCCAGGCCGTGCATCCGGTAGAGGCCAGAGTTAAACACCAGCAGCAGGTCCGCGCCGCCGGCCTCCTCAAACTTGGCCGAGATGCCCGCCCCGGCCCCGGCGGCGACGATGATATGGCCGCTGTCCAGCCGGGCGCGCAGCCGTTCCAGCACGCCCTGGCGCGTGTATTGTTGCATGTGGAAAACCCCCTTCCTGTTGAGTAAGGTTTCGCTTCTGGCCTGATCGCTGCCGGCTGTAAGCTGGCGACTCCTCTAAAGCAGCTCAAGCATCAACTGGCCGGCCAGCGCCGCGAAGGCCGGGTCGTCCAGATGGTGCGCGCTTTCGACCACGCGAATTGACGGGTTGAGCGCCGTCCGCAGCGTCTCGAACAGCGCGGCGTTGGCCGCCGGGTCGTAGAAAATTTTGCCGGGCCGGTCAATGCTCGACAGGCCGCCCAGCGGCAGCGCCACCACCACCGGGCCGCGCGCCTGGTTGAGCCGGGCGGCGATAAAGCGCGCGATGGCCACGTTTTCCTCGACGCTGGTGCGCATGGTGGTCATGGTCGGGTTGTGGAAGTTGAGCGTGCGCCCGGCGAAACGCTCCGGGACCTGGTCGCGCGGGGGCAGCACGACCGTGTCCGCCGCGCCGGGGACGATCACCTGCGGCAGCCCCAGCGCGCCGGCGGTTGTCAGCCGGTCCGGCCCGGCGTCGTGCAGCCCGCCCACCAGGTGCGCGCCGACCTCGGCCAGCGTCATGTCCAGCGCCGCGTGGACGCGCCCCATCTGCATCAGGCGCTCCATCGTGCGCCCGCCCACGCCCGAAGCGTGGAACACCCAGGTTTCATACCCCGCCTGCTCGACTTCCTGGCGCGCGCGGCTGACGCCCGGCGTGGTTGTGCCGTACATCGTCAGCGCGACGACGGTTTTGCCCGACGGCGCGTAGGGCTGGTGGCCGCGCACCATGCCGCAGACGGCGGCGGCGGCGTTGTTGAGCACCATCTCCAGCATCGGGTTCAGCCCGCCCACGTCCAGCAGCGACGGCAGCATCACGATGTCGGCGATGTCCACGTGCCAGCGCGTGTTGCCCGAAGCCAGCGTGGAGACCATCACCTTCGGCACGCCGTAGGGCAGCGCGCGCATGGCGGCGGCGCAGATGGTCGTGCCGCCGCTGCCGCCCGCGCCGATCACGCCGTGCGCCCGCCCGTCGGCGACCAGCCCGGCCAGCAGCGCGGCGGCCCCCGCGCAGATCAGGCTGACGGCCTCGCCGCGCGGCAGCGCGCGCACGGCGTCAGGGTCGCTGTTGGCGGCGCGGGCCACCTCCGCCGCCGTGATGTCGGCGACGAAAGGCGCGCCGCCGCTGGCGCTTACGTCCATCAGCAGCGCCTGACAGCCGTTGGCGCGCACGCGCTGCGCCAGAAACGCGAGTTCCGTGCCCTTGGTGTCCAGCGTGCCCATGACGATCACCGTCCGGGCGGGCGCAGCGTCCCCCATTTTCGACTCCTGTTCGCACAGCCACCGCCAGCCGATCATAGCGCGCCGGCCGCAAGCTGTCATCTGCGGTGGACTGGCAGGGGCTGGGGCGGGAATCAAAAAACCCCCCGCCGCGCGGCGGGGGGTGGTCAGCGCCAGGGGCGCGTCAGGCCGGCACTTCTTCCGCCACCTTGATGGCTTCCACGTCCAGCGTAATCTTCACGTCCTTGCTCACCAGCATGCCGCCGGCCTCCAGCGCCACGTTCCAGGTGAGGCCGAAGTCCTCGCGGTTGACCGTCACGCTGCCGGTGAAGCCGGCGCGCTGGTCGCCCCAGGGGCTGGCGATCGTGCCCAGGTATTCGGCGTCCAGCACCACCGGGCGGGTGACATCGCGGATCGTCAGGTCGCCGTAGATTTTGGCGCGCTGGTCGCCCAGCGGCTCGACGCGCGTGCTCTTGAACGTGATCGTCGGGTAATTGGCGACATCGAGAAAATCCTGGCTCTTCAGGTGGTTGTCGCGGTCCACCACGCCGGTCGAGATCATGTCCGCCGTGTGGATCACGGCCTCCACGCGCGCGGCGGCGGGGTTGGCCGGGTCAAACTCAAGCGTGCCGGTGACGTTGCGAAAACCGCCGCGCACGGTGGTAACCATCATGTGGCGCGCCGAAAACTCGGCCGCGGTGTGGCTGGGGTCCAGCGTCCAGGCTGCCATTACGATCTTCCTCCAGAGGGGTTAAATGGACTATAGTCCGCTTACCAATACCATCAGTATACCAGCAAATGGCCGCGCCAGGCTGAACGTCTGATGAGAAACGGACTATCGTCCGGTCAGGGGTTGATCAGCGCCAGCAGCGCGCGCAGCCCGGCGACGATGCGCTCGGCGTCGTAGCTCTGGACGTGGCGCTGAAAGCTGATCGTCTGCACGTCCAGCAGCATATAGAGCACGTCGGCGAAGTAGTCCGGGTCGCCGCTGAAGCCGGCGCGCAGCAGCAGCGCGCGGATGGTCTGCCGCCACCACAGGTGCGCCGGGTGCGCCAGCATCAGGCCGGGGCCGGCCCGCAGCAGGTCGGTGTTGTGGACGGCGAAGCGCGCCACCTCCTCCAGGAACCACGCCAGGTCAGCGCGCGGGTCGCCGTGCTGGCGCAGGCGCAGCAGCGCCCGCTGCTGCAGCGCGAGCATCTCCTCGTCCAGCAGGGCGTGGCACAGTTGGGCCTTGTTCTCGAAATTGCGGTAGAGCGTGCCCTTGCCCACGCCCGCCGCCTCAGCGATGGCCGACATCGAGACGGCCTCCACGCCGCGCTGCTCGAACAGGTCGCGCGCGGTTTGCAGCAGCAGCGCGCGGTTCTTCACCGCGTCAGAGCGCGGCGGCTGGGAAGCGGGCCGCAGCAGGCGGTCGTCCACGCGACATCAGTGCGCCACGACGTGCGTGGGCCTGATCTTGAAGGTTACGCGCGTTTCGCGCTCGCGCTGCGCCGCGCTGCTGTAGAACTCGTTCACATTGCGGTACTTTTTCGCCAGCTCGTTGATGAGGTCGAGCGCGCCGTCCTCGGTGATCTCGTCCACGACGCCGCGCACTTCAAGGTAGCGGTAAGCGTTGTCGGGGTCAACGAACAGGACCGCTGTCCTGGGATCGGCGGCCATGTTGCGGGCCTTCTGCCGTTTGCGCGCCGTGCTGATGAGAATGTGCGCGCCGTCGTACTTGAACCACACCGGCGACGCCTGCGGCTGGCCGTCGGGCATCAGCGTCACCAGCGTGACCACGACAGCGCGTTCGAGCAGGTCACGGTAAGCGTCAGGGATCGTCACAGCCATCTTGTCCTCCATGTCTTCTGGTCACTCCGGCGCCAGCACACCGGCGGCCTGGGCGCGCGCCAGCACGTTTTCGGCGTAGCGCACCATCGGCAGGTCAATCATTTTGCCGTCCAGCACGAACACGCCGGCCCCGGCCTGCTGGTGTTCCTGGTAGGCGGCGATCACGCGGCGGGCGCGGGCAATGTCGTCCGGGCGCGGCGTAAACGCCCGGTAGATCGGCTCTAGCTGGCGCGGGTGCACCGCCAGCTTGCCGGTGTAGCCCATGTAGCGCGCCTGCTCGGCGTCCGCCGCCAGGCCGGTCATGTTCTCCAGGTGGACGTAAGGCGTGTCAATCGCGTCCAGGCCCAGCGCGCGCGCGTGAAGCACGACGGCGCTGCGCGCGTAGAACACCTCCCAGCCGTCGGGCGTGCGCGTCGCGCCCATGTCGCCGGCCAGGTCCTCCGCGCCGAAGATCAGCCCGCCCAGGCGCGGCGTGCTCTCGACAATATCGCGCAGGTTCATCACGCCGCGCGCCGTCTCCACAATCGGGAACAGTTGAATCGCGCCGCCGGGCCAGCCGCGCTCGTGTTCGGCAACCACCACCAGCCGCGCCACCTGGTTCATCTCCACCGCCGATTCAACCTTCGGGATCACGTAGCCGTCGGGGCGGTACGGCACGGTGGCGCGCACGTCGTCCTCATAGCCCGTGCCCGCGCCGACGATGTTGATGCGCACCAGCCGTTCGGCGCGCCCGAAGTTCAGGTCGCGCAGGGCGGCGGCGGCGACCTCGCGCGCGGCGGCCTTGCGGCTGAAGGCCACGCCGTCCTCCAGGTCCATCACCACAGCGTCAAGGTCGAGCGTGGCAGCTTTTTCGAGCTTGTGCTGGTCGTCGCCCGGTACGAACAGCAGCGCGCGGCGCAGTCTCATAGTCACCTCAGGTGGGTTAATGTCGCTGATTGCCCGCCACAGAGTGTACCGAAGCCGGGGCGCGCGTGCTACAATGCGGCCATTAACCGCGCCTGACAAACGAAACCGCCATGCCAACCCTCACCCCTGCTTTTATGGTCTCCGTGATCGCCGCCGCCGTCACCGGCGTGTTCGCCGCGCTGGTGCTGCGCCGCTGGTGGCAGAAGCGCCGCCCGCACCAGTTGGCCTGGGGCGTCGGCCTGCTGTTCTATTTCCTGGGCACGCTGAGCCAGGTGGTGCTGTCGCTGGCGTGGAACCCCTACGTGTTCGCGCTGTGGTACTGGACCGGCGCGCTGATGGTCGCGCCCTGGCTGGGCCAGG
>CAZDVL010000100.1:0-8614 GCA_964508745.1 uncultured Anaerolineaceae bacterium | reverse complement strand
CTTGGCGCACAGATCGCGCGGGCGCTTCAGTATGCGCACGAGCGCGACATTATCCACCGGGACATTAAGCCGGCGAACATCAAAGTGACGCCGGAGCGCAGCATCAAGATCATGGACCTGGGGCTGGCGCTGCCGCGCGAGGCGGCGCGCGTGACCGCCGAGGGCATGGTGATCGGCACGCCGGCGTATCTGTCGCCAGAGCAGGCGCAGGGCGCGGCGCTGGACTTCCGCACCGACATTTATTCGCTGGGCGTGGTGCTGTACGAACTGGCCTGCGGCCAGCTTCCGTTTGACGCCGACGACATCTCGGCGCTGCTGCTGCAGCAGGTGCGCCAGCCGCCGCCGCCGCCGCGCCTGATCGTGCCGTCGCTGCCGGCTGACCTGGAAAGCGCGATTCTGAAGGCGCTGGAGAAGCACCCGGCGCGGCGCTTCCAGTCGTGCCGCAGCATGGCCGACGCGCTGGAGGCCGCGCTGAGCGCGCCGTCGCCCGCCGACGCGCCGACGGCGGGCCGCCGGCCAGAAGGCCCGGACCTGACGCGCCGCCCGTCCCTGCGGCTGGTGCTGGCCGACGACCACAACATTATGCGGCGCACGCTGGTCAGCTTTCTGGAGGGCCGCCCCGAATTTACGGTGGTGGGCGAGGCCGCCGACGGCGAAACCGCCCTGCACCAGACGCTCACGCTGCTGCCTGACGTGCTGCTGCTGGACCTGAACATGCCCGGCAAGGGCGGCCTGGAC
Source organism: uncultured Anaerolineaceae bacterium (assembly GCA_964508745.1). GTDB lineage: Bacteria > Chloroflexota > Anaerolineae > Aggregatilineales > Phototrophicaceae > DAOTWC01. The sequence goes on along the minus strand of CAZDVL010000100.1, from coordinate 7,876 downwards.
ATTCTGCCGACGATCCGCCAGCGCGCGCCGGGCGTCAAGGTGCTGGTGCTGACCGGGCGCGATGAGGAATGGTACATTGTGCGGGCGCTGCGCGCCGGGGCGCACGGCTATGTCCTGAAGACCACGGACGAGAGCGAGCTGATTGACGCCATCAGCAAGGTGATGGAAGGCCACATGGTGCTGGGCAGCGGCGTCGCTGAGCGGATTGTCGGCGGGCTGCTGACCGGCCAGGAAGGCCACCCGGCGGCGCTGAGCGAGCTGGAGCGCAAAATCCTGCTGTATGTGGCGGCCGGCTACGAAAACGAGGCGATCGCCCGGCAGCTCAGGCTGGGGATGCCGATCGTGATTGAGACGCTGGCCGGGGCGATGAACAAGCTGGGCGCCAAAGACCGCACCAGCGCCGCGCTGGAGGCCCTGAAGCGCGGGGACATCGCGCTGGATGACCTGCACCAGCTTTAGAACAGCGCCAACTGCCGCGGCGGGCGCTGCCCATCGAGCAGGATGTAGGGCGCTGTCTGCTCAGGGGCGCGGATGCCGATGGCGCGCAGGTGCGCCAGGTCGCGCAGGCGGCCCTGGCGGCGCGCTTTGAGGATGGCGTCCGCGCCTTTCGGGCCGATGCCGGGCACGCGCAGCAGGGCGGCGCGCTCAGCGTGCATCAGGTCCAGCGGCGCGTGGCGCAGGTGCAGGTCCGCCCAGGCGCGCTTGGGGTCTGTGTCCAGGCGCAGGCTGCCGTCGCCCTCGAAGGGCAGCTCCTCCAGGTCCCAGCCGTAATCGCGCAGCAGAAAGCTCGACTGGTACAGGCGGCGCTCGCGCAGCGGCAGCGCCGGGGCCAGGTGCTCGAACGGCGTGTGCGCGACCGGGCTGAACGCGGAATAGTAAGCGCGCGCCAGCCCCGCCTGACGATAGAGGCGGGCGCTCAGGTCGAGCAGCTCCAGGTCGGTGTCGCCGACCGCCCCCACCACGAACTGCGTCACCAGGCTGGCGAGGCGGCGCTCGCTGTCGCGTTTAATGCGCCCGGCCCACAGCAGCCGCTGGAGCAGTTCGTCGGAAAAATCCTTGAGCGGGGCCAGGGCGCGCAGACGCTGCGGGGTCGGCCCTTCGAGGTTGATCGAGACGCGGTCGGCGAGCTGCATGGCGCGCGCGATCTGGTCCGGCTCGGCGCCGGGCATGATCTTGAGGTGGACATAGCCGCGATAGCCGTATTTGCCGCGGATGATTTCCACCGTGTCGATGATTTTGTCCTGGGTGGTCACGCCGCCGTTGATGATGCCCGATGAGAGGAAGATGCCGTCGGCGATTTTCGCCCGCTGGATGCCGTCGAACGCCTGGGCCAGCTCGTCGGGTTTGAACGTCTCGCGGCGCATCTGGCCGCGCCCGGCGCGAAAAGGGCAGTAGTAGCAGTTCTTCTCGCAGGCGGTCGTGACCATCGCCTTGAGCACCGGCTTGCTGCCGCGCGGCGTCGCCACATGCGTGATGCACTCGGCCAGGCTGCGCGATTGGCGGCGTTTTGCTGGCTGTTCGCTGGCGGGCGCGTCGCCTGCCGGCTCGAACAGCGTAACGTCGCCGAGCTGCGTCAGGCGGGCGAGCGTGTCGGGTTTTGTGTGGATGTTCATAGTGTTATGATACAGAACATGTGTTCTCAAGTCAAGCCAGAATGATGGCCGGCTATCGCCCCGACTGCCAACTCCTGCTACACTTGCCGCTATGCAAACACACGACTCGTTTACAGTGGTTCTGTTCGATATTGACGGCACGCTGCTGCGCTCCGATGGGGCCGGGCGGGCGGCCACCCGCGCCGCCATGCTGGAGGTGTTCGGGGCGGCGGACGGCGTGGATACGCTGAGCTTCGGCGGCAAGACTGACTGGTTCATCATCAATGAGCTGCTGGCCGGCCAGGCGCACACGCACAGCGAGATTGCCCGGTTGATGCCGGCCTACGGCGCGGCGCTGGTCCGCCATCTGGAGCGCGCGCTGGAGCGCCACCGCATCTGGGCGCTGCCCGGCGCGCTGGAGGCGGTGACGGCCCTGCGCGGCCGGCCCGACACGCTCATCGGCCTGATCACGGGCAACGTGCGCGACACGGTCGCGTTTAAGCTGCGCGCGGCGGGCTATGAGCCGGACTGGTTCGCGGTGGGCGCTTACGGCAGCGAATCGCCGGACCGCAGCGAGGTGGCGGCCCTGGCCGTTGAACGGGCGGCGCGGGCCGCCGGGCGGGCGCTGCACCCGGCGCAGGCGGTGATCGTGGGCGACACGCCGGCGGACATCGCCTGCGCGCGGGCGGTGGGCGCGCGCGCTGTCGCGGTGACGACCGGCTTCGCCAGCCGCGAGGAACTGGCCGCCGCCGGCCCCGATCACCTGCTGGACGACCTCAGCGCGCTGCCGGATGTGGTGTAGGCGCTTTGGCGGGCTGCCGTAATGCTTGTTGAGGCTGAGGCGCCGCGAATTGTGAGCGTTTTCGCGCTGGCGTTCTTTTCGTTCTGGCCGGCGATCCCGGCGGGGCTGGCGCTGGGGCTGGCGCCGCCGCTGGTGATCGCCACGACGACGCTCAGCTACGTGTGCGGCGTGGCGCTGGTGCTGCTGCCGGGGGAACGGCTGCGCGCCTGGGTGCTGCGCCGTTTCAACCGGCAGGCTGTGGACGCGCCGCCGGGCGTGCTGGGCCGCGTGTGGGCGCGCTGGGGCGTGATCGGGCTGGGGCTGCTGGGGCCGATGACGGTCGGCGCGCAGCTCGGCGCGGGGCTGGGGCTGGCGCTGCGGGCGAAGCCGCGCGCGCTGTTCGTGTGGATGGCGCTGGGGGCGCTGGCGTGGAGCACGCTGCTGACGCTGGCGGTGACGCTGGGCGTGCTGGGCGCGCGGGCCGCGCTGTGAGCGCCGGCACAGCTTCAACACCCCCCGAATTCAGCCGCCGCCCGCTGCCGCGCCTGGAAACGCTGGCGCTGACACTGATCGTGCTGCTGGCGTTCGGCGTGCGCGTGCACCTGCTGGGCGCGCAGTCACTGTGGAACGACGAGGGCAGCAGCTATGTGCAGGCCGGGCGCGCCTTCGACGAGATCGCGTTTCATGCCGCCCGCGACATCCATCCCCCGCTGTATTACTGGCTGCTGAAGGTGTGGGCGGCGCTCACCGGAACCAGCGAGTTCGCGCTGCGGGCGTTCTCGGCGCTGGCGAGCGTGCTGTCGGTGGCGTGCGCCGCGCTGGCGGGCCGGCGCCTGTTCGGCACAGCCGCCGGGCTGGCGGCGGGGCTGTTTATGGCGCTCAACAGCTTCAGCGTGTACTACGCGCAGGAAGCGCGCATGTACGCGCTGCTGGCGCTGTGGGCTGCCGCGGCGCTGTGGCTTTTCGCCGAGTTTTTGCGCGCGCCCGGCTGGCGGTGGGCGCTGCCGCTGGCGCTGGTCAACGCCGCTGGGCTGTGGACACAGTACACGTATGCGTTCGTCCTGCTGGCGCAGGGAGCGGCGTTTGTCGCCGTCGTGCTCGCCGGCGCCGGGCCGGCCAGGGCGGGGGCGCGGCTGTGGCGCGGCTACATCCTCGCAAACCTGCTGACGGTCGCGCTGTACCTGCCCTGGCTGGGCACCGCCTGGACGCAGCTTACGACCTGGCCCAGCACCGGCCAGCCAGCGGCCCTGGCGGAGGGGCTGGGGACGATCGCCGGCTGGCTGACGCTGGGCAGCGCCTACAGCGCCGCCGACGCCAGTTGGGTCGCGGTCGCGCTGATGCTGATGGTGTTCGGCCTGCGCGTCGAGCGGGGCCGCCCCGCGGCTGTGCGCGGCGCGCTGCTGGTGGCGCTGTGGACGGCGGCGCCGGTGTTTCTGTTTCTGGCGCTGGGCCTGTACCGCCCGGCCAACCTCAAGTTTCTGCTGCCGGCGCAGATCGGCTGCGCGCTGTGGATGGCGCGCGGGACGGCGGCGCTGTGGGCGCTTGAGGCCGGGCCGCGCGCGCCGCTGGTGCGCGCGCTGCCGCGCGCCGCCGCCGCGCTGGCGGCGCTGGGGCTGGCGGCGACGATGTGGGCCGCGCTGGGCGCGCTGTATCACGACGCGGCCTTCCAGCGCGCCGACTATCGCGGCCTGGCGGCGGACATCGCGGCGGCCAGCGGCCCGGACGACGCGATCATCCTGGACGCGCCCAACCAGGAGGAGGTGTTCCGCTACTATTACCGGGGCGCGCTGCCGGTCTATCCGCTGCCCGCCGGGCTGGGCGGCGACGATGCGGCGGCGCGGGCCGCCGCGCAGGGCGTGATTGACGCGCACAGGCAGGTGTTCGCTGTGTTCTGGGGCGAGGCCGAGCGCGACCCGCGCCGCGTTGTCGAGCAGGCGCTGGCGGCGGGCGCGTATGAGGCCGCCAGCCGCTGGTACGGCGACGTGCGGCTGGCGCGCTACGTCGCGTCGGCGGACCTGTCCGTGACAGCGGAGTCGGGTGCGCGCTTTGGCGACCAGATCACGCTGGTCAGCTACGCGCTCAGCGGCGTGACCGTCGCGCCGGGCGAGACGCTGCAACTGCGGCTGGACTGGCGGACCGACAGCCCGCTGGCCGCGCGCTACAAGGTGACGGTGCAGCTTCTCGACGCCGGCGGCGCGCTCGTTGCCCAGCGCGACAGCGAGCCGGGCGGCGGCCTGGCGCTGACGACGACCTGGCCGCCCGGCGACATCGTCAGCGACGGGCACGCGCTGCTTGTCCCTGACAGCTTAGCGCCGGCCCAGTACGCGCTGATAGTCGGGCTGTATGACATGGACAACCCGCAGGAGCGCCTGCCCGTCGGCGGCGCGGACCACCTGCGGCTGGCCGACATCACGGTCAGATAGCGCGGCAGCGCGCGCTGCCGGGGAGGAAAAGCGATGCGGGTAATTATCACCGGCGGCACCGGGATGATCGGGCGCCGGCTGTCAAACGACATGGCGCGCGGCGGCCACGAGGTGATCGTGCTCAGCCGCAGCCCGAAGCTGGCCAGGGGGCTGGACGCGGCGGTGCGCGTCGAAGGCTGGGACGCGCGCACGAGCGAGGGCTGGGGGCCGCTGGCCGACGGCGCCGGCGCGATTGTCAACCTGGCCAGCGCGAACCTGGCCGGCGAGGGCTTTCTGCCCGCGCGCTGGACGGACGAGCGCAAAAAAGTGCTGCTGACCAGCCGCCTGAACGTCGGCGAAGCGGTGGTCGAGGCGGTGGCGCGGGCAGCCAGGAAGCCGGCGGTCGTTGTTCAGATGTCGGCGGTGGGCTATTACGGCGCGCACGAGAACAGCGAGGACATCACCGAGGACGCGCCCCCCGGCGGCGACTTTCCGGCGCGGGTGTGTGTGGAGTGGGAAGCCTCCACGCAGCCGGTGGAGGCGCTGGGCGTGCGCCGCGTGATCGTCCGCTCTGGCGTGGTGCTCAGCTTTGACGACGGCGCGCTGCGGCGGATCGCGCTGCCGTTCAGCCTGTTTGTCGGCGGGCCGTTCGGCGGCGGCCAGCAGCCGTTCCCCTGGGTTCACCCGGCGGACACCATTGGCGCGATCCGCTTCCTCATCGAACACGCTGAAGCGTCCGGGCCGTTCAACGTGACTGCGCCGCACCCGCTGACCAACGTCGAATTCAGCCGTGCCCTGGGCAGCGTCATGCGCCGCCCGGCGCTCGTGCCGACGCCGGGCTTCGCGTTCAGAATGGCCTTCGGCGAGGTAGCCGACATTCTGCTGACGGGCCAGCGCGTTTTGCCCGCCCGCCTGCTGGCGCTGGGTTTTGCGTTCCGCTTCCCGGAGGCGGCGGCGGCGCTGGCGGACCTGTATCGCGCCTAGCGCGGGCAGCGGCCGGCGGCGTTTTCACAGGGGCTGGGTGATGGCCGTCCGGCCCCTGTCTTTTGTCACGGATAAATTCAGGCTTAAATATTGGCGGCTGTGGTGGTAGGGTGAGGGATTAGCGCGGCGCAGCCGGCCGCCGTAGAAGGGAAGCTGCTGTGAATGTGAGCGAACCGCTGCCGCTTGACGCCCCAGCGGAAATTGAGCAGGCGTCGTGGGCGCGGCTGGTTTCCAACCTGTTCAGCCCGCCGCTGGTGTGGGCGGCGGCGGCGCTGCCGATCGCGCTGCGCGACGCCAGCACGCCGCAGCAGGGACTGGGCTGGGCGCTGGTGTACATCGGGCTGGTGTGCCTGCTGCCGCTGGCCTTTGTCGCGTGGATGGTGCAGCGCGGCAGCATCAGCGACCTGCACATGCAGGTGCGCCGGGAACGGCTGCGCCCGTTTGTCGTGTCGCTGCTGTGTGCGCTGCTGGCGTGGTGGGCGCTGGGCGCGCTGGCCGCGCCGCCGGTGATGCGGCTGTTCGCGCTGTTCAGCGTGGTGCAGATCGCGATCATGGCGGGCGTTACGCTGGTGTGGCAGATCAGCATGCACACGATGAGCATCAGCGGGTCGGTGGTAGCGGCGGGGGCTTTCTTCGGCGCGGCCCCGGCGCTGGCGGTGCTGCCGCTGGTGCTGCTGGTGAGCGCCGCCCGGCTCAGGCTGCGCCGGCACACAATCGCGCAGGTGCTGGCTGGGGCGGCAGTGGGCGTGCTCGTCCCGGTGGCGCTGTTTGCCGCGCTGTAGGGTTCAGTTTTCCGCCGCGACAATCTGCCCCTCGGCGATGCGCAGCAGCGCGGCGCGCGCCAGAAAGTCGGGCGTGAAGATGTCGCGCTCGGTGGTCGTCATCAGCGTTTGGGTGACATCGGTCAGCCGCGCCAGCAGATAGGCGCGGCGGTCGGCGTCCAGCTCGGCGATCACCTCGTCCAGCAGCAGCAGCGGCGGCTCGCCCAGGCTGGCCGACATCCACGCCAGTTCAGCCAGCTTGAGCGCCATCACCGCAGTGCGCGCCTGTCCCCGGCTGCCGTACAGGCCGGCGTCGTGGTCGTTGATGCGCAGCCGCAGCTCGTCGCGGTGCGGGCCGCTGAGCGTCACGCCCCGGCGGATGGCCTGGCCCTGTTCGGCTTTCAGGCGGTCGGCAAACTGCGGCGCGATCTGCTCCGGCGTCAGCTCGCGGTGCAGGTCCAGCCCCAGCGCGTTAAACGAAAGCTGGCCGCTTTCGCTGGCGGCGGGCGCGAAGCTTGGCTGGTAGCTCAGCGTGAGGGTTTCGCGGCGCCCGGTCAGGTCGTGATGGGCGCGGCGGGCGTCCACTTCGAGTTCGCGCAGGAAGCGCTGCCGCCCGGCGATAATCACGCTGCCGCTGTGGACAAGCTGCGCGTCCCAGTAGTCAAGCTCGCGCGGGCTGCCGTGCCCCTCGTTCAGGCGGCGCAGCAGGGCGTTGCGCTGTGGCAGCACCTTCTCGTAATTTGTGAGCGCCTCAAGATAAACCTTATCCACCTGCGACAGCGTTTCATCCATAAAGCGGCGGCGCTCGGCGGGCGACCCTTCCACCAGCGCCAGGTCGCGCGGGAGGAACAGCACCACGCTCAGGACGCCGACCATGTCCATCACGCGCTTGTCAGCGCCGTTGAGGCGGAGCGCTTTCTTGAAGCGCTGGCTGCCGTCGGGCGCGCGCTCCAGCATGAGTGTGATCTCGATGCGCTGCGGCGCGCTGTGGGCGCGGCCATGAATCTCCGCCGCCAGGCGCGCGAACGGGATCGGGTCGTTCTCGGCGCGCCAGTGGATAAGCTGGCGGTCGCTGGTGGTGTAGGGCGAGCGCGAAGTCGCCAGGTAGTAGAGCGCCTCCAGCAGGTTAGTCTTGCCCTGGGCGTTGGCGCCGTAGATGAGGGTTGTGCCCGGCGCCAGATTCAGCTCCAGGCGGGCGTAGTTGCGGAAGTTGGTCAGCGAAAGATATTGAACATACATGGCGGAACCCGGCGCGCGGCGTCAGCCTGGTGATTGTACCAGAAAGACGGCCAGTTGTGCGGGGCGGGCGGCGCAGTTTCGGCGGGCGGCTGTCTGACGTATAATAGCGGCGCAGCG
>CAZDVL010000099.1:0-8640 GCA_964508745.1 uncultured Anaerolineaceae bacterium | reverse complement strand
CCTTCCTGCTTCCGGCTGCTGATGACCACCTTCGCCCCGGCGCTGGCGAAGTGTTCGGCGATGGCCTGGCCGATCCCGCGCGACGCGCCGGTGACCAGCGCCACTTTGCCGGCAATATCGAATAATTCACGCATCGTTCTTCCTTACGCTCGCTTGTGCGCCCCCTATTATAGCGGCACGCGCGCCCACGCCGAAACCGGCGCGGTGCAGTACAATGGATGGTGGTACATTGGTATTAAAACCCGCCGGCGCGATGCAGCCTTAACGCACGCCGCGCAGAGTTTTGCTAAACTGAAGCAAAGGTAAACCATATGTTCAAACGCACACTCTGGTTCGCGCTTCTGGGCGCCGCGCTCGTCGCGGCGGGCTGCCGCGCCACCGGACAGACGACTATTCAGGAATTTGCCGCCGCGTACCCCGCCGCCGACCCGCCGGCGGTCGTGCTGGACATCACCAACGGCGCGCTGATCCTCGCGCCGGGGGACGTTGAGGGGCTGGCCGGCAAAGTTACGACCAACGTCAGCGACTGGGCCGTCACCGCCGGCCTCGACGCGCGCGGGGCGCTGCGCGTCGCGCAGGGCAGAACCCGCAACGCGGTGATCCCCACCGCCAGCAACGAGTGGGACTTCAAGCTGAGCCGCAGCGCGCCGGTCAGCCTGACGATCAACACCGCCAGCGCCGGCGGCACGCTCGACCTGACCGGCCTGGCGCTGCCGCAGCTTGCCATCAACGGCGGCACCGGCGCTTTCGCGCTCAGCTACGGCGCGCCCGCGCCCGCCGCCGGCGGCAGCATCGCCATCGCGCTGACCGGCGGCAGCGTGACGATCACCGGCCTGCTCAACAGCGGCGCGGCCCGCCTGGACGTGACCACGACCAGCGGCGACCAGACCTACGAGTTCACCGGGGCGGGCCTGGCGGAAAACCTGCGCGCCAACCTCACCTCGACGGCGGCCGATATCGTGCTGCGCCTGCCCGCCGGGCTGCCGGCGCGCATCGAGTTCACCACGACGACCGGCATTATTCGCGGCGTGCCCGCCAGCTTTACCCACCTCGACCGTTTCACCTTCGAGAACGCCGCATACGCCGACGCCAGCCAGCGGCGCCTGCTGATTGAGGTGCAGACCATCACCGGCGGCCTGCGCGTGCTGGAACAGGGGGGCCTATGAACAGCATCTACGACATCTCGCGCACGGTCGCGCCCAGTTTGCAGGTGTGGCCCGGCGACGCGGCGTTTAATGTCACCCACGTGATGCGCATAAGCGACGGCGCGGCGGTCAACCTGACGACGCTGACGCTCAGCGCGCACACCGGCACGCACGCTGACGCTTACTACCATTTCGCCGACGGCGCGGCCCACCCCGCCGCCATGCCGCTGGACGCTTACATCGGCCCGGCGCGCGTGGTGACGGTGGCGCAGCGCGACGGCCCGCTGCTGCCGCGACATTTCCCGCCCGGCAGCCTGGCGGGCGTCGAACGGCTGTTGATTCACAGCCACGTCAGCGCGCTGGCCGACAGCACCTGGCCGCAGATGTTCCCCTACCTCAGCGTCGAGCTGATCGAGCTGCTGGCGGCGGGCGGCGCGCGCCTCATTGGGCTGGATTCGCCGTCGGTGGACGATTTCGCCAGCGCCGACCTGCCCTGTCACCAGGCGCTGCTGCGGCACGGCATCGCCAACCTGGAAAGCCTGGCGCTGGACGGCGTGCCCGACGGCGACTATGACCTGGCGGCGCTGCCGCTGAAGCTGGACGGCGCGTGCGGCTCGCCGGTGCGCGCGGTGCTCCGTTCCCGGTGAGTTGTGCGGAGGTGATGCCATGCAAGGTTCGGCCCTGATTTTCTTCGCGCTGATGGCCGCCGTGCTGCTGCTGACGTATGTGGCCATCCGGCGCGAGTGGTTCGCGCCCGCCGCCACCGCCGCCGCCAGCGTGATCGGCTGCGTGCTTGCCATGACGCTGGTGTCGCTGGCGCAGGGCAACAGCGTCCTCCAGGCGATCATCGTCGGCATCGTGGTCGGGGCGCTGTTCAGCGGGGCGACGCTGGGCATCGCCTGGTACTTTCACAGCGCAGAGCTGCGCCGGCGCTACCCCGACGACAGCTACCCCGACGACGCGCCGTAAGGGCCGCTTTACTGCCCCGGCGTGACCTCCACGACCGCCAGCTCATAGCCCCCGGCGCCGGTGAAGCGCGCCGCCTCGACGGTGTACGCCCCGGCCTGCGGCAGCGTTACGCGCGTGATCTGCGCGGCGCTGCCCAGCGCCTGGTCGGCGGCGTCGTCGTTTTCGGCCAGCAGCGCGCCGTCCGGCCCGACCAGCCGCACCTGCGGGTCAAGCGTGCCGCTGACCGGGCGCAGCGTCAGCGCGAGGGCCTGCCCGGCCAGCCCGTCGAAGCGCCAGCGCTCCACCGGGAAGGCGGCGCTGAGGTCGCCTTTCAGGGTGGCCCGGCCGTTTTGCAGGGCGAAGCTGCGCGTCTGGCTCAGGCCGAGCGTGTAGCTGCCCGCGCCCTCCACGCGCTCCACCACGATGATGTACACGCCGTCGCTGGCCAGCGCGTAATCCGCGATCTGGGCGCCGAAGTAGAGCAGCGCGTCCAGCGAGGGGTTCTCCGGGTCGAAGCTGGCGTAGCTGGCGTCGGCCGCTTCAGCGCCGTCAGGCGTCAGCAGGCGCAGGGCGGGCAGCAGTTGGCCGGTTTCGCTGGCGTCGGCGGCGAAGATGCTGATGCGCTCGCCGGCGGCCCCGGCATACGTCCAGGCCTGCTGGCGCGTGTATTCGTCCAGCGTGCCGCGCGCGGCCAGCCCCGGCGTGAGCGCCGTCGTGCCCACGCGGCCCGCCGCGATCGCCGTGCTGAAGGCCGTCACCGCGCCGAACGTGCCGTCGCTGTCGGCGGCGTAGAGCGCGCCCTCCGGCCCGGCGGCCAGCCCGGCGGGCCGCACGATCTCGCCGGGGAAGGGGAACGCCGGCACGATGCGCCCCGGCTGCGCCAGCGGCACGCCCTCGGCGTCGAGCACGAACAGCCCCTGGTCGGGCGTCGCCAGCGCGTACCAGCCCTCCGGCGTGACGGCGAAGCCGGTCAGCAGCGGCGGCACAGCCCCCAGTTGGGCGCGCACCGCGCCGCGCGCGGCCAGGTCAAGCACCGCGCCGTACTGCGTCAGCGCCAGCGGCGCGCCGTCCGCGCCGACGGCCAGCAGCGGCTGTTCGAACACGCCCGCCGGCAGGCGCAGCGCGCCGGCGGGCTGGCCGTCGCGCAGAACGCGCACCGTCACGCCGTCGGGCGCGGCGCTGCTGGCGTACAGCGCGCCGTCAGGCGTCACCGCCAGCGCCAGCGGCGAGCCAGCCGCGAACAGCCCGCCGCCCAGCGGCTCGCCCCAGCCGCCGCCCGGCAGCAGCGGCACGATGCAGGCGCAGGCGGTGTCGGCCACGTAGATCGTGCCGTCGGGCGCGGCGGCCAGCGCCGCGGGCGCGCTGATGGCCGGGTTGGGCGTGACCGCCTCGACCGCGCCGGTGAAGGCGTCCAGGCGCACCAGCCCCAGGTCGCGCTCGTAGGTGTAGAGCTTGCCGCCCGGCGCGTAGGCCAGGCCGGTCAGGTTGAGGAAGGCGTCCGGGCCGTCGGCCAGCGAGCGCTGCGTGTGCCAGGCCACGCCGTACACCGGCGGCGCGGCGAAGGCCGGCGCGCCCGGCGCGACGCTGTCGGCCACGCGGCTGAACACGGCGCGCAGCAGCTCGCGCTGGTCGGCGCTGGCGCGCCCGGTCACAAGCAGCACCCGGCCGTCCGCCAGCAGCCCGGCCCGCCCCAGGCCGTAGAGCGCGCCGTCGGCGCTGTGCCCGCTGCTGCTGAACGCGCTGTCCTGCCCGGCCAGCAGCGCCGGCTGCGGGTCGCCGTCAGGCGCGACGCCCTGGGCCGCCAGCGCGGCCAGCAGCAGCGCGGCCGGGTCGCTGTCAGCGGCGGCGGGCAGCAGCAGCAGCTCGACCGCCGGAATCGCTGGCGGGCGCGCGCCCGCCAGCGCCGCCAGCGACTGCGCGATCGTCAGCGCGGGCGCGCCGTCGCGCTCGCCGGCGACCGGCGCTTCCCAGGCGGCGGGGTACACCAGCGACAGGCCGGCGGCCTCCCAGGCGAACGGCAGATAATCGCCGCCCTGCGCGGCGGCCAGCCCGGCCCCCAGCAGCAGCAGCAGCGCCAGCGCGATCACGCGCACACGGTGTTTCATCAGGCTTGCCTCCACACACTCAGTCGCGCGGCAGCGCGGCGATCACCGGCAGGCCCAGCGCCTCGACATCCTCGCGGCGGCGCAGCGTTGGGTCAAGGTAGTGCGCCAGAAACGCCAGCGCCACGCCGCCCAGCAGCCCCAGCGCGACGCGAATCAGCGGGCCGAAGCGGTCCGCCAGCGGCGGCGGCGCAGGCGCGATGCCCGGCGTGCCCAGCAGCGTGACGGCGGCGGACGCGCTGCCCACCTGCGGGAAATAGGCGGCGCTGCGCGTTTGCAGCACCTCGGCGGCGGCGTCAACGGCGGCCTGCAGCCCGGCGGCGTCCGGGTAGCTGAGGAACAACTGGCCGACGCTGCGCTCGTTGTCGGCGGCGATGCCCAGCCGCGCCGTGTCCAGGCGCGCGCCCGCCAGCCGCGCCACCTCCTGGCGGAAGCCGTCGGTCAGCGTCCAGGCGGCCAGCGCGTTGACGGTGTACTCCGACGCCAGCCAGATGTCCTGGAAGTCGCCGTCGCGCGGCGGCAGCGCTTCGGGGACCTGGGCGGCGCTGTAGTGGATCACGGTGGCGAAGCCGCCCGCCGCGGCCTGCCCGCTGAGCAGCCCCGGCAGCGTCAGCGCCGCCGCCGCCGCCGTCGGGATCAGCACCAGCCACCACCAGCGCAGCAGCACGCGCGCGATCTGTCGCAGTTCCATAGGCCACGCTCCGTTCTAAATCTGCACCGGGTTGCGCCACACGAACGGGCGGCGCTGGCGGAAGGCGTCCCACGCCTGTTCGACATACGCCGTGATCTGCGCGTTGAACACGCCGCTGTCGAAGCGCTCGGCGTGCGCCCGCAGCCGCGCCGGGCTGTAGCGGCCCGCGTCGAAGCCGGCCATGACCGCCAGCAGCGCCTCGACGGTTGGCTGCGTGAAATGCTCGCCGGTGACGCCGGGCAGCACGGTGTCGAGCGCGCCGCCGCCGCCGAAGGCGATCACCGGGCGGCCCGCCGCCTGCGCCTGCACCGGCGCGATGCCGAAGTCCTCCAGGCCGGGGAAGATGAACGCCTTGCAGCGCGCCACCAGGTCCGGCAGGGCGTCGTCGGGCACATAGCCGAGGAACTCGACCGTCGGCCCGGCCAGCGCGCGCAGCCGTTCCAGGTCGCGCCCGCGCCCGGCGACCTTCAGCGGCACGCCCAGGCGCGTCGCCGCCTGCACCGCCAGGTCAATGCGTTTGTACGGAATCAGGCGCGAAACCACCAGGAAATAGTCGTCAACCGCGGCCGACGGTGCGAAGCGCCCGGTGTCCACCGGCGGGTAGATGATGGCTGACTCGCGCTGGTAATACTGCTGGATGCGCTGGCGAATCTCGGTTGAGATGGCGATGAAGTGCGTCACGCGCTGGGCGGCGGCGTAGTCCCAGCGGCGCAGCGCGGCCGCCAGCGGGCGCAGCGCGGCCCGCGCCGGCGCGGACAGCCCCTCGCGGGCGGCGTAGGCGTCAAGCTGCCACACGTAGCGCGTCGGCGCGAGGCAGTAGCAGATGTGCGCCGTCTGGCTGCCGTGCCGAACGCCGTGACAAAAGCCGCTTTTGTTGCTCAGGATGACATCGTAGGCCGAGAGGTCCAGCCCGCCCCAGGCCAGCGGGTACAGCGGCAGGTACGGCTGGTGATGGCTGTGGATGGCGGGCAGCCGGTCGAGCCACAGCGGGCGAATGTCCCAGGCGCGGTAGGCGTCCGGCATGAGGTCCGGCGCGTAGATGCTGGTGTAGACCGGGCTGGCGGGGTACAGGTTGACCAGCACCGCCAGCACATCCTCCGCGCCGCCGATCTGGTTGAGCCAGTCGTGCACCAGGGCGAGCGTCATGCCAGGTCGCGCAGGCAGCGCGCCACCGGCGCGTAGGACAGGCGGTGTTCCGGGCAGGGGCCGTGCTGCTGCAGGGCGGCCTGGTGGGCGGCGGTGCCATAGCCTTTGTGCTGGGCGAAGCCGTACAGCGGGTACTGGGCGTCAAGCTGGCGCAGATGCTCGTCGCGCCAGACTTTGGCGACGACGCTGGCGGCGGCGATGCTCAGCGCGCGCTGGTCGCCGCCGATCAGGCTCACCTGCGGGATGTGGCGCAGCTCTGGCAGCAGCAGCGCGTCAATAAAGAGGCAGTCCGGCTCGATGCCGGCGCTTTGCCGCGCGGCGTCGAGGGCGCGCTGCATGGCCAGTTCCACGGCCGCGACGATGCCCCGGTCGTCAATCTCGCGGCTGCTGGCGTGGCCCACGCCCCAGGCCAGCGCCGCCGTCTGGATCGCGCCGGCCAGCGCCGCCCGCTGGCGCGGCGTCATCTGCTTGCTGTCGCGCACGCCTTTCAGCGCCGCCAGCCGGTCGCGGTCGCCCAGCGGCAGGCAGACCGCCCCGGCGGCCACCGGCCCGGCCCAGGGGCCGCGCCCGGCCTCGTCTAACCCGAAGATGCGCGCCAGCCCCAGGTGCGCGTACACGCGCTCATACCTCAGGCTGGCGGTGTGGCTCGCCTTTTTTGGCATACACCCCTCCCTGCCAGTTGCGCTGAATCAGCCAGATTTCGACCAGCAGATGCAGCGAATCGCCCACCAGCCGCATGCGGCTGTCGGGGTCAAAGTACCAGACGATGGGCACCTGTTTGATGCGGTAGCCGCGCTTTTTGGCGATAAAGAGCAGCTCGATGTCGAAGCCGATGCCGACCATCTGCTGCACGCCGAACAGGTCCTCGGCGGCGGCCTGCGTGAACATTTTGAAGCCGCACTGCGTGTCCTCGAAGCCGCGCACCGCCGTCAGCTTGATGATCCAGTTGTTGACGCGCCCGATCAGGTGGCGGTACTCCGGCTCGCCCACGCGCTGCGCGCCCGGCCCCTCGCGGCTGGCGATAATCACGTCGTAGCCGTCGCTGTGCGGCGGCAGAAACTGCACCACGCCCTCGATGCGCATGGACAGGTCGGCGTCGCAGATGAAGCGGTACGCGCCGTGCGCCGCCAGCATCCCCACCTTGACCGCCAGCCCCTTGCCGCGCACCTCTGCCTGAATCACGCGCACGTAAGGGTGTTCAGCGGCAAATGCCTGCGCCACCTCCAGCGTGCGGTCGGTGCTGCCGTTCTCGACGACGACCACTTCAGCCGTGAAGGGCTGCGTGTGCAGGAAGGCGTCAATCTGGCGCAGCGTCGGCGGCAGGCGCGATTCTTCGTTGTGCGCCGGAATCACAATGGACAGCAGAGGTTGCTGCGGTTGCTGCACGGCCTTCTCTCCAGACTGCGCGCTGGCCGCCGGCGCGCGCGTCAGCGCTGCGGCGGCCATAAAATCGACTCCAGGTATTCCAGCGACACACGGCGCGTCGGCTGCACGCGCTGCCGCGCCCGCCACATGCGCGGGATGCCCCACACGCCGGCCAGCATGCCGCGCAGCCGCGCCCGCGCCGCCGCGCCGCGCCAGGCGCGCAGCGCCTCCCAGGCCAGGCGCGCCTGCGCCCGCAGCACCAGCAGGCCGTGCCGGCGCCACAGCGCCGCCGGGTAGTTCTTGACCAGGATAAAGATCAGGTTGCGCCCGTCATAGTAGCTGGCGGTGACGCCGCCGCCAGTGGCGGCCAGGTGATGGTACACGACGGCGGCAGGCGTGTAAAGACAGCGCCAGCCGGCGAGCTGTGCCCGCCAGCCCAGGTCCACGTCCTCGCCGGAGAAGAAAAAGGCGTCGTCCAGCAGGCCGACCTGGTCCAGCATGGCGCGCCGGTAGACCGCCGAGCCGCCGCAGGCGCTGAACACGTACTCTTCGCGGTCATACTGGCCCGTGTCGCGCTGCCACACGCCGCGGTTGCCAGCGCGCCCGTCCACCGTGAAATAGTCGCCGGTGGTGTGGATGTGGTCGCGCCGGTCGAACAGCAGCATCTTGCTCGCCACCGCGCCGGCCTGCGGGTGGCGCGCGAAAGCGTCCACCACCGCCGCCGCCCAGCCGGGGTCGGCCTCGGTGTCGTTGTTCAGCAGCGCGACGAACGTCCCCCGCGCCGCTGCGATGCCGGCGTTGCAGGCCCCGGTGAAGCCCAGGTTCTGCGGCAGCCGCAGCAGCGCCACCGCCGGATACCGCGCGTCCAGCAGCGCCCGCGAGCCGTCGGTCGAGGCGTTGTCGGCCACGATCACCTCAACGCCGGGGTAGGTCTGGCGCGCCAGCGCGTCGAGGCAGGTGGGCAGGAAGCGCGCCCCGTTCCAGTTCGGGATGATAACCGAGAGCAGCGGCAGGCTGGTGGAAGTGTGCGAATCAGGGTCGGCTAAGTGGTGTGACATTGGCCCTCACCCCCCGGCCCCCTCTCCCGCCGAGCAGGAGAGGGGGTGCAGAACGGGTCGCAACGGCTTACCCCTCGCGCGCCAAGCGGGAGAGTGACCGCAGGAAATCCCTGTGGGAGGGTGGCCCGCAGGGCCGGGGTGAGGGAAAAAGCTGAAACGCCAACAGAACCTGATCTGGTAAAGAC
>CAZDVL010000098.1:0-8705 GCA_964508745.1 uncultured Anaerolineaceae bacterium | reverse complement strand
AGGTGGTCGCGGGCATCAACCAGCGCTTCCTGGGCCAGACCGTGCCGGTGCTGGTGGAGGACCAGCACAAGGGCAAATGGCGCGGGCGCACACCGCAGAACAAGCTGGTGTTCTTCGAGGACGCCGGCGAGTGGCGCGGGCAGGTGGCGCGGGTCGAGATCACCTGGACTGGCCCCTGGAGCATGCAGGGGCGGCTGCCCGCTGTCTGAAATCGCCGGCGGCCGGCCCGTCCTACAATTGTGATGTCAATTGGGAGAACACGCGGTTTTAGCGTATACTTGTAAAAGCGCCTGGAGGGGGAAACCTCCCGTGCCGTGTGCTGCGCTGACACGCCGAATCACGGTTGGCTTTACTCTACCGAATTGGAGGATCAGGTACAATGCCACCTGAGAAGAGCGGATATTATTATCCCAATAAATTTGCCCTGATTACCATCGAGGCGATGGAAGAAATCATGGGCAAGAATGGGCTGAGCGCGATCCTGCACCTGGCTGGCCTGGACAGCCTGATCGACAATTATCCGCCCGACAACCTGGAAAAAGGCTTTGATTTCGCCGACTTTACGGCGCTTAACGTTGCCCTCGAAGACATGTACGGGCCGCGCGGCGGGCGCGGGCTGGCGCTGCGCGCCGGGCGCGCCACGTTCGCCCAGGGCCTGAAAACCTTTGGCGCGCTGGCCGGCGTCGGCGATCTGGCGTTTAAGGTGCTGCCGCTGAGCGCCAAGCTCAAGGTTGGCGTGCCGGCGATGGCCAACATTTTCTCGCAGTTTTCCGACCAGATCTCCAACGTCCACGAGGAAGGCACCGACCGGATCGTCTACACGCTGGAGCGCTGCCCGATGTGCTGGGATCGCAAGGCCGACCGGCCGGTGTGCTTTGTCGGGCAGGGGCTGCTGCAGGAAGGGCTGCGCTGGGTGTCCGGCGGCCACGAGTTCAAAGTGGACATGGCTACGTGCATCGCCCGGGGCGACGATATGGGCCGCTATATTATCTACAAAGAGCCGATTGGGTGAACGCAAACCACACCGCGAGCCGGCAAACCAGCCCCGCGCAGCCCGCTGCCGTCGGGGCTGATTTTGTGATGGGGGCCGGCGCGCCGCGCCGGCGTTGGCTGAGGGTAGGGCAGGCGCAGACCGGGCGCGTTGTCCGGGCGCGCGCGTGATGTTACAATGGTTGTAATGGCTGCGCCGCAGCGAAATGAGGACACCCCATGCGCGACTGGAAACTGGCGCTGCTGCTGGCGGCGCTGCTGGTTTTAAGTGCCTGCAACCTCACCCGGCAGCCGCCCACCAGCGCGCCGGTCACAGCGCAGCCGGGCAGCGGCAAGCCGGTTGTCACGATTTCAGCGCCCAAAGGCGGCGAAGAATTTGTGGTCGGCAGCGACGTGTTCGTGAGCGCGAGCGCCTCGGACACGGTCGGCGTCACCCGCGTGCAGTTGATCGCCAACAACCAGATCGTGAAAACAGTGACCTCAGAGTCGCCTGCCGGCGACCGCAGCATGAACGTGCTGCTGGACTTCCGCCCGGCGGCGGCGGGCGACGTGCGCCTGCAGGTGGTGGCGTTTCGCGGCGCGGTCGCCAGCGACCCGGCCACCGTGGACATCACCGTGCGCGCCTCGCAGGCGCAGGTGACCGCCACCGCCGCGCCGCAGACGCGCGTGCCGGACATTAACCCCAACGACCCGACCTGCCGGGCGCTGGTCAACGTGGGGCTGAACCTGCGCACCGGGCCGGGCACGCAGTTCGACCGGATCACGGTGCTGCCGGCGGGCACAGTCGTGCCGATTGTCGGGCGCATCGGCAGCAACCAGTGGTGGCAGGTGCGCTTCGGCGCGACCATCGGCTGGGTGTCGGCGGCTTATGTGACTGTCTACGGCATCTGCACCGCCGTCCCGGTGATCGCGACGCCTGTGCCGCCGCCCACCGTCCCGCCGACCGTGCCGCCGCCCACCGTCCCGCCGACGTTTACGCCCACGCTGGCCTCGCCCACGCCGGGCCTGCCGGACCTGGTGGTGGCCAGCATCGTCGGCCCGACCAGCGTGACCATCCCGGCGGGCGAGACGACCGCCACCGCCAGCTACTCGGTCACGATCGCCAACACCGGCAGCGGCGGCACCGGCCAGTTCAACAGCACGATTACGGTGCTGCCGGGCGGCACGGCCCAGGAGCTGAGCGCGGTGTCGAACCTGAACGCCGGCGAGAGCATCGCGCTGACGATCGCGCTGGTTTTCGACGCGCCGGGCAGCTACACGCTGCGCGTGCTGGTTGACAGCGACTCCGAGGTGGACGAGGTGAGCGAGGTCAACAACACCGGCACGCTGGACGTGGTCGTGACGGCCGCCCCCTAGCGCGCGGCGGCTGGACAGATGCAGCAGCGCGGCGGCCCCGGCCAGGGGCCGCCGTTTGCATAGCCCGGTTGCCCTTGACGGGCGACAGTTATACAATGAGAGCTATGACGACGAACGTGCTACTTATCAACCGGCAGCTTGTGTTTGCCGTGACGATCAAGCAGGCGCTGGAGCAGACGGGGCTGTTTGCGGTGCACCCGTTTACCTCGGCCGACGCCGCGCTCGACTATCTGCGCGGCCACCCGCACGAGGTCGCGCTGGTTGACTTCACGCTGCCGGATTACAACGGCCCGCAGTTGGTGCGCCGCCTGCGCGCGGTTCAGCCGAACATCGCCGTCATCGTCAGCCCGGCGCAGCCCAACGCCAGGGTGCTGATGCAGGAGCTTGATTTGCAGGGCGTGGTTGACGCGCCCTTCAGCGCGCGCACGATCATCCCGGTGATCGAACACGCGGTTGAGCTGATCGAACAGCCGCTTTCGGCGCGGACGCGCAGCCTGGTTGAGGGCGCCGCGCCGGACACCAGCGACACCGATGTGCTCGACGGGCCGGGCTATGACCTGGCGGACGCGCTGCCGCCGGGCGACGCCGAACGCTTCGGCGGCGCGGCGCCGCATACCCGCGTCTTTGACGCGGACTCGGCCTTCGACAGCGAGGGCGCTGAGGCCGCTTTTCTGTCCGCTGAGCGCGGCGCTGGCCCGGACGCGGATGAGGGCGCGCGGCCCGGCGGCGCAACGCGCCTGCTGGACGACGACGGCGACGACGAAGACGAGGCGCTGCCCTGGGAACGGCCCGCGCCTATTGATTTTTCCAGCCTGGGCAGCATCCTGCTGGACGAAGCGCCCGACGAATATGAGCCGCCGGCCGGCGCTGAGGACACGCCCGCCGTCCCCACCATCGATTCGGACGCGGTGCGCCAGTTCCTCGCCACCAGCTCGGAGAGTGGGGACGACACGTTTGGCAGCGTGCTGGACGCGATTAGCCCGGAGGCCGCGCAGCAGCCGGGGCGCGCGCCGCGCATGACCGACAGCTTTGATGACCTGGTCAACTCGATGCGCAGCGAGCGCGAACACACGCCGCTGCCCGACCGCCACCAGCAGTTCGTCGAGTTGATCCTCACCGGCGGCATGGACAACCTGCTGCACGAACTCGAAAAGGCCAAGACCGGCCCGCTGATGGATGCCGGGGGCGACGAAGGCCAGCCCGCGCCGCCGGACTCGTTCGCGGCGCTGGCCGCTGAGGAGCCGCCGCTGCCCACGCTTGAGGAAAGCGGCACGATCGGCGACCTGATGATCGGCGTCGGCGACACCAGTTTCCGCAACGTGCTGGCGCTGATGCGCGGCGAGCAGGCCGCCGACAGCGCCAGTTTCGAGGACGACTTCGAGGGTTTCTTCGGGGCGGGCGCGCCCAGGCCGGCCGCGGCGCAGGCGCAGCCGCCGGAAGAAGACGCTGTGCAGGAAATTGACGACTTTTTTGCTGAGATGGGCGCGCGCGAACCCGCGCCGCCGCCTCAGCCCGCTGCGCCGCCCCAGCGCGACCGGGGCGACACCGGCGGCATCCCGGCGCGGATGATCCTGGAGACGGCCCAGGACGAAAGCACGCCCGCTGATTCGTTTTCGCTCGACACGCTGATTGACGACATCGAGCGCCAGCTTGAACAGCACTCGCCGGACATCAAACCGCTGCCCTCGTGGGGTGACGCGGTTAAGCTGCCGCGCCGGCCCGCCGCGCCGCCGCCCGCCGCGCCCGAACGCTTCGTGGCCGAACCCGATTTCCTGCCCGAAACTTTCGCCGAGCCGGAGCTGCCGCGCGCCGTGACGCCGCTGCCCACCTGGGAGGACGCGCCCGACGAGGCGTTCGAGACGACGATAGCCTCGCAGGCGCAGCGCGAGCAGATTGAGGCTGAGCGCGATTTCCAGGAAACGGAGGCCCTCGCCGGCGCCCCTGAGGCCGAGCCTGAAGCCGAGCCGGAAACTGAGCCTGAGCCTGAGCCGGAGTTCGAGTTTGAGTTTGACCCCGACTTCGCGTTCGAGTTTGAGTCCGAAGGCGGGTTCGAGCCGGAAGCGCCGCCGCCTGACGAGGAAGAACCGGCCTGGCCGGCGGAGGTGGACATCGCTGCCGCCTGGGAGTCCTTTGTCCCGGCGGGCAGCGATGCGGACGATGGAGCGCCGGCCGGCGCGTGGGCGGACGAGGACGCGGCGCTGTCGGCGCCCGCCGAAGGGCTGTTCTACAGCGATGAAACCCTGATCGACGAGCGCGCGCCAGTGTTCGCGCCGGACGAGGCCGCCCCCGACTGGATCGAGGGGCTGGCGCTGCCGCCGGCGGGGCCGGCGCTCGTGGATGGCGAGGCCACGGCCGCGCCAGCCGGCGCGTGGGAGCTGGCCGCTGCGGAGGCCGCGCCGTACAGCGAGGCGGACGACCCGTACATCGCGCAGCTCGCGCTCAGCCTGACGCAGGTCTCGCTTGAGCTGACCGCCGAGGCCACGCTGCTCACCCGCGACGGCGAGGTGGCGGCGTCGGCCGGCACGCTGGCCCCGGAGGACATCGGCGCGCTGCGCGCGGCGATCAACGACCGGTGGGAACCCGGCAAGGACGAGGCGCGCATCAACTTTGTCGCGCTGGACGGCGGCGTGCGGGAGTATATGCTGTACTCGCGCCAGACCGCCGGCGGCTTCACGCTGACGATGGTGTTCGGCGGCGCGACGCCGCTGCGCGACATTCGCCGCCAGGGCAAGCGCCTGCTGGAGTCGCTGGCCGCCGTGCCCGACACGCCGCTGCCGCCCGCGGCGGCGCCGCCCGCGCCGCTGGCTGTGGCGGCTGTTCCGGTCAGCGCGCCGGCGGCAGAGCCAGCGCAGGCCGGGCCGCTGGCCCCTTACACGTATATGTGGCTGCTGCGCGACCCGGAGATCGCCCTCAACGCGGCGGCGGCGCGGGCGATCACAGCCGGGCTGCGCGCGCAGCTTAGCGAGCAGGGCTGGCAGGTGCGGTCGCTGGAGGCGCAGGGTGAGTACGTTTATGTCTACGCGGATGTCCCTGGCGAGCGCGCCGCCTACGCCGTGGTGGACGAGCTAAAGCGGCGAGCCGCCGACATTCTGCACGCGCAGTTCGCCGCCTTTGACCTGCGCACGCTGTGGGCAGAAAGCTACCTGGTGATGGCGCCGGGCCGCGAACTGGACGCCGACGAGATCGCCCAGTTCATTGATTTCGAGCGGCTGCTGTAACGGCGCGGGCGGGCTGATGATCGTCTGGAACGCCGCGCTGGCGACGGGTGTGCCCCACATTGACGCCCAGCACAAAGAGCTGATCGAGCATTTCAACGCGCTGGCCGCCGCGGTCGAGCAGGGCCGGGGCCGCGAGGAAACCGGCGCGCTGCTGGACTTCCTCCAGTTCTATGCGCGGTGGCATTTTGAGCGCGAAGAACGCTGCATGGACGAGTACCGCTGCCCGGCGGCGGCGGTCAACAAGGCCGCGCACCATTATTTTAACCAGCGTTTCGGCTGGCTGTACGAGCAGTACCAGCGGTCCGACGTGAACCCGCAGACGGTGAGCGACACGCTGGCCGAACTGGAAACCTGGATTGTCAGCCATATCGCGCGGATAGACACCCGGCTGGGGCCGTGCGTGAACGGCAGCACAGCCGGCGCGTAACCCTGCGGCGCTTCCCCCACTGGTTTTATGCCTTATAACCCGGCGTTCTTTGCCCGCGATTCCTCGGCCATGCGCCGCTTGTAGGCGACCACGGCTTCGAGCAGCGCGGGGTCGGCGGTGGCGAGAATCTGCACCGCCAGCAGCCCGGCGTTCTGCGCCTGGCCGATAGCGACGGTGGCGACCGGCACGCCGCCGGGCATCTGCACGATGGACAGCAGCGAATCGAGGCCGCTGAGCGCCTTGCCCGGCACCGGCACGCCGATCACGGGCAGGGGGGTGTAGGCGGCGACCATGCCCGGCAGATGGGCCGCGCCGCCGGCCCCGGCGATGATGGCGCGCAGGCCGCGCGCGTGGGCGGTTTTCGCGTAGTCGGCCATGTCGTCGGGCGTGCGGTGCGCCGACACGACGCGCAGTTCGAACGGCACGCCGAACTGGCGCAGCACATCCGCCGCCGCCTGCATCACGGACAGGTCGCTGTCGCTGCCCATGATGATACCGATGAGGGGTTCGTCAGCCATCCGTCGTCAGCTTTCCGCTATAGGTCCAGCAGGTCGGCGGCGCGGCGGGCGGTGGCCTCGGCCTCGGCCAGCGTCGCGCCGAGCGCGGTGACGTGCCCCATTTTGCGGCCTGGGCGCGGCTCGCGCTTGGCGTAGATGTGCAGGTGCGCGCCGGGGACGGCCAGCGCCGCGGCGACCCCGGCGGGCCGGGCCGGGCCGCTGCGCCGCCCCAGCACGTTGACCATGACCGCCGCCGGCGCGCGCAGCGCCGCCGCGCCCAGCGGCCAGCCCAGCACGGCGCGGATGTGGTTCTCGAACTGCGACGTGACGCAGGCTTCGATAGTGTAGTGGCCGGAATTGTGCGGGCGCGGCGCGATCTCGTTGTACAGCACGCTGCCGTCCGCCATCTCGAACAGCTCGACGCCGAACACGCCGACGCCGTCCACCGCGGCGACCGCCGCCCGCGCCAGCGCCGCCGCCTGCCGCGCCGTCGCGTCGGCCACCGGGGCAGGGGCGCGCACCAGGTGGCAGATGTGCTGCTGCTGCACGGTCTCGACGACCGGGTAGCAGGCGGTCTGGCCGTCGCGCCCGCGCACGACCATCACTGCCAGCTCGCGCAGGAAGGGCGCGAAAGCCTCCGCCAGCAGCGCCCGGCCGCGGCCCGCGCCCAGCTTTTCCCACGCCGCGGGGATGTCGGCGGCGCTGTGGAGCGTGGCGTTGCCGTAGCCGTCGTAGCCGTCGCGGCAGGCCTTGAGCAGCAGCGGCCAGCCGAAGTCCGCCGCCGCCGCCAGCGCGTCGTCGGGTGCGGCGACCGCGCGAAAGGCCGGCAGGGGCAGCCCGGCGGCGCGCATCGTCTCTTTCTGGGCCAGCTTGTCCTGCACGGCGGCTAAGGTGGCTGAAGTGGGGCAGACGGGCAGGCCGCGCGCCTCCAGCCAGCGCAGCACGGCCGCGTCCACAAACTCGTTTTCGAGCGTGACCGCGTCGCAGGCAGCGGCGAAGGCCGCCAGCAGCGCGGGGTCGGCCCAGTCGCCCGCGAAGTGATGGTGGGTCAGGCGGGACGCCGGGCTGTCTGGCTGGCGCTCGAAGATGGCGATTTCGACGCCCAGCGCGATCGCAGCCTGCGCGGTCATCTGCGCGAGCTGGCCGCCGCCGAGGATTCCTAAACGTGTCATAGGCGTGTATGATAGCCAATGCGTATCAGTTTGACGAGAGAGAAGCCATGCCGGACAAGGTGTTAGTCAGCGGATGCTTTGACCTGCTCCACAGCGGGCATATCGCCTTTTTGCAGGAAGCGGCCACTTATGGCGATCTGTACGTTGCCCTCGGCTCCGACGCGACGGTCTATAACCTGAAGGGGCGGCTGCCGGTCAACAGCGAGCAGGAACGGCTGTATATGGTGCAGTCGCTGGGCTGCGTGAAGGCGGCGTTCGTCTCTGGCGGGCTGGGGATGCTCGACTTTCTGGACGTGATGGACGAGGTGGAGCCGACGATCTTCGTCGTTAACAACGACGGCAACATCCCGCAGAAAGAGGCGCTGTGCCGCGCGCGCGGCATCCGCTATGTGGTGCTGGAGCGCGAGCCGCACGCTGACCTGCCGCCGCGCTCGACGACGGCGCTGCGCACGGTCAACCGCATGCCGTACCGCATTGATCTGGCGGGCGGCTGGCTGGACCAGCCGTTTGTGTCGGAGCTGTACCCCGGCCCGGTGCTGACGGTTTCGATTGAGCCGGACATTGACTTCAACGAGCGCAGCGGCATGGCGACCAGCACGCGCAACGTCGCGCTGGACCTGTGGGGGTCGCGGCTGCCGCCGGGCAGCCCGGAGAAGCTGGCGAAGATGCTGTTCGCCTGCGACAACCCGCCGGGGACGGCCGAGATTTCCGGGTCGCAGGACGCCATCGGCATCGTGTTTCCCGGCCTGAACCGGTCACATTACACGGGCGCGTACTGGCCGGCGCGCATTGACGGCGTGCAGGATGAGCCGACGCTCCGGTTTATCGAGCAGGCGCTGAACCTGATCCCGCTGGACCCGCGCGCCGACGGCTATAACCCGCTGGCGCGGCGCAGCATCACGCGCGCGGGGGCGCAGGCGCTGGCCGACGCGGCGAACGCCTGCTGGGACGCCATCCTCGCGCGCGACATACGCGGCTTTGGCGAACAGACGCGGCGCTCTTTCGAGGCGCAGATCGCCATGTTCCCGGAGATGGTCAACGACAC
>CAZDVL010000097.1:0-8778 GCA_964508745.1 uncultured Anaerolineaceae bacterium | reverse complement strand
CCGTCATATAATGGATACACCGTTTTTATTTTTTAGATACGATGTTTCTATTATGTGCCTGTTTGCGATGAATGTCAATCAGATGCCCTGCTCAACGTGAGCCTGTTGACGCCGCGCCCTCACGCCTGCCCCCGCAGCCCGGACGAGGAAGCTAAAAAGCAGCTCGCGCGCGGCAAGATAACCCAGCGCGGCGCGTTCAGCCCGGCCAGCCTTCAGGCGCGCTGGCCGCCGCGCCAAATCTGGAAACATTGTCTATAATTTGGGAAACAGTGTATCCTTTTCGAGACAATGCACATCAATGGTGAAAGCTATGACCGATCTCATCCAGCACGTTCAGACGACGCCGCTCGCAGACACCCACGAGCATCTTTACAGCGAAACGCGGTACACCGAGAACGGGCCTGATGTGCTGCAGGATCTGTTCGACCGCCTGTACATTGCCGCCGACCTGGTCGTTGCCGGGGCGGCGCCCAAGGCGGTTGAGCGCCTGCTTGACGCCAGCAATCCTGATCTCGGCAGCCGGTGGGCCGGGGTGGCCGCCGCCTGGGAACACTGCCAGCACACCGGGTTCGGCGCGGCCGTGCGCCTGACAGCGCAGCACGTTTATGGCATGGACAGGATCACCGTGCCCGGCCTGGAGGCCGCCCGTGCGCGCAATCTGCAACTGCGCCAGCCAGGAGAACGCCTGCGCATCCTCCGCGATGAGGCCAATCTCACCTATGTGCAGGTTGACAGTAAGTCCTGGGCCTGCCTGCCAGATGCATCGGGGCCAGAATTCTTCCTCTATGATCTGTCCTGGTATCTGCTCAGCAACGGCGAAATCGCGTTTGAGGACCTGCAACAGACGACAGGCATCGAGATAACCGGCCTGGCGCGCCTGCGCGAGGCCCTGGCGGCGCTGTTCGACAGCTACGCCGCCTGTGCCATCGCCGTTAAGTCGCAGCACGCTTACCGGCGCACGCTGCTGTGGGCCGAGCGCAGCGACGATGAGGCGGCGCATGTTCTGGATAAAATGCTGCGCGGCCAGCCCCTGCCCGAAGCCGAACGCCTGTGCCTGGGCGACTGGTGCCTGGCGCGCGGCGTCGAGCTGTCCATCGAACACAACCTGCCTTTCAAGCTGCACACTGGCTACAACGCCCGTTACGGCGAAATGTGGGTTGACCGTATCCGGCCCGGCAACCTGTGCAGCCTGCTCCAGCGCTATCCACAGGCGCGCTTCGTGCTCATGCACATTGGCTACCCCTACGCTGACGAGCTGGTGGCGGTCGCCAAGCACTATCCTAATGTGTTTGTGGATATGTGCTGGAGCTGGAGCATTGACCCGCGCGCATCGTCAGACTTTCTGCGGCGGATGCTGCACGCGGTCCCGGTCAATAAGCTCTTTGTTTTTGGCGGCGACACCTTCTGGCCTAACGCGGCAGCGTCTTTTGCGGCTCAGGCGCGCACCTGGTTGGCGCGGACTCTACAGGCAGAGGTGGACGAGAGCCTTCTAACAGAGCGCGAAGCCGTTCGCCTGGCCACACGTCTGATGCTCACCAATCAGGCAGAATGTTTCGCCATTGACGACAAACGCGCGGCGATTCGCGCGGCCATGAGCCGGCAGCGCCCCCTATGATTCGCCCGACTGAGCGCACAGCCTCTGCCCGTCAAGGCTCACCCTAAGGCCGCCGCTGGCCGGAGATGCCGCGCCGCGCAGCGCGGCTGGCGCAGAGCGCGACAGCTGTTGACCGTTGGAGATAATTGACAGCCATGGATTTTCTCCTTACAATATTTCTTGAAAACGTTTTTAGTATTTTTCGTAGAGTTTTCAAACCACGATGGTAACGATAAAAGAGGTTGCAAGGCGAGCCGGTGTTTCACCCGCCACCGTTTCCCGTGTGGTTAACGGCCAGCCTCTTGTCGCCGATCACGTCCGTGATCGCGTCCTCGAAGCGATCCGCGACCTGAATTACCGCCCCAACCGCGTCGCGCAGCGTCTGCGCGCCGAAGAAAGCCACCTTGTCGGCGTGATTCTGTCGGATATTAAGAATCCGTTTTACACGCTTGTGCTGAGCGGCATTGAACAGGTGCTGTCAGGGCAGGGCCTCAGCGTGCTGATCTGCAACTCAAACATGCACCAGGAGCGCGAAAACGGTTTCATAAGCCATATGCAGTCCGAAGGCGTGGCCGGCCTGATTGTCGCGCCGGTCAAGGAGCAGTCTGCTGTCCTGGCGGACGCTGTGAAAAACGGCCTGCCGGCGGTGATCGTCGATCGGCGGATGAGCAAGCCCATAACTGACGTGGTGCTGGCCGACAACCATAACGGCGTGCTGCTGGCGATCGAGCACTTTGTCGCGCTGGGGCACCGGCGCATTGGTATCCTGAATGGCCCGCAGTCCCTCACCAGCGGGCGCGAGCGGTACGCCGGTTTTCAGCAGGCGATGGCGGAAGCCGGCCTGCCGATTGAAGACGCGCTGGTTCGTTTCGGCGACTACCAGCTTGAAACCGGCTACACCCTGATGCGCGACCTGCTGGAAACAGCAGCGTACCCACTGGCGCTGTTTGTCGCCAACAACCTTATGACCATCGGGGCGCTGAACGCCATCCACGACATGGGCCTGGCGATACCGGGCGATGTCGCTATCATCGGCTTTGACGACCTGCCCTGGGCCAACTCGCTCAACCCGCCGCTGACCACGGTCAGCCAGCCCGCTTTCGAGATCGGCGTTCACGCCGCCGAACTGCTTCTCAACCGGCTGGCCTTTCCTGATCGCCCGGTTCGCGCTGTCGTGCTGGGGGTTGACCTGATCGTTCGCGCCTCATGTGGCAGCGCCATCAACACGCAAAGCAGACTGCGCCCGCCGTATCCTGGCGGTTAGCCGCGCGGATACGGCCGTTAACAGATAAATCGCTATGCTGGAGGGGAGGTGTCGCGGCAGGATACATGCACAGTGTTCTTCTACCGGACCCGTGAACAACCAGTCCACAAATTAGCCAGCAGGTGTCTCGAAAAGGAGCGCTCCACATGAAAAGGACTGTGTTTCTCACCTTATTGATATTGGTCGCCGGCCTCATTCTGGCCGGTTCGCTTACGCTGGCGCAGGACGCGCCAGTCACCATTGAACTCTGGCAGCATGACAGCGGCGGCAAGATCGACGGCATGGCGAGCGTCATTGCGGGCTTCAATGAGGTCTACCCCAATATTGAGGTTATCCAGACCGTTCTGCCTTACGACGAATATCAGACGAAGATCGCCGCGTCGGTGCCAGCCGGGACCGGGCCGGACGTGGCTATGATCTACTTTGGCTGGGCGCCGCTGTGGAGCAAATCGGGCTTTATCGCGCCGCTCCCGGACGAAATTCAGACCATCCTTGAAAACGATTTCGCGCCGTTTACCCAGGTGACCAAACTCAGGGGCGAGCACTATTCGGTGCCGACATCCATCCGCAACTTCGCGCTGGTGTACAACGTTGGCCTGCTGGCTGAGGCCGGCTGGGATGCGCCACCCGACACCTGGGACGAGTTTGTTGAGGCCGCCAAAGCCTGCACAAAATACGATGCGAACGGCAACATCACCCAGGCTGGCTATTACCTGGAGTGGGATAGCGATGGCTGGAACTGGTATCGCCCGCTGATCGAGGCGTTTGGCGGGCAGCCCTTCAGCGAGGACAGCCGCACCACGCTCTGGAACGAGGGCGCAGCGGTGGACGCCTGGCAGTACATGCTCGACTTCACGCTGGTGCACAAGACATCAACCCCAGGGTTCTATCAGGGCGAGCTGGAGGCCTTTGCCGCCGGCCTGTCCTGCATGACGCCGCAGCTTACGTTCGCGCTCGGTTTCCTGCGCGACAACTCGGCCCCTGGCGTCGAATGGGCCGTCGCGCCGATGCCCGAAGGCGTCGCTGGGCGCTTCAGCACCGGCTCGTCCTGGCCGCTGGCCCTCACCACCAAAGCGACGAACGATGAAGCCACTTTGGACGCCGCAACCAAGTTCCTCACCTACATGACCACCGCCGACGCCCAGGAACGCTATAACGATGTGACCGGCGAGCTGCCGGCCCGCCTCGATATGGTGGACCTGCCGAAATACAGCGAAGACCCTGACCTGGCCCCGTTCATCGCCCAGCTTGAGCAGACGACGGGCGTCTTTTGGGCGGACGAGCTGGCCGAGCGTCAGTGCGCGGTGGATATGTACGATGCCGCCATCGTCGCTGGCATGGACCCGCTTGAGGCGCTCAACATGGGCACCGAATGCGACCAGGCCATCCGCGATCAGTTCTTCGCCAATTGGTAGGCCGCTGGTTAGCGACCTGCCGGCGCTGATAGCGCGCTGACCTGAGCAGGCCCCTGAAGCCCACACGCAGCCAGGGGCCTGCTCCGCACAGATTTTCAGAACAGTTCGAAAACGAGGTGCGGCGATGAGCACACACAGTGAGCACCTTCCTGATGCGCCGGCGCGCGTCCGTAAGCTGCTGGGCACGCGCACGCTGACGCTGGCACAGCGTAAGAAGCTGTGGGCTTATCTTTTTGTTGCGCTGCCCTTTTGCTACTTTATGGTTGTCAATTTCTCAGCGATGGGCAATTCCTTCCTGTTCAGCCTGCAGGATTATATGACGCTGCGCAGCGATCGCTCGTGGGTCGGGCTGGACAATTACAACACGGTACTGGCTGACCCTGTGTTTCACCGCGCGCTTCAGAACACGCTGACGTTCACAGCGGTGCGCGTGCCCATCCTGACGATTCTCTCGCTGGGTGTGGCGCTGCTGCTGCGCAGCATCGGGCTGCTGAAGGGCTTCTTCCGTGTGCTCTATTTCATCCCTTTTGTGACTTCCGGCGTGGCAGTTGCCTGGGTGTTCAAATTTCTCTACCTGCCCAACTTCGGCCTGTTCACGCAGTTATTTGACGCCTTTGGCATCCCGCGCATCTATTTTCTGGGCGACCCGCGCACGGCGCTGCTGTCCATCATCGCCGTGACTATCTGGGCGGGGGTGGGCTACTACGCGCTGATCTTCCTGGCAGGCCTGGAAGACATTCCCACTGAATATTACGAGGCGGCGATGGTGGACGGCGCCAGCTCGTGGCAGCGCTTCCGCTGGATCACGCTGCCGCTGCTGAACCGGACGATCGTGCTGGTGGTCATTCTATGCATGATTTCGTCGCTGCAGAACTTCACCCTTGTGCGGCTGATGAGCAAGGATGGCTTCGGTGGGCCGCTCAACAGCACGCTGACAATGTCCCTGCTGATCTATAAGGAGGCGTTTTTCTCGCTGAACATGGGCAAGGCGTCGGCCATCGCCGTAATTTTCTTCGCCATTATCCTGGTGCTGACGCTGGTCCAGCGGCGTCTCATCGGGCGGGAGCTTGAATATTAATGGAACGCACAGGCACAGCACACACCGCGCGCGTGCGCGTCGAACGGCTGATCCCCTACATTCTGCTCAGCATCGGCGGGGCAATCATGATCTTCCCCTATCTGTGGATGATCTCTACCTCAGTAAAGGCCAGCGGGACATGGTTCAACCTCAGCCTGATTCCCGAAGCGTTCAGCCTGGAGCACTATCAGCGCCTGTTAAGCACAAGCCTGCTGCCGCGCTGGTATCTGAACACGCTGATTGTGGCGACAGTGGGAACGGCCAGCGTGGTTTTCTTCTCGTCAATGGCGGGCTATGTTTTCGCCAAGTACCGCTTCTTCGGGCGCGAGTTCATGTTTACGCTCATTCTGGCCACTATTATGATCCCTACTGAAATGATGATCGTGCCCTGGTATGTGGGGATCGCCAGCGTCGGCTGGATTGACACGCTGGCAGGCGTGCTGATGCCGGGGATGCTGACCGCCTTCGGCGTCTTTGTGATGCGCCAGTTTATCGCCAACATTCCAGACGAGCTGCTCGACGCGGCGCGGATTGATGGCGTGTCTGAGTTCGGGCTGTTCTGGCGCATTTGTCTGCCGCTGGCGCGCCCGGCGGCGGCAGTCGTGGCGATTTTCACTTTCCTGGGCCACTGGAACGACTTTCTCTGGCCGTTGATTGTCACCAATACCGACAACATGCAAACGCTTCAGGTGGGGCTGTCGCGCCTGTCCTCGCTGGAGACCGGCGCAGACTGGGGCGGCACGATGTCTGGCGCGGCGCTGGCGAGCATCCCCATGCTCATCGTGTTCCTTGTCTTTCAGCGACAGATCGTTCGCGGCATCAAGATGACCGGCATCAAAGGCTGAGAAGCTTCTTCACTGCATGTAAACAAGGAGCGTTTTTATGACAGGCTTCGATTGGTTCAGTTTTGTGCAGGTGGACAACCGCCGCCACACCCGGCGCGCCTCAAGCTGGGACCCGACGGGTGGCAACCGTGATCGGCTGTCAATCGTGCGCGGCGAGACGCACACGCTGCTTGATGTGGCCGGGCCAGGCTGCATCACCCACATCTGGTTCACATCCCACAGCATCGAGTCCAACTGGCTGCGCAAGCTGGTGCTGAAAATGTACTGGGATGGCGAAACCGAACCGAGCGTGCTGGTTCCGGTGGGCGATTTCTTCGGCATCGGACACGCCCAGACAGCCAACTACACCTCGCTGCCGATGGTCATGGCCCCGCGAGAGGGGCACGGTTTTAACTGCTACCTGCCTATGCCGTTCAGCACGGGCGCGCGCATCGAAGTGACCAGCGAAAACTTCGCCAGCGAAATACGCCTCTACTACAACATTGACTATGAAGTCTGGGATGAAGCGCGCAACGACCTGGGCCGCTTTCACGCCTGCTGGCGGCGAGAAAACCCAACTGACGGCACGCCCGAAACCAGTGACATGGACGACCATACGCTTCAGCACAGCGGCACTAACCTCAGCGATGAGGGCAACTATCTCATCCTGGAGGCGGAAGGCCAGGGGCAGTATGTCGGCTGTAACCTCAACATTCACGCCCTGCGCTATCCGAAAGTGGACGGCAACAACTGGTATGGCGAGGGTGACGAAATGATTTTCATTGATGATGACAATGAGGGCCAGCGCTGGCCCCCCACCCTGCATGGCACGGGCACTGAGGACTATTTCAACACCGCCTGGGGGCCTGACGAGGCTTTCTCGTCGCCGTTCTTCGGCCTGACGCTGCCGGGGGGCCACAATTTCACCGGCGTGATTTCCTGGTATCGCTGGCATCTGCCGGACCCGGCGCGCTTCACCCGGTCCATTCGCGTTTCGATCGAACATGGGCACGCCAACAGCCGCAGCGACGACTTTTCCAGCACCGCTTACTGGTATCAGCTTGAGCCGCACAAACCGTTCGGCATCCTGCCGGTGAAGCAGCGTTTGCCCCGCGCCGATTTTCCACCTCAGGCCGCGCCAGGAGACACCGCGCATGACAAATGAGATCGAACTGCGCTGGGCGGATAAAACCGCTGCCCTGAACGGCCTGGTCCCTGAGAAGGTCGAGCAGGCCGTCGCCCTGCTCAACGAGCTGGACATTGATCTCTGGCTGACATTTACACAGAAGATGGGAGATGCCGGCGGCGACCCCGTTTATCCGATCATTTTCGGCGACCGCGACCTGGGCACGGGCTTACTGCTGCTCACGCGGCAGGGGGAACGGATCGCCATTGTCGGCGGCCTCGATGTGGCTATCCCCCCGGCAACCGGCGTCTGGGATCAGGTCGTCGCCTATCACGAGCGCCTGGATCAGACGCTGGTCGAAGTGTTAACCCGCCTGAACCCGGCGCAGATCGCCATTAACTTCGCGCGCGGCAACCCCAAGGCTGACGGCCTGTCCTACGGCAAATATCTGTGGCTGACAGAAGCGCTGGCAGACACGCCGTTCGCGGGGCGGCTTATCAGCGCGGAGGCCCTTGTCACCCGGCTGCGCGCGCGCAAATCGCCCGGCGAGGTCGCGCTGATCGAGGCCGCGATCGCGCGCGCTGACGAGGTCTTTGAGGAAGTGAAGCGGTTCCTCGCGCCGGGGCGCACCGGGCGCGAGATTTACGATTTCATCCTCAGCATTGTGCGCCAGCGGGGGCTGGAAACCGCCTGGAGCCGCGATCATTGCCCGATTGTCACAGTGGGGCCGGTCGCGCCGATTGGCCACACGCCGCCCGGCGACACGGTGCTTGAGCGCGGCTGGACGCTGCAAATTGATTTCGGAATCAAATACAAGGGCTTTTGCAGCGACTTCCAGCGCATGTGGTATGTGCTGGAAGACGGCGAAACAGCCCCGCCCGCCGAGGTACAGCGCCTGTTTGACACGGTCCGGCGCGGCGTGGATGCCATCATCGCCAACCTGAAGCCGGGCATGCCCACCTGGAAACCGACGGAAGCTGCGTATGACGTGCTGGTTGGGGCCGGCTATCCGCCGTTCAAGTACGGCGTGGGGCACCAGCTTGGCCGGGCAACGCACGACGGCGGGGCGGGCCTGGGGCGCCGCCGCCCCGGCCAGCCGGAATGGCTGATTGAGCCGGGCAATGTCTTCACCGCGGAAGGCCTGGAAACGCTGCTGGAGGGGCGCGGCTGGATCAGCCTGGAGGACGATGTGCTGGTCACAGAAACGGGGAACCGGGTGCTGACCACACAGCAGCGCGCGCTCTGGCTCGTTCGCTAGGGGCTGCTAAATGCGCGCTTGTCTTTGAGTGGTGGCTCTTCTTTTCTCCTCCACTGTGACCTTACCCCAGTTTGGCGGACACCGGAAATGCTCGCTGCGCTGCGCAAAAGGGGCTTTTGGGGCGCGTTGAAAACCGGGCGCGCCGGCTTTACCCGTCGCGAGCGGCGGCGCGCGCCGGGCAGCCGGAGCGCCCAATCCCCGCGCTTATGTCGAATTCTT
>CAZDVL010000096.1:0-8950 GCA_964508745.1 uncultured Anaerolineaceae bacterium | reverse complement strand
AAGCGCAGTTTCATCAGATGCCTCCTCACGTTGCGATGCCCTCCAGCATAGCACGCTTGCGGGGCAGCAGCTCTGCCAGCAAATGCGCGCCAGACTGGGGGTGAGGTCGCTCAGACAAAACAGGCCGGCTATGCCGGCTTGATCATAACCTTAATGGACTCGCGGTTGTCCATCGCCCGGTAGCCATCAGGAACATCATTCAGGCTGACAACCCGGTCAAAAACGCGGCCCGGTTCGATTTTGCCTTCGAGAACATCGGGCAGAAGTTCCGCAAAATAGGCGCGCGCAGGGGCAGGCCCGCCGCTGATGGTGAGATTTTTGTAGAAGGTGGGAGAGGCTGCTGGAATCGTGACATCGTGAGGCAGGCCGACACGTCCGATCGCACCGCCTGGGCGGGTAATGTTGAGCGATGTCCGCATCGCCTGGTCAGTGCCAACACATTCAAGCACCGCGTGAACCCCATAGCCGCCTGTCAGACTGCGGACCTGTTCAACCGCTTCTTCGTCACGGGCACGGACAATGTCCGTCGCGCCAAACTGCTTTGCCAGCGCGATACGCGCTTCATGGCGCCCCAGCAGGATAATCTGTTCCGCCCCAAGACGGCGGGCGGCGATCACACCGCATAAACCTACTGCGCCATCCCCCACCACAGCCGTGATCCTCCCCGGAGCGACCCTGGCGCTGATGGCGGCATGATGCCCGGTTGCCATCACGTCGGTCAGCGTGAGCAGCGAAGCCATCAGCGCATCGTCTTTGTCAGCCGGGAGCGCAACGAGTGTCCCGTCTGCCTGCGGAATACGAAGCGCTTCGGCCTGCGCGCCGCCGACATCGGGATTGCCGAAAACACCGCCATGCACACATGAGGTATGGATACCTTCCTGACAGTAGACGCAGGTGTTATCGGAGTAGGCGAACGGCATGGCGACGAGATCGCCGACTTTGGTGTTGTGGACATCTGCTCCAATCGCTTCGACAATGCCGAGGGCCTCGTGTCCAATCGGCAGGCCGTTTTCGGGGAATTTGCCGTACCCGCGATAGGGCCACAGATCGCTGCCGCAGATACTGGCGCGGACAATGCGGATAATGGCATCCGTTGGCTCTTTGATCCGGGCATCCGGGACATTTTCGATCCGAACATCGCCCGCGCCGTAAATGATAGTTGCACGCATGTGGATTTTCCTCTTTCCTGCGTTGATCGTTGTTCAGTTACCCCGATATTTCAGTGGGCACGAGAGATAGTTTACCCCATTCGATTTCAGGCTAACTGCCAGCAAAGGTCACGGCAGCGCCATTCGTGAGTTCTGCACAAACCTGCGCCAGACCTGTTGACAGCCGATTCGACAGACGGTACAATCTTCGATAACATGATATGTAATTTCACAATGTGAAACAGTTGTTATTGGGGCATACTACTTGACGATTGCTTCGGTCGCCAAAGCCCTCGACATCCTCACCGTCTTTACAACGGCTGAACCGCGCCTGACGCTCACCGCGATCAGCCAGCGCCTGAACATGCCCAAGAGCACGGTGCATCACCTGCTCAGCACCCTGGCGCAGTACCATTTCATCGAGAAGCAGGACGACGACACATACGCCCTCGGCAAAGCGATCATCCCCCTGACGCAAAGCGTCATCGTGAACCTTGAACTGCGCGACCGCGCCGCGCCCCTGCTGCGCGCGCTGGCGGATTCCTGCCACGAGTCGGTCTATCTGACCGCGCTCGACGGCGACTCGGTGCTCTATATTTACGCGATCGAATCGTCGCAGCGGCTGCTGGCGCGCACAGCCGTCGGCGACCGCGCGCCGCTGTACTGCACGTCAGTCGGCAAGGCGGTGCTGGCGTTCTGCCCGCCGGGGACAGCCGACGACCTGTATGCTGGCGCCGAACTGCAGCAGTTCACCGCCAACACGCTCACGACGCTCGACGCGCTCAGGGCCGACCTGGCGCTGACGCGCGAGCGCGGCTATGCGATCGACAACCAGGAACACGAACTGAACACGTTCTGCATCGGCGCGCCGATCTTCAACGCCAGCAGCGCCGTGATTGGCGCGTGCAGCATCTCCGGCGTGCGCCCGCAGATCATCGGCGGCGAGCTTGCCACCCTGTCGGAGGCCGTCGTCAACACCGCCCAGGAGATCTCACGCCGCATGGGCTACGTGCCAGAGCGCATGTCGCTGGTGCGGCACCAATCGGTGAAAACCTCATGATGAAGATGCCCGTGTTTGACCGGCTGGACGAACAGCCGTTTGCCCACTGCGCCACCCTGACCGACCTGGGCGCCGCCGGGTTGATGACCGTCTGGATGGGCGGGATGTTCGAGACCGCGCCGGATGTCTGCCTGCTGGCGTCGGAGCTGCGCCCCGGCGCGGAGCGCTGGACGCCGCCGCGCATCGTCGCGCGCGTTGACGGCTGCTCGATGGGCCAGCCCGTGCTGCTCCAGCGGCCAGACGGTGAGCTGTGGTTTTTCTACGTCGTGCTGTACGGCATCGACTGGCGCAGCGCGATCCCGTTCCTGAAGAAGTCCAGCGACGGCGGCCAGACGTGGGGCGAGCCGCAGAAGCTGTTCGATTACCCCGGCCTGATGCTGCGCAGCCGCCCGCTGGTGCTGGGCGACCGCATCCTCGTGCCGGCTTACGACGAGAACACCTGGCAGTCGCGCATGATCCTGAGCGACGACAGCGGCCGCTCGTGGCGGCTGACCGCGCCGATGCAGTCGCCCGACGGCAACATCCACCCGAATGTGATCGCCATCGGCGGCACGCTGGTCTGCTACCTGCGCACCGGCGGCAAGGGCGGCGTGATCTGGCGCTCTGAGTCGCACGACGGCGGCGAATCGTGGTCCGAGCTGACGCCGACCGCGCTGCTCAACCCGAATTCCGGGATCGACCTGCTCAGGCTTCAGGATGAACGGCTGGCGCTGGCCTTCAACAACAGCTCGACGCACCGCACGCCGCTGCACGTGGCGCTGACCGGCGGCAGCGGTGAGGACTGGCGCTGGATACAGGTGATCGAGGACGCCTACCACGAGATTAGCTACCCGACACTGGCACAAACCGCCGACGGCGTGCTGCACCTGGTGTACACCTACCGGCGCGAGACGATCCACTATGCCCGCTTTGACGAGAACTGGCTGATGCAGGGAGCTGCCCTACCATGACATACGCACCAATTCACGGCGTCATCGTGCCAATGCTGACGCCCTTCACCGACGACGACCATATTGACCGCGCCGCAACCGCCGGGCTGATCGCCTTCCTGCTGGCGCGCGGCGTCGCCGGGCTGTTTCCGCTGGGCACGACCGGCGAAGGCCCGCTGCTGACCGACGCCGAGCGCATGCAGTTCGCCGAGTGGGTGGTTGAGCACACCGCGGGCCGCGTCCCGGTCATCATCCACACTGGCACGATCACCACCGGCGAGACAATCGCCCTGACGCGCCACGCGCTGCGGGCGGGCGCGAACGCGGTTGCGGTCGTGCCGCCGTACTTCTACAAGCTGGACGACGCGGCGCTCTACGCGCATTTCGCGGCGGTGGCCGAGGCCGTGCCGGACATGCCGATCTACCTGTACAACAACCCCGGCGTCACGCCCAACGTGCTGACGACCGAGCTGGTGGTCCGGCTCGCGAACGATTTCGAGAACGTCATCGGGCTGAAGGACAGCAGCGGCTCGCTGGCGACGCTGTTCGCCGCCCGCGGCCTGAAGGGCGGGCGGTTCAACACGGCCAGCGGCCCGGACGGGCTGATCATGGCCGGACAGGCGATCGGGCTGGACGCCTGTGTCGCCGGCAACGCCAACTTCGTCCCCGAACTGGTCGTGGGGATTTACGCCGCCGTTCAGCGGGGCGACCTTGACGCCGCCCGCGCGCTGCAGGCGCAGCTTGACGCCGTCCGCAGCCTTGTCGGAGACGGCCGCAGCCTGTCGCTGTTCAAGGGGCTGTGCGCGCGGCGCGGCGTGCCCATCGGGGATGTGCGCGCGCCGCTGCGCCGCGAACCCGCCGAATCTGTCGCTGTGTGCTGGCAGGCATTGCAGGCCCTCGGCGTGCTGCCTGGTTCATCATAACCCGCCCGCAAAAGGGGAAAGGAACTGGCCCATAGACACACTGACTTTTGTATCGCACGCACGTTCAAGCACGGGACTATTATCATTCAGGGAGGGAAACTCATGCGTAAACTAAGTCTGATTCTGGTGTTGGTGGCGCTCCTGACTGGCGCCAGCCTGACGGGCGCGCAGGACGTGGTCACGCTCGAATTCTGGGGCGGCTGGACCGGCCCCGACGGCGCGATCATGCAGCAGCTCGTTGACAGATACAACGAAGAGAACCCCGGCGTGCAGGTGACGCTGACCGTTCAGGCGTGGTCGCCGCTGTTCGACGCCTTCATCGCCGCCGCCAGCGCCGGCGAGTCGCCGGACATCATGGCGATGCACCCGCAGGAAACCGCCATGTTCATCAGCCTCGGCCTGATCGAGCCGATTGACGACCTCGTGGCGGTGTCTGAAGTTTTCCAGAAGGACGCCTACATTCAGAAGGCGTGGGACCTGCAGTTCTACGACGGCCAGATGTGGGCCTACCCGTTTGACCTCGGCATTCACGGCGTGTTCTACAATGTGGACCTGTTCGAGGCCGCCGGCGTCGAGCCGCCCACCAACGCCGAGGAGTTTCTTGAGGTGGCGCGCGCGCTGACCCTTGACGCCAACGGCAAGCACCCGGGCGACGAGGGCTTCGACCCGGCCAACATCGTCCAGTACGCGATCAACATGCAGACCAACCACCACGGCTACTACCAGTGGTACTCGCTGTACAACCAGCTCGGCGGCCAGTTGATCAGCGACGACGGCATGTCGTGCGCCATGGACATCGACAAGGCGACGCAGGCCTGGCAGTGGCTGCAGGACCTGGTGTACGTCCACTACGCCGCCCCGCAGGGCCAGACCGACTACGCCCGCGACTTCCTCAGCGGCCGCACCGCCATGCTGGTTGACGGCCCGTGGCAGATCCCGGCCATGCAGGCCGCCGCCGCCGAGTCCGGCTTCAACTGGGGAACCGTTGCTTACCCGACGATCTTCGACCAGCCCGCCGTCTGGGGCAGCGGCCACAACTTCACGCTGCCGACGCTGGCCGACCCGGAGAAGCGCGATGAGGCGATCGCCTTCATCGAGTGGCTGGCGCTGAACTCGTTCGACTGGATGGCCTCCGGCCAACTGCCGATCCGCAACGACCTGATCGCGTCGGAAGAATTCCAGGCACTGGAAGGCCGGACATCGTTTGTTGAGATGCTGCCGAACCAGGTGCTGCTGCCGAACATTCCGAAGTTCTCGGAGGTGTTCGCGTCAAACGCGCCCACGCCGACGATGGTTATGGCCCAGCGCATCCTGCTGGAGCAGGCCGACGTTCGCAGCACGGTTGAGACCGCCTGCAACGAAATCACGGCGATCCTCTCCATTCCGTAATCGGTCAGTAACCAACCGCACACCGGGGCGGCGTCCTGGAACGCCGCCCCTTATAGATTGGGATACCGTGCCATGCGCTTACTGCCACGCAAGGTCAACGAAACAGGGTATGCCGCGATCGCGGCGCGCGAAAAGCAAGAGCGCGGGACGATCACACCTTACCTGTTCATCCTGCCTTACCTGATCTTCTTCATTCTGTTCCGCCTGGGGCCGTCGCTGGCCGGGCTGGGCATCGCCTTTACCGACTGGCAGGCGGTGAAGGCGCCGAACTGGATTGGCATCGCGAACTTCCAGGCCATGCTGCGCGACCCGCGGCTGGCAGACGCCTTCACGAACACGATCTCGTTCACGCTGGCGACCGTGCCGCTGCTGGTGATCCTGAGCCTGCTGATCGCGGTCTTCCTCAACCAGCCGCACCGCGGGCGGGCGATTGGCCGCGTGGCAGTGTTTATGCCCTACGTCATCATGTCAACGGTGGTCGGCGTGCTGTGGACGTGGCTGCTCGACAAGGATTTCGGCCTGATAAATGTTTATCTGAGCGTGTTTGGCATTCAGAACACGCCCTGGCTGGTCAGCGAGCGCACGGCAATGTTCGGCATCATCATAACCACCGTCTGGTGGACGGTCGGCTACAACATGGTGCTGTTCCTCGCCGGCCTGCAGGACATCTCCGCGGAGCTGTACGAGGCGGCCAAAATTGACGGCGCGAACAGCATCGGCCTGTTCCGCTTTGTGACGCTGCCGATGCTGGCGCCGACGACTTTCCTCGTGCTGATGCTGACGATCATCAACTCGTTCCAGGTGTTCGACCAGGTGTACGTGATGACCTCCGGCGGGCCGGGAACGGCCACGCTGACGCTCGTGCAGTACATCTACACGACATCCTTCCAGTTCCAGCGGTTCGGGTACGGCTCGGCCGTCGCGCTGATCCTGTTCGTGCTGCTGGTGTTCGTCGCCTTCTTCCAGATCCGGGCCTACCGCCGCGGCCTTCAGGGAGTCGAATGATGCGCAGACCTGTTTCACGCCTGACGTGGTATCTCATTTTCTTCGCGCTGGTCGCGCTGGCACTCGCGCCGATCCTGTGGATGCTGTCAACGTCGGTCAAGCCAGAGAGCGAGATCGTCACCACCCAGATCCGCTGGATTCCAGAGGTGTTCACGCTGGAACACTTCAGCGCGATCCTCACCAACTACCCGATGGCGCGCTGGCTGTTCAACAGCCTGTTCACCGCGACCGCCGCGACCCTGCTGGTGCTGACGCTCGACTCGCTGGCCGGCTACGCCTTTGCGCGGCTGTCGTTTCGCGGGCGCGGCGTCCTTTTCATGCTCGTGCTGTCCATGCTGTTCGTGCCGATCCAGATCACGGTCGTGCCGCTGTTCATCCTGTTCTCGCGCATCGGGCTGACCGACACCTACTGGGCGCTGATCCTGCCGGTGGGCGCCAACGTCACCGGCGTCTTTCTCATGCGCCAGTTCTTCCTGAGCATCCCGTCGGAGCTGGAGGACGCCGCGCGCGTTGACGGGGCGAACACGCTGCGCATCTTTCTGTCGATCATCCTGCCGCTGGCGCGCCCGGCGCTGACCGCCGTCGCCATCCTGACGTTTTTATCCACGTGGAACAGCTTCTTCTGGCCGCTGATCGTCACCCGCAGCGACGACGTGCGCACGCTGCCGGTCGGCATCGCGCAGTTTTTGAGCCTGCGCGCGGGCATGGTGCAGGGGCAGATGAGCATCGGCCAATCCATGGCGGGCGCGGTGCTGGCCGCCATGCCGCCGATCATCGTCTTTGTCATCCTCCAGCGCTACTTTATCGAGGGCATCTCGCGCACCGGCTTAAAAGGCTGACGCTGTGGACGACCTGACGCGCCTGCACGGCATCGTCACCGTGCTCAACACGCCGTTTACAGCCGCCGACGCGGTGGATGTTGACGCGCTGCAGGCGCACGTGGAACACGCCATCGGGGCGGGCGTGACCGGCTTCCTCGTGCCGGCGCTCGCCAGCGAGGTGACCAAGCTGACCGAGGCCGAGCGCCTGCTGATCGTCCGGGCCGTGCTGGAAGCCGCGCGCGGGCGCGTGCCCGTGATCGGCGGCGCGTCCGCGGCGGACGCGCCAACCCGCGAGCAGGCCGCCCGCCAGTTGATCGAGCTGGGCTGCGACGGCATCCTGGCGGCGATCCCCTACGTGACCCACGAGGACATGATCGAGCAGGTACGGGCGCTCGACGCGCTGAGGCCCGGCCTGCTCATGCTGCAGGACTGGGATTTTCAGGGCTACGGCATCCCCGTGCCGCTAATTCAGCACCTGTTCGAGACCGTGCCGTCGTTCCGGTCGCTCAAGATCGAGGTCGTGCCTGCCGGCGTGAAGTACAGCGAGGTGCTGCGCGTCACCGCCGGCGGGCTGCACGTCACCGGCGGATGGGCGGTGACGCAGTTGATCGAGGCGTTCGACCGCGG
Organism: uncultured Anaerolineaceae bacterium; assembly: GCA_964508745.1. Lineage (GTDB taxonomy): Bacteria > Chloroflexota > Anaerolineae > Aggregatilineales > Phototrophicaceae > DAOTWC01. Next base: position 1,048 of record CAZDVL010000096.1, on the reverse strand, counting down.
CGTGCCGACGCTCATGCCCACCGGCCTGCACCCGATCTACGTGGCGATCTACCGGCGCTATCGCGCGGGGGACCGCGACGGCGCGGCCGCCCTGTTCCGGCGGCTGCTGCCGATCCTCGCGTTCTCGAACCAGCACCTGGATATCTCGGTGCATTTCTTCAAGCGCCTGCTGCACCGGCAGGGAATCTACAGGACGGCGCGCGTGCGCCCGCCCATTCTGCCGTTTGACGCCGTACATGAACGCCTCGCCGACGCCCTGATCACCGAGGCCATCGACTGGATGAAGGAACTCGACCATGGCTGATTCGCTGGACCTCACCGGCAAACGCGCGCTGATTACCGGCGCGTCGCGCGGGATCGGGCGGGCGTGCGCGCTGAAGTTCGCGGCGCTGGGCGCGCGGGTGGCCGTGCATTACGGCAGCAGCCGCGTCGCCGGCGAGCAGACGCTGGCGGCGCTGGCCGGCGGCGGCCACGCGCTGCTGCAGGCCGACATGACCGACGCGGCGGCGGTCGAGCGCCTGGTGGGCGCGGCGGTCGCGGCGCTGGGCGGGCTGGACGTGCTGGTCAACAACGTCGGCATCTTCGAGGAACACCCGCTGACGCAGGTCAGCTACGCTGAGTGGCAGGCGGCGTGGGCGCGCATCCTGGCCACCAACCTGATCGGCGCGGCCAACGCGACCTACTGCGCGGCGCGCCACATGGTGGCGCACGGCGGCGGCAAGGTCATCAGCGTGTCGTCGCGGACGGCCTTCCGCGGCAAGCCGGAGGCCCCGGCCTATGTCGCCAGCAAGGCGGCGCTCAACGCCATGAGCCAGACGCTGGCGCAGGCGCTCGGCGGGCAGGGCGTCCACGTGTACGTGATCGCGCCCGGCGTGGTTGACACCGACATGGCGGCGCGCGACAAAGCGACGCCAGCGTGGGCGGCGATCGAGGCACAGAGTCCGCTCAACCGCGTGTGCCGCCCGGAGGACGTGGCGCACACGGCGGCGTTTCTGGCGGCGGACGGCTCGGAATACCTCACCGGCAGCATCCTCGACCTGTTCGGCGC
>CAZDVL010000095.1:0-9045 GCA_964508745.1 uncultured Anaerolineaceae bacterium | reverse complement strand
ATCAACAAGTTCACCCGCCGCGAAGGCTCGTGGCAGGGCAGCTACGCCGCCCTGATGCGCGAAAAGCCGCCCCTGAGCCAGCGCTGATCCGCGCCCGCCGCCGCCCGCCTCACCGGAAGTGGTCGCGTAAATAAGGCTCAAGCCGGGCGTAATCGGGGACTGCCGCGCCCTCAGCGTTGGCGGTGATGTAGTCCCGGTCAATGACCAGCCGGTCGAACTGCCCCCGGTTGATCAGCACCGTTGGCGCCAGCGCCGCGATGTCCCACGGCGTCAGGTCGGTTTCTACCGCCTGGCCGAGCGCGGCCAGCGCGGGCAGCCAGCGCGCCGGGTTAACCAGCTTGCCCAGCAGCGCAGAGATCACCTGCTGCTGGCGCTCAGCGCGCCGGTAATCGTCGTCAGCGTAACGGGTGCGCGCGTACATCAGCGCGCGCGCGCCGTCCATGTGCTGCACGCCGCTTTCAAACACGACCGTCTGCACGCCGTTGTCATCGGCAGGATAGTTAAAATCCTCAATACGGCGCTCGACATCAATCGTGACGCCGCCCACCGCGTCAATCAGTTGGACAAAGCCGTCGAAATTCAGGCGAACATACCGGTCAGGCACAACGCCAAAGCCGTCCGCAATGGCGTCCGCCAGCAGGCGCGGCCCGCCGCCCGGCGCTTCAGCCTCGCCCAGGGCGTGCACCACGTTGATGCGCTGCCAGCCGTAGCCGGGCGTGTCGAGCGACAGATCGCGCGGGACAGACAGCAGGCCCACGCGCAGATGCGCCGGGTCCACCCCAACCAGCATGATGCTGTCCGCCCGCGTCTGCCAGCCTTCGCCGGCCCGGCTGTCCACGCCGATCACCAGGATGTCGGTGTGCGCCGGCGGCAGCACCAGATAAATAACGAGTGACAGCCCACATAACAGCGCGGGGGTGATCAGCGCCGCCGCCAGCAGCAGGCAGCCGCCCCCGCGCCTGCGGCGCAGCCGGCGCAGCGCGCGCGCCACCGGCTGCGTATCTGCCGTCGAATCAACCTGCTCCATCGCCCGCCCTAACCGAACACAATGCCCATATCGCGCGCCATCTGCACCATCTCGCCGCGCGGATCAACGAATTTCATGGTGAGCGCCTGCTCGATAGGCACGTTGACGATCTGCGTGCCCTGCAGCGCCACGATATAGCCCCACCGTTCCTGCGCCACCAGGTTCACCACCGCTGAGCCGAAGCGCGTTGCCAGCCAGCGGTCGCGCGCGGTCGGCTGGCCGCCGCGCTGCACATGCCCCAGCACGGTCACGCGGACCTCGGCCTGCAGGCGTTCTTCCAGCATCGCGCCCACCAGGTGGCCGATCCCGCCCAACCGTCCCTTGGACAGGCTGCTGCCTGGGATGTGGTACACTTGCTCGCCGCCCAGCGGGGCCGCGCCCTCGGCAACCACCACCAGGCTGTGGTGTCGGCCTGACATCTGTAAGCGCCTGATGCGGCCGCACACAACCTCAATGTCAAACGGAATTTCGGGGATCAGAATGGCGTCCGCGCCGCCAGCGACGCCGGCCACCAGCGCGATCCAGCCGGCATGGCGCCCCATCACCTCAAGCACCATCACGCGGTGGTGGCTTTCCGCCGTTGTCTGGAGTTTGTCCAGCGCCTCGGTCGCCGTCCAGATGGCGGTGTCGAAGCCGAACGTCACGTCTGTTTCGTTCAGGTCGTTGTCAATCGTCTTGGGCACGCCGACAATCGGCGCGCCCATCTGAACAAGCCTGTGCGCGATCGCCATCGTGCCGTCGCCGCCCGCCACGATCAGCGCGTCCAGCCCCAGCCCGGCGATGCGCCCCAGCGCCTCGTGCGACACATCCACGTGGGTAACGCTGCCGTCCGGGTTTTCAACCTTCAGCGCAAATGGGCTGCCCCGGTTGGCCGCGCCCAGGATCGTCCCGCCGCAGGGCAGAATATCGGCAACGCGCGCCTCGGTCAGCGGGATGGTGGGCAGCCCGGCATATAATCCGTCAAACCCCTGTAGGATGCCGACCACTTCCCAGCCATAGCGGCGGGTCGCCGTGAGCACGACAGCGCGTATTACCGCGTTTAAGCCGGGCGCGTCGCCGCCGCCCGTCAGAATTCCAATCCGCCTGGTCATCGCATAAATCCGGGATCAGCGCCGTTCAAACGGAGAGCATTGTAGCAGGAGTTCGCGTTTTTGTAGCGGCAAGATGGGAAAAGCTAGCCGGTCGCCCTGTGATAGCGCTGCCAGCCCGCGCCCGCCGGGACCAGCACAAACACGCCGCCCTGGGGGTCCTCCACGTAGACCGTGCCGTCGCTGCCGACCTGAACCTGGGTGGCAAAGCCTTCCTCGTCGGGGTGCAGCGCCCACCCCAGCCGCCGCCGCACCTGCTCATAGCTGCGCCATACCAGGCCAAACCCGCGCTTAGGCTGCCACAGTTGGTCCGGCACGGCGATTGTGTCGTCGCGTTCCGGCATGCCGTCGGCAAAGCGATCCGGGAACACCTCCCAGGCCGGCAGGCCCAGGTCGTCGTACAGCACATAGATCGCGGCCTGTTCCTGAACCCAGATCATGTAACCGAACTGAAGCCGCAGCGCCGCCGCCGTGCTGCCAAGCGGCGCGTTCAGCGGGCAGGTTGTTGGCGGCAGCGGGCTGAGAAAGAACCAGCTCACGGGGCACGTCGGCGCCGGCAGAGCAGCGGTGACAGGCTGGTTAGCCGACGGCATATTGACAGATGGCGACACAGCGGTGGCGATCACGCTGTTGGGCAGCAGCAGGCTGACGGTGGGGGCCAGGACGGCGGAGAAGGCCGCCGTGGGGGTGGGCGTGCGCGAATGTGTGGGGGTGACGGTCGGTGTCTTGCTGGGCGGCAGGGTGGGCGTGACGAACACAAAGCCCGAATCAATGGTCACAATCTGGATGGGCGTCAGCGCCTCCGTCGGCGGCATAACTGGCGTGGGGGTGCTGACGACCGCCGGCGCGTTCGTCTGCCAGGGCGTGGTCGGCGGCGGCAGCGTCACGTCCTGCACCAGCCGCGGGCCAGTGTCGCGGATACCGCCGCCGCCAGGGCCAGCACAGCCCGCGCCCAACACAGCGAACATTGTCACCGCGCATACCCGCACCAATCTGCTCAACATCCCGCGCTGGCTAACCCTGTTAAGCGGCCCACGTCAGACCATTATAGCGGCGCGCGCCTATTGTGCAATTGGCCTAAGTGTCCTGCTGCGCTATTATGTTAGCAGCGGGGCCGGGCATGTGGAGAAACGGCATCATGGTAAATCGCCAGGGGCCGAAAAAGCCCAAAGAAGCGCGCATCGAACGGCTGACCTGGGGCATGCTGGTGGTGATCTTCGCCGTGCTCTACCTGGCCCCCGAAGCCACAATTGACGATCTCCCTAACTGGCTGGTGCCGGCCTCCTGCGCGCTGGTGCTCCTCGGCTCCGGCCTTTTTCAGACGGTCAGAGGCTGGCGCGTCAGCCCGATCACCTGGCTCGGCGGCATTGTTATGCTGGTGCTGACCATCCTCGCCTTCTACGTGCTGCCACAGCACACGTTCCTGTTAGAGACGCTGGGCGTTACCGTCGCCGTGATCGCCTATGGCACATTCGTCGGGGAAACCTGACGGCCAGCCGCGTTTGACAGGCAGGCTGAAATGTGCTATCTCATAGCAACCTTATTTTGTGCACATTGAACGATAAGGCCATGACCGATCTGCCAGAGCGCATCACAGTCGAAGACGTTCGCAAGCTGGCCCTGCCGCTGGGCACGCGCGTGCTGGCCGGGGACGGCATGCTCAACCAGTCCGTTACCTGGACAACCATCGTCTACCCGGAAGACAGCATGGCCGCCAGGTCGGTGCAGCGCGGCGAGATGATCCTGGTCTCCACACCGAACACCAAACAGGCCCGCGTCACAAGCGACCTGGACATCGTGCGCTGGGCCTCGGAAATGCACGCCGCCGCCATCGTGCTGTGCGAGGCAGCCTCCCCCGCCGCGCTGGCCGAGGCCAACGCCTACGGGATGCCCGTGCTGATCCTGCCCGCCGGCAGCCGCATCCGGCTGGTCGAAAAGGCGGTCGTCAGCCTGCTGGTGGACCGCAAGGGGCAGATCGAACGGCGCGGCACCCAGGTCTACCGCCAGCTTACGCAGATTTCCTCGCGCAATGAAGGCATGGCAGAGATCATCAACGCGATGGCGCGCCTGACCAACAAATCGGTCGCGGTGCAGGACAAGCGCCTGCGAATTCTGTACAACTCGGTCCAGCCGCAGTTCGCCGCCCTGTGGGACGACATCGAACAGTTTCTGCGCAAGGTGGACAACCTGCCCGTCGAGCTTCAGGATCGCCTGCGGGTTGTCGAAATTGACAACCCGGTGCTGATGCAGTCGCTGTCCACGCCCGGCATCGCGCGCCTGGTCGCGCCGATCGTCACGAAAGACATCGGGCGCGGCTATCTTTCAATCATCGGCTGGGACAACGAGCTTGATGATGTGGACACGCTGGTTGCCGAGCACGGCGCGGCGGCCTGCGCCCTCGAAATGGCGAAGGCCAAAGCGGTCAGCGACACCGAAAAACGCCTGCGCGGCACGTTTCTTGACCGCCTGCTGATCGGCGATGTCAGCCAGCAGGAGGCGCTGCGCCAGGGTGAGCGGTTCGAGCACGACATGTCGCAGATCCACATCGCGATCGTCATGTCGTGGCAGGGGGACACATCCTTCTCGACGCGCCGGCTGGAAACCCTGGTGAACACCGTCGTCAGCAGCCAGCGCGCCGACGCGCTGGTGTGGCAGCGTGAACGCGAGGAAGAAGTGCTCATCTTCCACGCGACCAGCCTGAAAGCGCCGATCGATTCCAGCCTCAAGCTCGCCCGCGCCGTCAGCGCCGAGCTTCAGCGCCAGCACCCATCCGCACACATCGCCATCGGCCTCGGCCAGCCCGCGCGCGACATCGCCGGCTGGCGCTCCAGCTACCGCGACGCCGTGCAGGCACTTGACCTGGCGCGCCGCCTGCAAACCGACCAGCCGCTTTACATCGGCGACCTGGGCGTCTACCAGCTTATCCTCAGCCTGTCCGACCGCGAAAAGCTGCTGGCCTTCTGCGACAAGACCCTCGGCTCTCTACTCGAATACGACATGCGCCAGCACGCTGACCTGGTAAAAACCCTGGAGGCCTTCTTCACCTGTCACGGCAACCTCAGCCAGACGGCGGAAACGCTGATCGTGCACCGCAACACCCTGCTGTACCGCATGAATCGCATCAACGAAATCGCCGAAATTGACCTCAACCGGCCAGAGACGCGCCTGGCGCTCCACCTGGCGCTGACGATTCGCCGGCTGCTGACGCTCAACTAACTGGGCAGCGCCCACAGGCATCGCCGGGCGCAATTTAGGCAGCCTGCCCAAAAAGCGACCCGAAACACGCGCCTCGCGGGCCGCTTTGTTGTACCTTACCAACAAATCGCTTATGCAGCTTGCATCATAAGATGCGCGCAAATCTCTTGCAGATTGTTGCCGACGGTCATGAGACAATTGCAGCCTGCTGATTACTGCCCGTTCAGATACCGGGAGGAACGCCTTGAAAACCCCACCGCACGCACCTACCGGCGACGTTCCCCAGCCTGAATTGCACCCGATCGACACCAACGAGCGCGACGCCTGCGCGCTCATCTGCGCCGTCCGCAAAGGCGGCGAGGCGACACACGGCAACGTCAAACGCACGATCGAGGCGCTGGCCCGGATGGGCCACCGCACCGGCTACATTGACGGCGAGGGGGACGGCGTGGGCATCCTGACCGACATCCCGCGCCAGCTCTGGATGAAGAAGCTGGCGGCGGCCGGCCTGCGCTCATCCCTGGCGGCCAGCCGCAGTTTCTGGGTGGCGCACCTGATGATCCCGGCGCAGTCCCGCCACCGCGCCAGCCACCTGGTTGATCACATTTACCGCCAGATCAGCGCCGCCGGCCTGGAAGTGCTGCTTGAACAGCCCGGCACAGTCGATTCGCACATGCTGGGCCGCAGCGCCGAAAAGAACGAGCCGGTCTTCTGGCAGATCGCCGGCGTCAACGGCCAGGTCGCCCCCAGCGCGCTTGACCGCGCGCTGTTCGAGCTGCGCGTCCGCCTGGAGCGCGAGCTTGGCGTCCATTTTCCGTCGTTTTCCGCGCACAGCGTCGCCTACAAAGTGCAGGGCACGGTCGAGATTCTGCGCCGCTACTACCCTGAACTGCGCGACCCGGAATACGCCTCGGCGGTCACGCTGGGCCACGCCCGCTACAGCACCAACACCAACCCGATTTTCGAGCGCGTCCAGCCGTTTAACGTGATCGGCCACAACGGCGAGTTCAACACCATCTCGCGCTTTCGCCTGGAAGCCGCGATGCTCGGCGTGAACCTGGACCCGGCCAACTCGGACTCGCAGGACGTTGACCGCGTCGTTGAAGCCCTGTGCCGCCGCTTTGACCTCGACCTGATCGAGGCGATGGAGCTGATTTTCCCGCCCTATTCGCACGACCTGGTCGAAAACGCGCCCGAAATTCACCGCATGTATGAGCACCTCCGGTGCAGCTTTGGCCCCTTCGCCCAGGGGCCGGCTGCTGTGGTGGCCCGTCTGGGCGACACGTGCGTGTTCAGCGTGGACGCGCTGGGCCTGCGCCCGCTGTGGTTCGGCGACACCGAGAAGGAATACTTCGTCAGCTCGGAGCGCGGCGTTTACCCGCTTGACACCATGTCAACCGACCCCAAACCGCTGGCCCCCGGCGAGAAAATCGCGCTGATGATCGAGCCGGGCCGCGCGATTCGCGTGCTGGACTACCCGGCGGTTCAGCGCCACGTTCTCAACCGCTACCGCGAACGCGGCATCCACTTTGCCGACGATTCAACCGGCGGCATCCTCTCCCTGGACAGCCTGCCCGCCGCGCCTGACGATGGCCATCTGCCGCCGTTTCCGCCCGATTTCGTCAGCCGCGCCGACGCTGCATTCGCGCGCGAAACGCTGCCGGTGGCGCTGGCCGAGGCCGCGCGCGAGCCGCGCCGGCTGACGCTGATGACGCCGCCCGCGCTGCCCTGGCACGAGCGCGCCGCCGCGGTCAACACCGCAGCGATGGGCGCGCTGGGCTGGGAACGCTATCACGTCAGCCTGGTTGAGAGCATCTGCGACGACAAGAAAGAGCAGATCGGCTCGCTGGGCTGGGATGGGCCGCTGGCCGCCATGAGCCTGACGCGCGTCAACATCGCCGATGCGTTCAAGGAAACCGTCGCCGTCGTCACCAACCCCTCGATTGACCGCGAGCGCGAGCGCGCCCAGTTCTCGACCCAGGTGCTGGTCGGCGCGCGCCCAGACATCGGCCAGGCGGCAGACTCGCGCCGGCTGCTGGTGCAGCTTGAAACGCCGCTGCTGCTGGGCGGCCACCCTGAGCTGGGCACGGCCGAGGATATGCAGGCTGTCGCCGCGCAGCACGGCACGCTCACCGTTGAGGAGCTTGCCGAAACCTTTGGCGACCGGCTGGCGCTTTTCCAGATGTCCGCGGGGCTGGATGAACCCTTCGAAGACGCCGTTAACCGCATCCAGGCGGCCGCTGTCGCGGCGGTGCGCGCCGGCGCTGAGTGCCTCATCCTCGACGACAGCGACATCTACGACGGGCGCAGGCTGTGGCTGGACCCGCTGCTGGTCACGTCAGCGGTTGATCGCGCGCTGCGGCTGGCGGAACACGCGCCCAACCTGCGCCGGCAGGCCGGCATCGTCGTGCGCTCCGGCGCGCTGCGCACGCTGCACGACCTGGCGCTGTGCGTCAGCCTGGGGGCCAACGCTGTTGTCCCCTACGCGATCTACGCCATCAGCGTCAAGGCCGCGCCGCGCGCCGCCAAAGAGCCGCTGTCCAGCGCCGAAATCGTGGACAGCCTCAGCCGCACGGTGCAGGTGCTCACCGCCAGCCTGCAAAAAGTGACCTCGACAATCGGCTGCCATGAGCTGCGCGGCTATGGCCACTCGTTCAGCTCGGTCGGGCTGGCAACGGGCGTAGCGGCGTACTTTGGCACGCCCAACTACTTTGGCTCTGAGGCGCGCGGCCTGACGTGGGGCGCGCTCAAAACGGACGCCGAAGAACGCGCCGCCGAGCTGCGCGGCGAGCAGACGGGCAAGCTGGCCAACCCTGACCGCTTCTACCCGAAAATGTGGAAGAAGGTTGAAGCGGTGGCGCACGGCGAGCTGACGCTCGAAGAATACACTGAAGCGCTGCTCAACCTGGAAGACACCATCCCGATCGCGCTGCGGCACCTGCTCCGGCTGAAGGCCGACGGGGCCGCCGCGGTCGAGCCGGCGGCGGTGGACACGTCGTACAAGGGCTACGCCATGCCGGTCGTGATCGGGGCGATGTCGTTCGGCTCGCAGGGCGAGCTGTCGTACCGCGCTTACGCCGAGGCCGCGTACCGCCTCAACATCATCTGCGTCAACGGTGAGGGCGGCGAGCTGCCCGACATGCTGGGCAAATACCCCAACCACCGCGGCCAGCAGGTGGCGTCGGCCCGGTTTGGCGTCAACATCGGCTTTCTCAACTCGTGCGGCCTGATCGAAATCAAGATCGGCCAGGGGGCCAAGCCCGGCGAAGGCGGCCACCTGCCCGGCTCCAAAGTGTCGGAACAGGTCGCGGCGGCCCGCAGCACCACCCCCGGCGTTGACCTCATCTCGCCCAGCAACAACCACGACCTCTACTCGATTGAGGACCTGGCGCAGCTTATTGACGAACTCAAAACCGCCAACCCGAACGCCCGCGTTTCAGTGAAGATTCCGGTTGTGCCGGGCGTCGGCATCATCGCCGTCGGCGTCGCCAAGGCCGGGGCCGACATCATCAACCTGACCGGCTACGAGGGCGGCACCGGCGCGGCGCGCGCCCACGCCCTGCGCTACGTCGGCCTGCCGGCAGAGATCGGCGTGTGGCTGACGCACCGCCAGCTTATCGAGAGCGGCCTGCGCGACAAGGTTGAGCTGTGGTGCGACGGCGGCATGAAAAGCGGGCGCGATGTCGTCAAGATGCTGTGCCTGGGCGCGAATCGTGTCGGCTTTGGCACGCTGGC
>CAZDVL010000094.1:0-9201 GCA_964508745.1 uncultured Anaerolineaceae bacterium | reverse complement strand
TCCTCGCGGCTGCGGTAGCTGCGGTCGTCGTCGTCGGACGAGTGCGGCGTCAGCCGGTAGGTCTTGGCCTCGACCAGCGTCGCGCCTTCGCCGCTGTAGGCGCGCTCGGCGGCGGCGCACATCACGTCGTAGACGGCCAGCACGTCGTTGCCGTCAACGGTCACGCCGGCCACGCCGTAGGCGGCGGCGCGCTCCGCCACGTTGGTGACGGCCATCTGCTGCTCAATCGGCACGCTGATGGCGTAGACGTTGTTCTGCACCAGGCAGATCATCGGCAGCCTGTGGACGCCGGCCCAGTTCATGCCTTCGTGCCACTCGCCCTGGCTGGTGGAGCCTTCGCCCAGGCAGGTGAGCGCCAGCCGCGGCTGTGTCGTGTCGGCGGGGTCGGCCAGGCCGACGGCCTGGCGGTACTTGATGGCGAAGGCCAGCCCGGCCGCCTGCGGCACCTGCGTCGCCACTGGCGACGAGCCGCTGACGATGTTGAGCGCCTTCGAGCCGAAATGGCTGGGCATCTGGCGGGCGGCGCTGCTGGGTTCGCCGGCCTTGCCGTAGAGGCTGAGCATAAAGTCGAGCGGGGTGACGCCCAGCGCCAGCACCAGCGCCAGGTCGCGGTAGTAGGGGTGGACGTAATCCACGCCCCGGTTGATGGCGAAGGCCGCCCCGACCTGCGCCCCTTCGTGGCCCATCCCGCTGATGTGAAACGCGATCTTCCCCTGGCGGTGCAGCACCCAGGCGCGCTCATCAAGGCGGCGGCTGAGCAGCATCAGGCGGTACATTTCCAGCAGCGCCGCCTCGTCAAGGCGCGCTGAAGGGCGCGCCGCAGCGTCCATAACCGTCATCTTCTTCTGCCCTTTAAAGTCTGTCCTCAACGGTGAAAGCCCTGCCAGAACGCCGCGCGGCTTTTAACAGACTGCACAAACGCCGCCGCGCTCACGCCATATACTGTACACAAAGCGCCGCCGGGAATCAAATCGCGCTGTGTCAGGCGCGCGCGTTAGCGGTATAATCGCGGCGCAGCAGAACGGTGGAGGGGGCAGAATGCGCAAACTCATAAGCTGGCTGGTCGGGTTCGCGGCGGGGGCCGCGCTGGGCGTGACGCTGATTATGCTGTTCTCGCCTGTGTCCGGGCCGGAGCTGGTGGACCGCTTCAGGCAGGGCTGGGCAGAGACGCTGGAAGAAGCGCGCCGGGCCAACAGCGCGCGCCGCGCTGAGCTGGAAGCCCAACTGCGCACCATGCAGCAGCGCTGACAGAACAGCGGGCAAGCCGCTTTGCAGGCTCACTCGCCCGGCGGATGCCACCCAGCCATGACCCAGTAACTACGCACAGTGAGCGCGTCCGGGTCATCGCTGAGGTGCAGCGCCTCGACAGTGGCGCGGCCTGCCGGTGTCAGCCCAATGATGTACAGGCCATCGTCACTCCACTGAAAATGCTCGAACCAGTTCTGTGCGCGTGGATTGAAAAGCGGCACTATTTCATGAGTTACAGGGTCAACCGCGTCTGTTTTGCCAGCTTTGTAACGGTTGCACAGAGGGCAGGCCAGCCACAAATTCGTTTCATCGTCACTGCCGCCGGCGGCCAGCGGAACAATATGTTCGATCTCCAGACGCGCGAACACAAGATGCTGTGGGCTAAGACAGTAGCCGCAGCGGTTGTGCGCCTGCTGACGCACACGCGCTGCAACGGCGGCGGGAATATGAGCGCGCGGCATCAGCTAACGCGCGGGCGCAGGCCGCGCCGGACTGCAATTTGCAGCGCCTCCGCTTTGCGCTTCAACCCCTGCCGGTAGACCTGCATCAATTCCTCAAGTCGGGCGCGTTCGTCCTCAGCAAGCGCGCCGTCCCGGTTAAAGGCCAGCAGGTCACCGAGTTCCCGCTGCTGCGCTTCGGGCATCTGCGCGTTACTCAATTCCAGCAGGCGGTCATCCGGCAGCGAGTCAAGCGGCATGTCAGCGGCGTAACGGCCCAGCCACTCCGCCAGAACGTCCTCCAACTGCTGGCCTGTGTGCGCCGCCACCGCGCGCGCGCTGCGCTCAATATCCTCATTGATGCTGATCGTCACCGAACGAACCATGAGGGACGCCTCCCAAACACCCACTATGGTTATTGTAACACGCGCTGCGCCGGGCCGGGCGCTTATTCTCGTGTCTTGTGCGGATACCGCCGCTTCTGGCCGACCGCTGACGACCCCCTACAGCATGTCCGTCGGGTCAATGTCCACGTACCAGCCGCGCGCCGGGTCCAGCCCGTCAAGCGCGCGCGCCGGGTCTGGCCCGCGCAGCAGCAGATGCCAGCGAAAGACGTTGTTGATGCGCGCGAAGAAGCACGGCGCCGGGCCGATGATGTGCGTGTCGTTCAGCCCCAGGTGCGCGATGCGCCCGCGCAGCAGGTTGGCGGCGCGCAGGGCCTCGCTTTCGGCGCGCGCCTCGTTCTGATACTGGAACAGCAGCCGCACCAGCCGGCGGAACGGCGGGTAGCCCATCTCGCGGCGGTAGGCGATCTCGCGCGTGTAGAAGCCGTCGAAGTCGTGGGCGGCGGCGGCGCGAATGATATAGTGGTCCGGCTCATACGTTTGCAGGATCGCGCGGCCGCCCAGCAGGCCGCGCCCGGCGCGCCCGGCCACCTGCGTCAGCACCTGGAAGGTGCGCTCGCCGGCGCGGAAGTCCGGCAGGTTCAGGCCCACGTCGGCGCTGACCATGCCGACCAGCGTCACCAGCGGCAGGTCCAGCCCCTTGGCGATCATCTGCGTGCCGACCAGCACGTCGGCGCGCCGTTCGATAAACCCCTGTAACAGCTCCTCGTGCGCGCCCGGCGTGCGCGTGGTGTCCGCGTCCCAGCGCAGCACGCGCGCCTGGGGGAACAAACGCCTGAGTTCGCCCTCCACGTGCTGCGTGCCCGCCCCGAAATACCTGATGCGGCGCGAGGCGCAGGCCGGGCACACATGCGGCGGCTCCTTGCGGAAGCCGCACATGTGGCAGCGCATGATGTCGTCGTGCTGGTGATAGGCCAGCGGCAGGTCGCAGCGCGGGCACATCTCCACATAGCCGCAGTCGCGGCAGAACACATATGTGTTCTTGCCGCGCCGGTTGAGGAACAGCAGCGCCTGCTCGCCGCGGCCCAGCGCCTGCGCCAGCGCGTCCTGCAGGGCGCGGCTGAAGATGCTGGTGTGGCCGGCCTTGAGTTCGGCGCGCATGTCCACCACCTCGACCGGCGGCAGGTCAATCGTGACGGCGTCGGCGGCGCTGGCGGGGTGATAGCGCGCGATCACGCCCTCGCGCGCGGACTGTTCGAGGATGCGGGCGCGGTGGCCCATGATGCGGTTGGGCAGCCGCAGCAGGCGGATGTCGCCCTGGCGCGCGCGGTGCATCGTCTCCAGGTCGGGCGTGGCGCTGCCCAGCAGCAGCACGCCGCCCCGCCGGCGCATCATTTCCTCGGCCACCTGGCGCGTGTGATAGTACGGCTGCGACGCGCCGATGCCCTGTTTGTAGCTGTGGTCGTGTTCCTCGTCGAGGATGATCAGGCCGACATCGGGGAACGGCGTGAACAGCGCCGACCGCGCCCCGACCGCCACCGCCACCAGGCCGGCGCGCGCCCGCTGCCAGGTGTCATAGCGTTCGCCCTCGCTCAATGAGCCGTGCACGATGACCGTCTGCCCCGGAAAGCGCTCGGCGGCGCGGCGCACCGTCTGCGCCGTGAGGGCGATCTCTGGCACAAGGAAGATCGCCTGGCGGCCCTGCGCCAGCGTGAGTTCGACCGCGCGCAGGTAAATCTCCGTTTTGCCGCTGCCGGTCACGCCGTGCAGCAGAAAGACCGCGCCCGCCGGGTCGTCGCCGCCCTCCAGCGCCCAGTCATAGCGCCGGATCTGCGCCTCGATCTCGGCCCAGGCGGCCTGCTGCTCGGCGGTCAGCGGCGGCGCGATGGTGGGGACAAAATCGCGGTCGGCCAGCGAGTCGCGCCAGGTCTGCGCCTCCGCCAGCGTCACCAGCCCGTCGTCCTCCAGCCGCTTAAGGTCGGCCAGCTTCGCGTCGGTCTGCGCGTACAGCCAGCTTACATCCACCGCGCCGCGCTCGCGCGCCAGCACGCGCAGGACGTGGTACAGCCGCTCGCCGCCGCGCAGCGCGATCAGCGCCTCGTCCACGCCCTCCGGCGGGATGGCCAGCGCCGCCAGCAGCGGCGCGCCCTCGTCGGGGCGCTCGGCGCTCACCAGGCCGTCCTGCTCCAGCCGCGCCAGCACGCCCCGGCCCGCCTCGGCGATGCGCAGCGCCTCGGCGGCGGGCAGGCCATCCTCGCCGGCGGCGGCGATCACCTCCAGCAGGTCGGCGCGCTTCGAGGCGCGCCCCAGGTGGCGCGCCACGCTGCTCACCTGCTCCGGCGCGACCGCCAGCGCCGCCGTGCGCACCGTGCGCTGGCGCACGCGGGGCGGGGCCAGCGCGCTCTCGCGGCGGACGACGCCGGCCTTCGCCAGCGCCTCGACCGCGCCGCGCCAGTCCTCGCCGGGCAGCGCCGCCTGAAGCTGCTGGCCGCGCAGCGGGCCGCGCCGCAGCAGCAGGTGCGCCAGCCGGGTTGGCAGCGGGTCGAGGCCGTCGGGCACGGCGGCGCGCAGCGTCACCAGCAGGTCGCGCTGGCCGGCCAGGCCGGGCGGCAGGAACAGCCACAGACACGGGCCGGGCGGCATGCGGTAGGCGGCGGCCAGCCACAGCGCGACGCCGATCTGAAACGGCGTCACGACCGGGCGCGCGTCCACGATCGCATCAATTGGCTTGGTGTGGGGCACGCCGACGCTTTCGGCCAGCGCGACGATAATGCCGTGCTGCATGGCCGTGCCGAAAGCGACCTGCACCAGTTGGCCGGGCTGCGGCTGGGCATCGGGCGGCAGGCTGTAATGGAAAGTGCCCTTCACGGGGGCGTTGACGGCGACTTCAGCGTACATCTGGCGGCGGGCGCGCCCGCGCGGGTTCAGTTGATGAACGGCTTGTGGGGCGCGCGCGGCGCGATGCGCGGCTGAAGCGGCGGGGTCAGCAGTTCGCGCAGGTCGCGCCCCAGGCGCGCCCCCTGGCCCCAGTCAATGAACAGGTAGACGATCTCGCCGCTTTTCAGGGCGATAATCAGGCCGTCGCGGCGGCCCAGCGCGACGTTCCAGGTGCGGGCGATGCTGCCCGCCGCGAACTCCAGCGGCGCGACGCTGCCGTCCTCCGGGATAAACAGCAGCCGCCGGTTGGTGACGACCGCGCGCATCCAGGGGCCTTGCGTCTCCCAGCCCAGCGTGGTGAAGCGGGCGAAGCGCGCGCGGTAGCGGCCCAGCCGATATTCCCCCTGCTGCAAGCTTTCGTTCATGCGCGCCCGCCTTCAGCCTTCTCAATTGACGACTTTTACGAGATGCTTAGCGATTATAGCACGAAGATTGAGGGTTAACCCCCAATTTCCCAGGGGGAGTAGTGACAAGCGGGCGCAATTTCTGTAATATGGAGACGATCACGCACGGATTGGCTCAGATGTCTATGGAGGCGCATCGTGGATAAAAACCAGAACGACCTCAACACCTGGACCTACTTTGAATTCGAGCGTTTCGGCGGCCAGGACTACGGCTACATTCGCAAGCGCGACCACGTGCAGACGCTCTATTTCTCGCCCAGCGGCGCGCTGATGATCAACCTCAACGCCGAGGCGTCCTGCACGCCCGCCGAACAGGCAGAGATCACCCACATCGCCTGCATGATCCTGGGCGGCGAGGATTTCAGCGACCGCGTGATCAACCCCTTCCGCCTGGTTCCTCCCCGCCCGGCGGCGGACCACCAGAACTAGACAGGCCGCCCTCGGCCAGGTAATCGTCAATGGCGCGGCGGGCGATGCGGTAAGCGCCGCCCACGCGGGCAGCCGGCAGTTTGCCGTCGTCAATCAGATCAAGCACGTCCTGTTCGCTGGCGCGCAGGTAGGCGGCGGCTTCGGCCAGCGTCATGACGCTGGGCGCTGCCTGCGCCGCCGGCGCCAGCGGGGCGCGCATCAGAAACGGGGCGGTAAACGGCATGGGCGACGGCGCGCGCTGGCCCCCGGCGCGCGCCTGGCGCACCAGCGTGCTGGCGACCGACACAGCGCCCACAACCACCAGCAGCTCGACGCACGAGGCGGCCAGCAGCAGCTCGGCGGTGATCGTGCCGCCGCTGATCTGCAGGAACAGCGGCGCCGCCAGCACGCCGAAGGCCAGCGGCGCCATCAGCGCCGCGCCCGCCAGCCGCACATTGCGCCCGGAGGCGCGCACCCCGTTGATGTCAATGCGGCCGGCCAGCAGCATATACGCGCCCAGCACGATCAGGATGGCCTCACAGATTAAGAGCATGGTGTTTGTCCTGGCCCGTGGTTGTTGTACCCTGATTGTACTCGTTTTTGAGTCGCGGTCATATGCCCGGCCATGTCGAAGGGCCGCCCGCGCCGCCAGACAGACACTGGACAAGCAGCCGCCGCGTAAATAGAATAAAGAACCGTCATGAACCATCGTGAACTCACGCAGCGCGCCGCCGCGCGGAGGAGAAGCAGCATTATGGCCGCCACAGTCAGCGAAAAGTTCCGCCTGCGCGCCCCGACGATGGACGACGCCGCCGCCGTCGTCGCGGTGCTGAACGCGCACACACAGGCCAGCACGGGCATCGAGGAATTCACGGTTGAGCGGCTGCGCGCGGAGTGGACCGAGCCGCATTTTGTGCTGGCGGACTCGGCGCGGGTGGTGACCACGCCGGCGGGCCGTGTCGTGGGCTACGGCGCGCTGTGGGACAGCGCCGAGCTGCTGCTGCGCGCCGCCGCGGACGGCTATGTGCACCCTGACTTTGAAGGCCAGGGGATCGGCACGCTGCTGCTGGAGTGGGCCGAAGCCCGCGCCCGGCAGTCAGTGGGCCGCGTGCCCGCCGGCGCGCGCTACGTCCTGCAGGCGTCGTGCCTCAGCACCTACGAGCCGGCGCAGCGCCTGCTGGCGGGCTGCGACATGGAGCACGTCCGCACCTTCTGGGAAATGCGGATCGCCCTGGACGGCGACATCCCCCTGCCGGTCTGGCCGGACGGCCTCACCGTGCGCCCGATCAACCCTGCCACCGAGGCGC
The DNA here is from genome assembly GCA_964508745.1 of uncultured Anaerolineaceae bacterium. Lineage (GTDB taxonomy): Bacteria > Chloroflexota > Anaerolineae > Aggregatilineales > Phototrophicaceae > DAOTWC01. The sequence continues at coordinate 2,116 of CAZDVL010000094.1, read as the reverse complement.
GCGCGTACATCGCCGCCTTCCGCGAGTCCTTCCGCGACCACTGGGGCTTCACCGACGAGCCGCTGGACAAGGTGATGGAACACTGGCAGCACCTGATGGACACCGAGCCGGATTTCGACCCGACGCTGTGGTTCGCGGCCTTCGACGGCGCCGACATCGCCGGCGTGGCGCTGTGCTGGCCGCAGGCCGACGGCGAGCCGGAGGTCGGCTGGATCAACATCCTGGGCGTGCGCCGGCCCTGGCGCCGGCGCGGCCTGGCGCAGGCGCTGCTGCGCCACGCTTTCGGCGCGTTTCAGGCGCGCGGCAAAGCCGCCGCCGGCCTGGGCGTGGACGCCAGCAACCTGACCGGCGCGACGCGCCTCTACGAAAAAGCGGGGATGCGCGTCCACCGCCGCTGGGACACGTATGCGAAAGAGCTGCGCCCCGGCGCTGACCTGCTGACCCCGACAGTCGAGTGACCGGCGCGCCGGTTTCAGCCGGCCCCGGCGTCGTCGCGGCGGCGGCCAGGCCGGTACGGGACCGGCGCGGGCGGCGCGTCCGAGGCCGGCGGCGGGCCGGGGGCGGGCGGCAGCGGCGGCAGCGTGGTGTCGCCGGCGTCGCTGCTGGGCATAACCTCGGTGGTGCTGTTGTCAGCGTCCGGGCTGAGGTGCGGCGGCGTGGCCGCCGCGCTGATGCCCGGCAGCGTGGTGGGCGGCGGCGGCGGGGCCGCTGTTTCTGGCGGCACGTCGTAGGGCAGCAGCGGAAGCTGCCGCAGCGCGCGCCCCAGCATCCAGTTGATGGTGGCCGCGCCGTTGTTGCGCAGGTTCTGGCGCTGCGACGGCGCCAGCGCGCCGGTGTCCAACTGCTTCAACACGGTGTCCATCAGCGCGACGAGCTGGCGGGCTGGCACCCGCGCGCCCGGCGTGTGCGCCGCCGCGTAAGGCGCGACGTACCCCGCCAGCGCCTGAATCGCCGGCGCGGCCTCGGCCACGAAGAAGATCACCAGCGCCCGGCGGCTGTAGCTGTAGTAATAGGGTTTGATGCCCGTCTGGTTCGGGAACAGCCGCTGCGTCAGCAGGGCGTAGAGCACCGTGTACGCCTGCACGCACTCCGCCACCGCCTGCGGGACGGCCTCCGGCGGCACGCTGCTGCGATCCCCCAACACGACCAGCACGCCCGCGCGCGCCAGCCGGCGCGCCAGCGCTGGCAGCGGTTCGCCCAGGCCGCCGGGGCGCTGCCAGGCCGCCGGGACGATCTGCGGGGCGTACAGCCGCGCCAGCTTGACAACCAGCGCCTCGACCAGCGGGTCGTGCGCGGAAGCGGGGTGGGAATGGTTCGTCATGGGCATGGGCCGTTTCTCACCGGCGCGCGGCGGTCGTTATCCTGGTCTGACAGCCAGTATGCGGCGCGCTGCTTGCCGTGTCCTAACCTGTCTATAACCTATTCTAACACGGCCCGCCGTCCGCGCCGGTGTTATGCTACACTTGACGGACAGCGGCCAGCACACAGCGGAAACTGCCCATGACCGACCCAGGCGGCTACATCTTCATCAGCCACAGCCACACCGACAACGACTTCGCGCACAGCCTCAACCAGGGGCTGCGCGCGGCGGGCTTTCAGACCTGGTTCGACGTGGACGACATTGATCCGGCGCAGAAGTGGGCGCAGGTGATCGAGCGCGCCATCGAAAACTGCGGCGCGCTGCTGGTGGTAATGTCGCGCGGCGCGCGCGCGTCGGAGTGGGTGGAGAACGAGATTCTGTTCGCGCAGATGCTGAAGAAACCGGTGTTCGTGGTGCTGACCGACGACACGCGCCCGCCCATTTACGTCATGAACACGCAGCATATTGACTTCCGCGCGCAGCCGCGGGCGGCGCTGAAGCGGCTGCTGCGCGCGCTGGGCAAGGCCAGCTTCGCCGCGCCGCCGCCGCAGCCGGTCGGCCCGGTGGATGTGGACCGGCTGACGCCGCAGTTCGACTGGCCGCGCTTTCAGGCGTATCTGCGGCAGGGGCCGGGCGGCGAGGCCGCCGCCGGGGCCGCCAAAGCGCTCTACACCTGGGCGCGCCAGCAGGCCGACGCGCTCGACTTTCGCGGCAGCGAGACGCCGGCGCTGCACGCGCGCGTGGCGGTCGCCGGGG
>CAZDVL010000093.1:0-9487 GCA_964508745.1 uncultured Anaerolineaceae bacterium | reverse complement strand
CCCCCGCCACCGGCCCCGCGCCCAGCGCGAAGCTGGGAACCACAAACAAAAATACCAGACTTAACAGCACGAGCATGACAATTAACTTGCGCATAGATCGAACCTCCAAATGTGGTGTACGCCAGCAAAACAACCGGTGGGCGGCTGTTCAAGCCATTGTGCGCAAGAACGCCCGACAAGGCACACCAGCCTGCTTATCTATAATATATCACCACTGCAAGCGCGCGCAAGCTGGCCGGGTGGCCGGGCGCATAGAACCTGGAAAGCGCGTTCCTACCGCCGCTGAAACAGGGCCACTTACTGCTGGCGAAAGGCGGCGGCTCAGCCATCCGCGGGCGTGCCCCCGCCTTCGTCGCCCTCCGCGCCGTCAGCGCCGGCGGCGGCGGAGCCTGGCCCGTGCCCGGCGCGGCGCTTCTCTGGCAGTTGGCCGCGCCGCAGCACAAAGTGATCCATGTCGCGCGCGACAAACGTGTCAGGGAAGACGCGCTGCGCCTCCTGGACGATGTCGCGCTCGCGGTAGCGGCGCGACACATGCGTGAGGATCAGCGCGCGCACGCCCGTGTCGCGCGCCAGCGCCGCCGCCTCCTGCGCCGTGATGTGGCCGAACGCGCGGGCGGCCTCGGCGTCCTGCGCCAGGAAGGTCGCCTCAATCACCAGCACGTCGGCGCCGGCGACGTGCTCGCGCACGTTGTCCAGCCGGCCAATGTCGCCGATGTGGACCAGCTTAGCGCCGGGCAGCGCCGGGGCCAGCACCATCTCCGGCGTGATCACGCGCCCGTCGGCCAGCGTGAGCGTCTCGCCGTCCACCAGGCGCTTGCGCTCCGGGCCGGCGGGCACGCCCAGCGCGGCGGCCTGCTCCACCAGGAACGGGCGGCGCGCCTTTTCCTGGAACACAAAGCCGAAACAGCCGCCGCCGCGATGAATCACCGGGAAGGCGCTGACGGTGAAATCCTTGCCGGTGAAGATCGGGCCGGGCTTGAGGTCAATCAGGCGGATGTCAATCGGCAGGCGCTCGAAGTCGAGCACGACGCCAAACAGCAGGTTCTGCACCCGGTCGAGCGTCGCCTGCCCGCCCCAGATCTCCAGCTCGTCAATGTTCTCCCAGCGGGCGAATGTGGACACCAGCCCGCCCAGGCCCAGGATATGGTCGAGGTGCGCGTGCGTCAGCAGGATGCGGTTCAGGCGCTTGAAGCCGATGCCGCTGCGCAGAATCTGGCGCTGCGTGCCTTCGCCGCAGTCAATCAGGAAGCGGTGTTCGCCCGCCAGCACCACCTGGGCGCTTAACCCCCGGTGCACCGAAGGCGCTGAGGCCGAAGTCCCCAGGAACACGATTTCAAACATGGGACCGTCTCTTGTCGTTAGTTGTCAGTCGCCAGCGTTATTCGCCCACAACTGTGAAGGTATTAGCGGGCAGAAACAGGCGCGTGCCGCGCTGCTGATCGCTGCCGTCCAGCACCACCATGCGCGTTTTGTCGCTGTCCTGGTACACGCCAACGGACATATCATACTCGCCGGGCGGCGTGGAGCCGAGCAGCGTGACATACGTCACCTGGATGAACACGTCGCGCGGGCGCAGGCTGGCCGGCAGCACGCTGATCACGTCGGTCTGCGCGGCGATCGAGGCCGGGTCCGCCAGCACGTGCGTGAACAGGCGCATATCCGGCGGCAGCGGGCCGTCCACGCGCCAGTACGTGATGGCGGGGATGACATCGCCCGCCTTGAACGTCCGGGTCGCGTTGGGTTCATAGCCCACGAACGTAATGTTGCCGCCAAAGCGCACCGGCGGGTAGCCCAGTTCCGGGCCGCCGGGCGCTTCAGGCGCGTAGGCCGCCGGCGCGGTCGTGGTGAACAGCCCGATCTGGTCGGCCAGCGCCTGCGCCACGTCCATGATGATCACGGTGTCCGGCGGAACGTCGTCCTCGGTCAGCGGCACGCCCATTTCCAGCCAGCGGCGCAGCGCCGGCGCGGTGCTGCGCAGCCCGTCCGGCGCGGTCAGAATGACCTGCTGGCGCTCGCCGCCCTGGGCCAGCACCAGCCCGATGCCGCAGTCGGCCAGGCGCAGCCCGCTGTCGTCGCGGTTCATCATCAGCATAATGCGCTGCACATCGGTCAGCGGCGAGGCCAGCGCGCCGCGCGCCGGCACGCACAGCACCGTCGGAACGTCGGCGGCGGTGCGGTCAAGGTAGCGCGCCAGCGCCCCGGCGCGCCCATAGTAAACCTGCTGCGCAGCGGCCAGGGCGGGCCAGCGCACGAACAGGTCCGTCGCCAGCCAGTACACGTTGAAGGCCAGCAGCGCCGCCAGCCCCAGCGCGAACACCCACCGCGCGCCGCCGCGCAGGCTGTGGTAGAACGTCGTCACGCCCAGGCCGAACAGCAGCGCCACCATCGGCAGCAGCACCGTCATGGCGCTGAAGTCGGGCGCGGCGGGCACAAATACCGCCGCCGGCAGCAGGGCAGCCAGCATCGTCAGCGGCAGCGCGTAACGCGGGTGGCGCGCCTGGCGCAGCGCTGTCAGCAGGCCCAGCAGCGCCAGCACGCCGCTGAACAGGTCCAGCAGCGGGCGGCCTGGCAGGTTGTAGGCGGGGTTGGCGTCGCCCTCAAAGAACAGGCCGCTGATCGTGCTGGTGATGGCGTGCAGCGGCGGGTATTCGGCCAGGTTATAGCCGGCAAACAGCCGCCCCACCCCGGCCAGCTCCGGCAGGCGGATGGAGGAAATCACGTAGGGGACGGCCACGATAAAGGCCACCAGCACGGCGAAGCCGGTGTAGCTTAAGGTGCGCGGCGGCAGGCGGCGCGGCGACACGACCATAAAGACGATGAACAGCAGCGCGCCCAGCGCGATGAAAAGCGCGGCAGGGTGGATGTAAAACCCGACGCCCAGCAGCAGCCCCAGCGCCGCGAAGGGCGCTGTGCGCGGCTCGCGCGAGGGGCTGCCCGGCCTGCACACCGGCAGCGCCAGCGCCAGCGCCAGCATCACCGCCGCCACCAGCAGCGGGACGAACGTGTGCGGGCCAATCGTCCGCGCCAGCAGCGTCGGCCACAGGCCAACGGCCAGCAGGCCCAGCGCCGCCAGGCCCGCCAGCGGCCCGTACAGCCGCGCCCCCAGCGCGCCAACCAGCGCCAGCGTCAGCATGCCGACCGCCACCGACAGCATCCGGTAGCCCAGCGTGCCGCCGCCGGTGAGGCTGCGCGTCACCGCCAGCAGGATGTGGTACAGGCCCTCGCGCCCGCCCTGCGCGCCCAGCGGCGACAGGTTGTAGAACACCTCCACGCGCCCCTGGCGCGCCGCCTCTGCCACGCGAATATCCAGCACTTCGCTGTCGCTGACGCCCGGCGGCAGCGCGTTCAGCGCCCACAGGCGCGCGCCCGCCGCCAGCAGCAGCAGCGCGATCGCCAGGGCAACAAATCTGGTCCGGCTCGACACGCTCACATCCCCGCGTTCACAGCGCCGTCGCCCAGGCGGTGAAGGCCAGCACCAGCAGGCCCAGGGCAACGTTGATCCAGGTTAAACGCACCTCGCGCCGCCGCAGGCGCTCCCACTCCGCCGGGTCGCCTTTGCCGCGCTCCGCCAGCAGGCTGGCGCGCTCCAGCGCCGGCGCAACACCGAACTGCAACAGCAGCCCCGCGACCACCATGCCCGCGAACGCGAGGTGCTTGAACAGCATGGCCTGGCTCCACTGGTTGTCGAAGGTGAGCAGGCCGTCGTAATACGGGTTGGCGGTCATCTGCGACAGGCCGGTGATGACCAGCACCGCCAGGCTGAGGTTCGCCAGCGGGAAGAAGCGCGCCCGCAGCCGCGTGAGCAGCGCGTACAGCGCCGGGCTGCTGGCGAGGATGCGGCGCGTTTCCGGCCACACCAGCAGCGCCAGGATAACCAGCCCGCCCACCCACACAACGGTGGCGACCAGGTGAAAAAAAAGGCTAATCGCAAGGGTAGACTGGGACAAGGCCAAGCGCCTCCGGGCTGTCGGGCGCGCGGGCAGGGATCGCCCGGTCGCCGCAGTACTTCTCCATATTCGCCAGCGCCACAAACGCCGGGCGTGTGTAGCCGTCAGGCGTGGTCACGGCCCACCAGTATTCCTCATCCGCCGGCGTCCAGGCCGGGTCAGCGATGTAAATGGCGGACATCAGCCCCACCCAGGGCCGCCAGTGCGCGGCCGCGTAGCGGTACGCCTCAACCATATAACGCGCCTGCGTGGCTTCGTCAACCGCGAACCAGGCGTAGTCCGGGTTCACGCCGGGGTCGGTCGTCCAGCCCACCTCGAGAATCGCCGCCTGGCGCGCCGCGTCGCCGTTGGCGACCATCACCCGGCGCAGGTCCTCCACGCGGCGAAACGTGAAAAAACGCTGGCCGCCCTGGCGTTCGGCCTCGTCCGGGCTGAGGCCGGGCGCGGAGTAGCCGGGCGCGTGCATCCCCACCACGTCCGCCCAGCGCTGGAAGCCGGCGTCGTACATCTGCTGCAAAAAGATGTCGTCGGGGCGGGCGCTGTCGTCGTTCGTGCCGGTCGGGGCCAGCCCGGCGGAGATGACGACGGCGGCGGGGTCGGCGGCGCGGATCGCCTCGGCGCAGGCGCGCAGCAGCCCGGCGTAGGCGGCGGCGTCGGGCGGGCGGCGGCCCCACTCGCGCGCCAGGTTCGGCTCGTTCCACACCTGGTAGGCCGCGATGCGCCCGGCGTAGCGCCCGGCGACCGCGCCGCAGTACGCGGCCCAGTCGCCCATAAAGGCGGCGTCCGGCGGGGCGTCAATGAAATCGCCGTCCTCGCGCCCGCCGACGGACGGGTGCGCCCACCCCGGCGCGTCGCTCAGGCGCGCCACCAGCTTCAGGCCGCGCGCGGCCACCGCCGCGACGATGGCGTCGGCGCGCTCGAAATGCCACTCGCCCGGCCCTGGCTCCAGGTCCTCCCAGGCGAACGTCTGCTTGACGTGGCTGAACGCCATCAGCCGCACCCAATCCAGGTGCAGGTTGGCGCTGTGCGTGTCCCACCACAGGAAGGTCTGCATGCCATACGTGAGCGCGGTGAACGGCGGGTCCGTCACCGCGTCGGCGCGCAGCGGGTCTGCCGGGGGGCGGGTCAGCGCGGCGGCAGCAAAAAGCAGGGCCAGCGCAGCCAGCGCTGCCCCGGCCCTGCCCCATCGGCGCTGGCGGACGCCCACTACGTTCCTTGCCGCTCCCGGTGGTCCGCCTGCCAGTCGCGCAGGGAGTCGTACACCGGGCGGAAATTCCAGTCCTTGCCGATAATCGAGTACGGCACGTTGTCGTTAGTGGGGTCCCAGCCGGCCTGCGGGCCATAGTTGAAGTTCCACAGGAACGCCAGCCACACCGTGCCCCATTCCTCCATGTTATCAAGCGCCTCGATTGTCCATGTGTTCTGCTCTGCCAGCGTGTTGTCGTTGGCAAATTCGAAGCCCGGCGGGTAGCCGTCCAGGTCCTCGGTCGAGGCCCAGCCGAACTCGGTCACGCACAGCTTGAGGTCGCTGCCGGCCAGTTGAACCTTGTTGGCGTAGGTTTCCAGCGTGCTGCGGAAGCTCCAACTGTGGTGCGGGTTGTCGAACGGCCCGCGAAACGTGGCCGTCGGGTCCGGCGGCACATTGTCCCAGGTGACGCTCGGCCCGATGTTGTAGCCGTTGTGGTGCGCGCCCACACAGTCCGCGTAGTTGAGCATCCCGGCAGCGATCAGCGCGTCGAGGTACGAGAAGTCGTCAATGGCGGACACGCGGCCGTCCGGTTCGGTCCAGCCGCCGGTCGGCGAGAGCGCGCCGCTGATCACGACGATGCCGGGGTCAATGTTCTTGACCGCCTGGTAAGTCTGGCGCAGCAGCGTGACGTAGTTGGCGGCGCTCAGGCCGCCGGTCGAGGTCCACTCGCGGTCGAGGTTCTGCTCGTTCCACACCTCGATGCCGTGCACCATGCCGGGGTAGCGCTCGACAATGGCGGTGACGAAGTTGACGTAATCCTGGAAGTCGGCGGGCGGGCCGTGCTTGCTCAGGTCCACGCCCGCCTCGCGCGACCAGTCCGGCGCGGTGACAATCGAAAGCATCACCTTGAGGCCAAACTGCGCGGCGGAGGGCATCGTCAGGTCCAGCACCGTCCAGTCATACTGGCCGCGCTCGCGCTCGTAATCCTCCCAGCGCACCTGCTGTTTGTACCACTCCAGGCTGAGCTTCTGGCTCACCTCGCGCATCCACATATCCTGGTTTTCCGGGTTCAGGTCCAGGCTGTACTGCACCTGGATGCCCGGCTGAAAGCGCACATCGTCCACCGGCAGCGGCGTCGGCCCCAGCGTGGGGGCGGCGGCGACGGCCGGCGCTTCCTCTGTGACGGCGGTTTCCTCGGTCAGCGGGGCGGGCGAGGGCGAAACGGTGGGGGCCACCGCCTGCCGCGTCGGGATCAGCGTGCTGGTGGCGGCCAGCGCCACCGCCGAGTCGTCAGTGGCGGGCGGCAGCGCGATGCTGTTGGCGGCGGAAAAGCCGGTTTCCTGGCTGAGCGCGCCGTAAGCCGAGTAGATGGCGACGAACGTGCACGCCCCCATCACAACGGTGATGCCCACCCACACCAGCGCGAACGTGCGTATCTGCCGGCGCATACCGCTAGAACGTGCAGCCATCGTAATCAGCGTCCTTTCCGCCTGCTAGCGCGCGCCCGCGAGGGCGCTGCACGCCGGGCAGCTTCCGTCGGCGCGAATGATCGCGTAGCCGGCCATCGGGTCGGTGTCGTAGCGGGTGAAATCAACATTCCAGACGATCATCAGGCGCACCTTGCCGCTTTGCGAGGCCAGCGCCGCCGCCTCTGCCAGCCAGGCCGCGTGCTGCTCAAGCGACACATTCGCCGCCCAATTGAAATAGTCGGGCAGCGGCGGATAGCCGGCGCTGGTCAGGTAGCCCAGCTCGGTGAAGCAGATCGGCTTCTGGCCGCCGGTGATGTTCCAGTAGGTGTCGAGCATGCCGAAGAAGTAGCGCGTGTAGTAGCCGTCGCGCGGGTCGCCGCTGCGCTGGCCAGGGCCGATGATGCCCTCGTTGTAGTGCGCGCCGACACAGTCCGTCCACTGGAGGCCGCCAGCGTTGACGACATCGCGCAGCCAGTTGTCGTCGTTGACCACCTGGCCGGGGAAGGCCGCCTCAGCGCCGGTGGGCGCGGGCGCGCCGCTGATGACCATCACGCCGCCGTTGGCCCCCTTGATGGCCTGGTACGCCTGGCGCAGCATCTCGGCGTAAGCCGCGCCGCTGATCTGGTTGCGCGGCCACTCGCGGTCAAGGTTCGGCTCGTTCCACACCTCGATGGCGTCCGGGCCAAGCGCGGCCACGCCGCCCAGGAACGACGCGAACTGCTGCACATAGCCGTCGCCGCCCGCCGCCAGGTCGTCGGGCCGCCCCACGACGCCCACCAGCACCTTGAAGCCGCGCGCCTTGGCGTCGCCGATCACGGCCGCCACCGAGGCGGGGGACTGGCCGGGGCTGTAGCCCACCTGAATCTTCATCCAGCTCATGCCGGCGCTGCGCATGGCGTTGGCGGCGCGGTCGCTGGCGGTGCTGGTCACATGCCCGCCATACTCAAAGTTGCCCACCACAATGCTGCCCGCGCCGGGCGCGGCCGCCGGGCCGCCCGCCGGCGCTGAGGGGGCCTGCGGCGCCACCGCCACCGGAACCGGCGTCGCCGTCGGCTCTGGCGTCGGGGTGGGCGTCGGCAGCGGGGTGGGCGTGGCCGTCGGCGCGAACAGCGCCACCGCCGCGCCGCTGCGCGGCACTTCCGCCGCGCCGTCCACCACCGCCACGTTCACGGCGTAATTGCCGTCGGGCGCCTCGATGGTGACGACCAGCGGCTGGTTCAGCTCAGTGGTGGCCTCGCCCAGCAGCCCGAAGGCGCTCTCGATGCGCCAGCGCAGCGCGAGCTGCCGGTCCACCGGGGCGTCAGGGAGCTGTAACTTGTAGTTGAGGATGCTCGCCAGCACGTCTGCGCCCAGGTCCGCCGCCTGCAGGTCGCTGAACGCGACGCCGCCCAGCGCGAACGGCAGCGCGCGGTCCATGCGGAAGCGCAGCGCGCCGCCGTCGGTCAGCCAGACGCGCGCGACCATCGCGTCGGCGGCGTCGTAGTATTCGACGAACGGCGCGTTGATCTGCGTGTCGTAGCCCGAAACCGCGCGCAGGCCGTCCAGCGACGCCTCGATCGTGCTGCCAGGCAGGACCGTGCCGCCCTCGGTGATCTCCGCGGCGATCGCCACGTCGCCCAGGCCGGCCAGCCCCTCGGCATAGCCCACCGGCGTGAAAGCCCCGGCGGCCTCGCGCACCGAGCGCGCCGACAGGCCGACGAGGATTTTGTAACGGTCAACCTCGCCCACCGCCCAGCGCAGCATCGCCTCGACGAACTGATCCTCGCCCGGCGTGTAGGTCGTCGGCGAGGCGGGCAGCTCAATTTGCAGATAATCCGCCGCCCGGCCCAGCGCGCGCCAGTCATAAGCGCCCGTTTCCCACGTCCCGGCGCTGTTCTCCGCCGCCGGAACGACGACGCCCAGCGCCAGCCCGCTCTGGTCAAGCCGCTGGCCCAGCGCGCCGATAAACGCGGAGAAGGCGTCGCGGCTGTCCGCCGGCAGGTCGCGGTAATCAATAAACACGCCGTCCACGCCGTTAGCGCCGGCGAAATTGACGATCTCGGTCACGTGGCGGTCGCGCAGCGCCCGGTTGCTCAGCACCGCCGTCACCGTCTGCGGGTCCAGCGCGCGCGGGTCAATGAAATTGCGGATCACCGGCATCACGGCGTAACCGGCGCTGGCGTCCACGCCGGCGGCCAGGCTGCCGGTCAGCGTGCCCTCCAGCGTCGGCTGGAGGCCGGCCGGGGCAACAATCGTTGCTAACTGCGCCACATCGGCTGAAAGCGTCTGCACCACGTCCACCGCCACCAGCACCGTTGGCTGCGGCGGCGGCGCGGCCTGAAAGACGGCCACCTGCTGCGGCACGCTGTCCACCACGGCCGTGATCGTCGCGCCGCTGGCGCGCGCCGGCAGGAAGCGCCACTCGGCGGCGGCGGCGTCATAGCCGTACACGCTGAGCAGGTCAGCGCTGCCGCCGGGCGGCAGCTCCAGGCTGAGCGTGACGGTTTCCGGCGGCGTGCCGGTCGTGCTGATGCGGTACACCTGGCCCTGCAGCGCCAGGAAGGGCGGCCTGGCCGCCAGCGCGGCGGCCCACTCCGGGCCGCCGGTCCCGGCTTCGAAGGCGGCGGCGGCCAGCGGCTCTACCACCACGCCGAAATCGGCGCCCGGCGCGGCGGGGTCAACCACCAGCGTCAGGCCGCCGTCCTGGACGGCGTTGGCGCTGGCGTCGAGCATGGCGTACTGCACGCCGAACAGCCGGTTCCACAGGTTGATCGGCGGCAGGAACAGCCCGACCACCACCAGCGCCGCCACGACCAGCAGCGTCAGGATGGCGGGCAGCCAGCAGCCGCAGCCGCCGCGCCCGCGCTGCGTTTCAGCCGCCTGCGCCGGCGGGACGGGCTGGG
>CAZDVL010000092.1:0-9577 GCA_964508745.1 uncultured Anaerolineaceae bacterium | reverse complement strand
GCACGGCGAAGCCGATGCCGGTGTTGCTGCGCGTCTCGCTGATGATCTGCGAATTCACGCCGATCACCTCGCCGCGCAGGTTCAGCAGCGGGCCGCCGCTGTTGCCGGGGTTGATGGCCGCGTCGGTCTGGATGACGGAGCCGATCGAGAAATTGCTCAGGCCGCGAATGGTGCGGTCGAGGGCGCTGATCACGCCGGTGGTCAGCGTCCAGCGCTGGCCGAAGGGGCTGCCGATGGCTATCACCATCTGCCCGATCACCAGTTGGTCAGAGTCGCCCACGGCGACCGGCTTCAGGCGCTCCGCCGGCAGGTCAACGCGGATCACCGCGAGGTCAGAATCCGGGTCGGTGGCCACCAGTTCGGCGCGGGCCATCGTTCCGTCGAAGAAGTTGACTTCGATGCCGTCGGCCAGCGCGTTTTCGACCACATGGTAATTGGTGACGATGTGGCCGTCGGTGTCAATCACGAAGCCGGAGCCGGAGCCGTAGTCGAAGCCTTCCTGCGGCTGCGTGGAGCGGGCGTTGAGGCCCGCCGCGCGCGACACAACGTTGATGGCCACCACCGAGGGGCTGACCTGGTTGTAGAGGCTGGCGAAGCGCGCCTCCAGCTCCAGCAGGCCAAGCTGCTGCGGGTCGAGGGTGGGCTGCACGTCAGCCTGATAGACAGCCGCGGGCGCGGACTCGGCTGTGCCAGGGACGACGGCGGTGCCGGCCACGAATCCAAAGAGAGTCAGAAGCGCGCCGGCGATAATCAACCCGCTTTTTCGCCTCAATTGTGTTACCATTTTAGCTGACGCCTTTCGTCGAGCGGCGCGTCAGCAGGGCGCGCCGCGCTGCTTATTCTAAACGATCTTCTGTTATATACGCCACCCAGATACACGTGTGATTAGAAAAGGTTAAGCTGCTCATGAGGTTTTTGGGGCGTTGGCCCACAGCGCGGCGCAGAAAGGGCGCGAGTCGTGCCTGTTTACATCGTTAAGGCTGGCGACACGCTGAAGGCGATTGCGCTGCGCGTCTGCGGCGATGCGGCGCTGGCGCGGCAGATTGCCGGCGACAACGGCCTTTCTGAGCGCCGCCGGCTGTTCGTCGGGCAGCGGCTGGTGGTTCGCTGCGGCGCGGCGCAGCCCGCCGCGGACGGCGGGGACAGCGCCCCGGCCAAGACCTTCCGCGTGATCAGCCCGCTGCTCAACGTCCGCCCGACCCCGGTCACGTCCGCCGCCGCGCGCCCGGCGCTCGACCGGGGCGACACGTTCACCGTGCGCGCTGACGAGTGGGTGGAGGGCGAAGGGCTGCGCTGGTGGCGACATGCGCGCGGCTGGAGCGCCGAAGGCAGCGTGGACGGGCGTTCGGTGTTTGTCGAGGACCTGACGCCGGAGGTCCCGCGCGCCCCTTCGCGGTTTCTGTCGCCGCGCCCGCCGGCTGACGAACGGCGGGTGCTGCTGAACGTGCCATACCACTCGCAGGAGGACCAGGACGCGCGCTGGGCCGCCGCCGACTGCGGCCCCGCGTGTGTGCGCATGCTGATCGGCTGGCACGCGCTGCGCCAGGGCCGCCCGAACCCGCCGCTGACCGTGGACGAGGTGAGCCAGCGCACCGGGATGGGGCCGGCCCGTTTCTCGCTGCCGGTGCAGCTTGTGCGCGTGGCCGGGCGTTACGGCCTGAAGCTGCTGGAGAGCCGCGAGGCCACCCTGAGGAACGTCCTCGCCGAGATCAGCGCCGGGCGGCCCGTGATCTCGCTGGTGCGCTACGGCTCGATCAGCAACCGGCAGAACCTGCGCTTTCGCGGCGGGCATTTTGTCGTGGTTGTGGGGTATGATAACCAGCATATTTACGTGAATGACCCCGATTGGTGGGGCGACCGCCGCGCGCAGGGGGCCGCGCTGCCTGTGCCGCGCGGCGAATTTGAGCGCGCGATCGGCACGGACAGTTGGAAGGCCGGCAACCCGCCCTACTGGGGCCTTTTCGTGGACCCGTCTGAACTGTGAGGCAGCGATGTTAACCCACATTGTGCTGTTCAAGCTGAAAGACCGCAGCGTCGCCAACGTCGCCCGCGCCGCCGATGTGCTGCGCGCCATGCAGGGAACGGTGCCGAACCTGCGCGCGCTGGAGGTGGGCATCAACGTGCTTGAGTCGGACCGCGCCTACGACATCGCGCTGCTCACGCGCTTCGATTCGCTGGCGGCGATGCAGGAATACCAGGTGCACCCCAACCACGTGCGGGTTGTCGAGTACATGCGCGGCGTGATGGAAACGTCGGCCTCGGTTGATTACGAGCTGTAGAAAAACCGCCGGGGCGCTTTCGACCGGCCCCGGCGGCGCATGTGCCGGATCAGCCCAGCGACAGCCGCTGCGCCTGTACTTCGTCCATCGCTTCCAGCGTGTCCTGCAGGCCGCTGACCTCGTCCTGAATCTCCAGGCGCAGGCGCTGCGCGCGCGAGCTGTCCACCTCTTTCGTGCCCAGCAGCGACATCTGCGCGTAGATCGTCCCCAGCGACGACAGCGTGCTTTCAAGCTGAATTTCGGCGCGCTTGACGCTGTTGGCGGTCGCCTCCAGGTTGGCGAGCTGCTGCTCAAGCTGGCGCACCTGATCCTGCAGGTCGGTGCGCACTTTGGGGTCAGGCTCGCGCTCCAGGCGGACGCGCGTTTTTTCGAGCTGCTGCGGCACCATGCGCCGGTCGCGCTCGACCAGGTCGTTGTCGTTGAAGGCGTCAATGTGCTGGGCCAGCTCGTACATATGGCCGATCCAGTCGTCAATGTCGCTGACAGTCTGGCGCAGGCTGACGCGCATCGCCCCGCTGTGGCGCTTCGCCAGGTCCAGCATGCCCCGGCGATACTCCAGCGCGTTCTGGAGGCGCTGGCGCGCCACCGGGTTTTTGATCACGCGCAGGTCGAATTTCTGCTCGAACTCGCGGGCCACCGCCGCGCCGGCGGCCTCCTCGTCGGTGAGGGCAGAGGCGATCAGCGCGGCCTCGGCGACACCGCCCGCCACCAGCCAGAACCAGGGCTGCCACCACGCGAACGGCTCAGGCACGGCTACATAGAGAACCACCGTCAGAAGGAGCGTGAGCAGGCTTTCCCAACGCAGCACGGCGCTGGTGAGGACTGCGCCCAGCGCGCGCTGGCGCACGGGGTCATTGTTGGGTGTTGACATAGCTGCCTTTACCTCGCGTATATAGCGCTATACGCACGCCGCCCGGCCCAGTTGCACGGCGTCCTAGCTGCTGCTGCCTTCGCTGCCCAGCAAGCGCCGCCGCCGTTCCTCAAGCTGGCGTTCGATCTCACCGCCGCGCACGGCTTCTTCGATTTGCTCGGAGACGTTGCGCGTGGCGACTTCCAGGCGCGCATCTTCGCGATCCAGGTTGGCGCGGATACGCTGCGCCAGGTCGTTGACCTGATCGTCGCCGGTGGAGGCGAGCTGGTCCAGGCTCTTGACGGTCTTGACCGTGGTTTTCTTGGCCTCAGCCAGCTCGATCAGCGCGCGCAGGTGTTCCCGTTCCTGCTTGATCGTCGTCAGCTTGGACTCCAGCTTAAGACGCATGTCCAGCATTCGCTGGTAATGCTGTTCCTGGTCCTGCCACTGTTCGTAGTATTCCTGCGCGAGCTGCTGCTTGGTGTTCAGCTCAGACTGCGCGGCCGCCGCCAGGTCGTTCTTGCCCTTGACGATCAGCGTGTCAATGTCGCGGTCGAGCTTCTCGGCGGCGGCGGCGAACTCCTCATATTTGCGCTTCAGCGTCTTGACCGTGCCGCCGACGGTGGCGGCGGAGTCTTCCAGGGCGTCCAGGTTGCGCTCCACCTGGCGGATATATTCGTCCATGACCTGCACTGAATTGGCTTCCAGGGCGCGATCTACCAGCCCGTGCAGGTTGGCGCTGATCAGCGTGTTAATTTTCTCGAACAGCGTAGGGGCCATAAGTTCTATCTCCTGATTGCTGACGGCAGACCGAGAGTTAGTTTAGCACGAAGGGTAATTTTCACCAACGCCGCGTCAGGCTTCGCCAGCCGGCAGCACCAGCGCCACCAGGCTGCCGTGGCCGACCTCGCTTTCGATCGCCAGGCGGCCGCCGTGCATTTCAGCGACGGCGCGGGCGATCGCCAGCCCGCTGCCCGCGCCCTGATCTTCGTACAGCGCGCGGTTGATCTGGTAGAACGGGTCGCAGACGCGGTTGATTTCCTGCTGCGGGATGCCGCGGCCGTCGTCCGTGACCGCCAGCCACACGCTGCCGTCCGCGGCCCAGGCGTGGATGCCGACGGCCGTGTCGGGGTCAGAGAACTTGACGGCGTTGTCGATCAGGTGTGAGAGCGCGCGTTTGAGGTAGTCGTCGTCGCCGACAAACGGCGGCAGGTCCGGCGAGCAGGTGATGACGCACTGGCGCTCGGCGCGGGTGTCGGCCCAGGCCCCCTGCAGCAGCAGCTCGACCGCTGTGATCGTGCGGCGGCGCCAGACAAAGGTCTGCTGCGCGTCGCCGGTGATCAGCTCCACCAGCAGGATGAAATTCTCAATCAGGCGGCGCAAGCGGTCCGCCCCGGTGCCCACGCCGCGCAGGAAATCCACCAGCTCGGTCTGTGAGAGCGCGTCGCCGGGGTTGTTGAGCATGTCGGCGTAGGCGACGACGAAGGTCAGCGGCGTGCGGAATTCGTGGTTCAGGACGGTGAGGATGCTGCGCTTGAGTTCGGACAGCTCATCGGCGTGGGTCGCGCGCATCCGGCCGTAGTGCAGCATCTTGGCCTCGACGGCGATCACCAGCTCGGCGGGGTCATACGGCTTGACCAGGTAATCGTCCACGCCCAACTGCTTGGCGCGCAGCACATCGTATGGCTGGCCGCGCGCGGTCAGGAAGATGAAGGGGATCGCCAGCCACTGGCTTTCCTGGCGCACCGTTTCCAGCAGCTCCAGCCCATCCATGCGCGGCATCATGATGTCTGACAGAATCAGGTCGGGCGTCCGCGGCTGGCGGCGCAGCACGGCCAGCGCGTCCAGGCCGTCTGTCGCGGTGAGGATCTGGTAGCCTTCAAGTTCGAGAATGTTGCGCAGCCCGTCAAGCAGATTCAGGTCGTCTTCCACAACCAGAATTAAGCCGCGCCCATTCAGCGCCGGGCCGTTCAACTGAACCTGTTCCGCGAAGTTGTCCACAGCTCACCCTTTGTTCGTGTCCACGATGCCGCCTGCACAGCGCGTCCTGTGAGTATTATAGAGTGGAAACAGCGTAAGAGAGGGCGTGAAGTCTTAAGGGTTTACAAATTTTTGTGAATATGCAGCAGGTCCGCCAGCAGGCCGAGGGCCGTTTGCAGGCGGCCCGCGCCCGGCCCGCTCAGCGTGACCGCGCCCAGCAGGTCGGTCGTGTAGGTCACGGCGTTGGTCGTGCCGGAAACGCCCGCCAGCGGGTCCGCCAGCGGCAGGCGCAGCGGGCCAACGCTGCCGCCTTCCGGCGTGACCTGCGCCACCAGCTTCCAGCGCTCGCCCGCCGCGCGGGCGGCCTCAAGGTCCGCCGGGGTGAGGGCGGCGATGCCCTGCACAGCCATATCGGCCAGCGTCAGCGGGCTGCCGAACACCACCCGCGCCAGAATCAGGGCTTTGCTGGCGGCGTCCCAGCCGTCCACGTCGGCGGTGGGGTCGGCCTCGGCGTAGCCCAGCGCCTGCGCCTGGGCCAGCGCGTCGGCGTAGGGCAGGCCGCCTTCCATCTGCGTGAGAATGTAGTTGGTTGTGCCGTTGAGGATGCCGCGCGCCGCCAGCACCCGGCAGCCCGCCAGCGCGTCCAGCGCCAGCCGCAGCGTGGGCGTGCCCGCCATGACGGTCGCCTCGAAGCCCAGCCCGCGCCCGGCGCGGGCCGCCCGCGCGCGCAGGTCGTCGTATGCCAGCGCCAGCGGCCCTTTGTTGGCCAGCACGACGTGCAGCCCGGCGTCGAACGCCGCGCGGCAGTAATCAAGCGCCGGCTGGCCGCTGGCCAGGTTGGTTGGGCTGGCCTCGACCAGCGCGTCGGCCCCGCTGGCGCGGATGAGCGCCGGCACGTCCAGGCCGCGCACCAGCCCCAGGGTGTCCGGGTAATGCTCCAGGCTGCCGCGCGCGGCGGCCTGCAGCAGCGCGTCGGGCCGCAGCCCGGCGGGCGCGCACAGCGTCCCGCGGCGCCGCGTGGCGACCGCCACCAGCGCCGCTTCGAAGCCGTAGCGCTCGCGCAGGTCGGCGGCGCGATCGCGCAGAAGCTCCGCCAGGCCCTGCCCGACAGTGCCGAAGCCAACCAGCGCGAGTTTCATAACGGGCCGCTGGCGCATCTTAGAAAAGGCCCACGCGCAGCAGCGCGCTGGGGCAGTAGTAGTGGACCAGGTGGCTGCTGGAGAAAGCCGGGCGGTCGGACGGCCCGGCGCAGCGCTGGAACACCTCGCGTCGGCTGGCAGCGCGGTCGTAACGGACGCTGTCGGTCACGGTCAGCGCCAGCCCGCGGCGGGCGGCGAGCAGCAGCCGGGCCAGCAGCGGGCGGTGCGGCCGCTGGCGCCGGGGCGGCGCCGCGTAAGGGGCCAGGATTGCCTGCTGCGCGGCGCGCGCGCGCAGGCTGGCCCAGGCAGCTTCGCGCTGCGCCCGCGTGATGGCCGTCCCGCGTTCGAGCGCGGCGGCGATGCTGGCGTCCAACTCTCTATTCGGCATACCCATGGGCGATCAGCGGTTCCTCATATACGCTGCCCAGCCGCCGGCGCAGGTTTTCCCTGGCATAGTACAGGCGGCTTTTGACCGTTCCGACCGGGCATTTCAGGGTGTCGGCGATTTCTTCCAGGCTCAGGCCGTTGAGGTAATACAGCACGACGACGACGCGCTGGTTAAAGCTGAGGGCGCTGATGGCCTGGCGAACCTCGTCGCGGACGTGCGCGCGCTCTGCCAGCACGTCGGGCGCGCTGCGCGCCGGACTCGTCAGGAAATCAACCACCATTTCCAGCGACACGCGCCGTTGATAGTGGCGCGTCACCCAAGTGTAGCTCAGGTTGACCGTGACACGATAGAGCCAGGGGGCTAAGGGCAGGCTGGTGTCAATGCGGTTGGCGTAACGGTGCAGGCGCAGAAAACAGTCCTGGGCGATGTCGTCGGCGGCGGCGGAGTCGCGGGTGATGGCGGCGGCGGTGCGGCACACCTGGGCATAATAGCGGTCGAACAGCACACCCAGCGCGTCAAGGTTATTTTCCCGCAGGCGTTCAACCAGCCAGGCGTCACTGGCTTCCGGCAGATCCATCACCATCGGACACCCCACAAAAGGCTAAGTATGGCTGGCGGGATGAGAAGATTATTGAGCGTTTAAAAATTCGTGACCGAACACGTCGCGCAGCAAAGAGTACCACACAACTGTGCCAGCCTGCCAGCAGATTTGGGAAAAGCTGCAAAACGGGGCGGCCCCGGCGGTCAGCGTTTGCGGCGGTCGTCGCGGCAGGGCACGTCCAGCGCCGCGGCGATGTGCGCGCCCGCCGCCTGCAGCGCGGTGTAAACGGCCGCCGGCGTCAGCGTGACGACTTCGCCGCTGGCGGCGTCGCTGTCCGGGTCGCGCAGCGCGTCCAGGCCGCCGCTCAGGTTGAGGACGAACCAGAAGCGCCCATCGGCGAGCTGGAGGTTGAGTTCGCCGTAGGTATAGGTCGTTTTGCCGCTGCGGGCGCGCTCCGCAACCTGCGAGGTGTAGACGGCCTCGACGACTCCGGCGGCAAGGTGCCAGCGCTGGCGGCTGCCGCGCAGCGCCGTGACGGAGCGCGTCGCCGGGTCAACCACGATGCGGTTGGGCTGCGTGCGCAGCCAGTAGATGTTGCGGACGACGAGCGCGGTCAGCACGGCCGCTGCCAGCAGGCCCACATAAGGCAGAATTTCGGGCCGGGCGGGGGCGATGCCGCTGGTGAAGTTGGTGATGATCAGCACGATGTAGACCGCCACCCAGAAGGCGTACCACAGGCTGCGGCGCACCAGCCCGCGCGCATACGACGGCGCGCGCACCAGCTCCAGCGCTGCGCCCGCGCGCCTGAGCGTCCAGATGTCCAGCTCCAGCGGCGGCTCTGGCAGCGGCGGGGCCGCTTCTGGCGCTGGCGCTGGCGGCGCGGCCTGGGGCGCGATGCGCGCGAACGGGCGCTCCACGATCTGCGCCAGCCCGCTGCCGGCGCGCGTGGCGTGGGCGTCGTGGCGGGTGGTGTCGGGGTCTGGCCAATGCGCGATCTCGCACCAGCGGCTGCCGCGCGCCTGCGCCAGCGGCGCCTCCAGCAGCAGGCCCAGGTGCCAGGCGTGATCCTGTTCCGACCAGCCCAGGACCACGCGCTGAATGTCCGCCGCTGCCAGCGCGCCCGTGTCGGGCAGGCGGCGGCTGCTGGCGAAGCCGGAAATGTAGCGCACCGGCTGGCCCGGCAGCGCCTCAACCAGCACGCGCGCCTCTTCGGCGCCGTTCGTGCCGTTCGCGATCAGGCGCCAGCGCGCGCTGTCAAGCTCAATCGTCAGGTTGTCGGCGGCTGCAATCTGGTCCATCACGTTCTCTTTAATTGCGGCGGGTGTAAGGTGCTTAGTCTACCCCCGCCGCCGCGGTATGACCAGATAGAGTGTTGCGGCCGGTTTTTCTCGCGGTTGGGGGCGGCGCGGCGGGCCGAACAAAAAAGAGTCCCCTCCCGGACCAGAGAGGGGACTCAGGGCGTCGGGCTTAGTCGTATTCGAACGAGGTGTAGCCGCCGCCGCCGGGGATGAGGTGTGGGAAGGTCAGCACGTAGGTTTTGCCGCCGGGCCGGATCACGTTAAGCTGAAATTCGCCGGAGCTGAGCCGCCAGAAGGTCATGCGCAGGCGCTCTGTCGCGCCTTCGGCGATCAGCGTGTTCTGCTCTGGCTTCGCTGGCACAGCGGCGATCTCGTCCGGCGAGACGACCAGCGCAAACACGCCGCTGCTGTTCTCGAAGATTTCGTAAACGATGAAGCCGCGCGCTTCCTGGCCGGCGTCGTGCGGGTAGGCGGCCACCGGCGCGCCCTGGTCAAAATTGTTGATGCGGCCGTCGGCAAACGATATGACGACGACGGGCTTGCCGGTGGCCGGGTCAATGATGGTGTCTGGCTCGAAGTCCCAGGTGTCCACACCGCTGCTGGTGGTGAACACGATATTGTCGAACGCGCCGCTTAACCCGGCGTCGCTGGCGTTGCTCTGCCCGCCGTTGAAAACGATGAACATGATCGCGCTGCCGGCCGGCAGCGCGCCCAGCGACGTTGGACAGGAGCCGATGTAATTGGTGATGCCGGCCCAGGCGGTGAAGCTGCTGTCGAACCCGGCGATAAGCCACGCGCCGGTCGCCCCGCTGGGCACATAGTCATAGCGGCAGTCGTACCAGCGGAGCAGCGGGAACGTCCCCAGGCCGTTGGCAGCCGAGTCAACGTAGACGTTGACGTACAGATGGTTGACCCCCACCGGCGAGGCCGGGTCAACGTACAGGCTGTACGAGAGCGACGTAAAACTGGCGGTTGGCTGCATCAGGATCGGCGCGCGCATGATGAACTTGTTGGCCGGGTTGGCGCCGTCAATCGGCCCGAAGCGCAGGCTGCCGATGCCGGCGGGCGGCGCGCCCGGCCCGATGTCGAAGCTGTACGGCAC
>CAZDVL010000091.1:0-9605 GCA_964508745.1 uncultured Anaerolineaceae bacterium | reverse complement strand
ATCGCGGAGACGGTCAAGCCGCTGGTGGACGCCAGCTTTCAGACGCTGCCGGGCCGCGAGCACACCGGCGTCATGGGGTCGTCCATGGGCGGCCTGATCAGTCTGTACGCCTTTTTCGCGCAGTCGCACGTGTTCGGCTTTGCGGGGGCCATGAGTCCGGCGCTGTGGTTCGCGCGGCGGGCCTGCCTGGACTGGGTGCGGACGCGCCCGTTCGCGCCGGGGCGCATTTACCTGGACGTGGGCACCGCTGAGGCGGCGCGGCCGCGCCGCCCGTCGGTGCTGCGCTGGCTGGGGGAGCCACCGGCGGCGCGCCCTGTGCGCGATGCGCGCGCGATGCGCGACCTGCTGGTTGACAAAGGGTATCGCGAAGGGCGCGACCTGCTGTACGTTGAGGACGAAGGCGCGCCGCACCACGAATCGGCGTGGGCGCGGCGGCTGCCGGATGCGCTGCGCTTTTTGCTGCGCGGAGCCGCAAACGGCGCGTGATGGCGGCGGATAGCGCGGTGGTCGAAGCAGGCGTTTTCGCCGCTTTCAGGCGCCTGTGGATGGTCTGCGCCGTCGGCTGCGCCGCGCTGGCGGCGGGCGCGCTGTACAGCAGCGCCGCCGGCGGCGAAAACCGCCAGATACAGACGATGTTCACGCTGCTGGCGCTGCTGCTGGCCGCCCTGACGGCGGCGGTCGCCTGGTGGCTGAACCCGGCGCGTGCGGTCCGGCTGCGCCGGGCAGCCCCCGCGCCGGCCGTCTACGCGCTGGCGGGCGCGGCGCTCACAGCCGGCCTGGGCTGGGTTATGCGCCCTGATTGGCTGTACGCCGGCGTGACGCTGGCGACGGGCGCTGTGCTGGCGCTGGGCTACTTCACGCTGTACGCGGGCAGGCCCGCTGCTGGCGCGCGGCGGCGCTGGCTGCTGTGGGCGCTGGCGGCGCTGGCGGCTGCGCTGCTGCTGCGCGTGTACAGCCTGACAGCTTACCCCGCGGTTCACGACATTGATGAAGGCTGGACGCTCGGCTGGGCGCTGGGGTACATGCGCGCCGGCCGGGTGACGGACCTGCTCAGCCTGGGCCTGCGCCCGCCGGCGGGCCTGCCGCTGTTTTACGCTGGGCTGTCGGCCTGGCTGCGGGCGGTCGGGGTGGGGCTGTGGCAGGCGCGGCTGTTCAGCCTGGCGCTGGCGCTGGTAATGGCCGCGCTGACGGCGCTGGCGGCGCGCGGCCTGTATGGCGCGCGCGCCGCAGCCTTCGCAGCGGCGATCGCCGCCAGCAGCGTGGTGCTGGCGCACGCGGCGCGCATCCGCCACGATGTCGGGCTGGGGCTGGCGCTGGCGGCGGCGCTGTGGCTGCACGCGCTGGCGCTCAAACGCGCCGACCTGCGCCTGCACGCGCTGGCGGGCGCAGCGGTCGGGCTGGGGCTGCTGGCGCATTTTCACGCGGCGCTGTTTGGCCCGGCGCTGCTGATCGGCCTGTATGGGCCGCGCCTGCTGCTGGCGGCGCGCGCTGACCGCCGCCGGGTCGCGCTGGCGGCGGCGTGTTTCGGGCTGGGCGGGCTGGCCGCCGCCGGGTTGGTGTTTGCAGTGCAGATCGCGCCCGACCTGAGCCAGGGCGACGCGGTTATTATCCACGACGTGCAGGTGACGCGCGGGGATATTCTGCCGCTGATCGCGGCGCATTTTGCGAATATCGCCGTGTTCGCGCCGCTGGAGCTGCTGCTGGTGGTGGCGGCGACAGGCGCGGCCCTGTGGCGCCGCACTTTAGTGGACCTGTGCCTGGCGCTGACGCTGCTGCTGGCGCACGTTCTGCTGGGCTTTGCGAACTACACCTCGCCCTATTACGTGATTCCCCTGACGCCGCTGTACATCATCCTGCTCAGCGGGCTGTTCAGCCAGCCGCTGCCGCGCACACCCCGGCTGGCCGCCCCCGGCCTGGGGTCGGCGGCGCTGGCGTTTCTGATGCTGCCGCTGCTCGTCACTGGCCTGCCCGCGCCAGCCGCCTATCTGCTGGCCGGCCGGCCCATCGCGGGCGAGACGCCGCCCACCGCGCAGTGGGTGCTGGACAACGTGCCGGCCTGCGCGACGGTGGTTGGCTATCCCTATTATTACCTGTGGCTGACCGATTACCGCTTCGCCTATCCGTTCTTGCCCGGCGTGCTTTCGGCGCAGGACAGCGAGCGCTACCCCACCCGCGAGGCGCTGTGGGACGCAATGGGGGTGGACGTGTTTTTGTTCAACGACCGCCTGATCGAACCGCAGGATCTGCTGCTGCCGCCGGATTATTTCGCGGCGCGCGGCTATCGCGTCGTGGCGCAGTTCCCCGAGGGGCGCTACACCACGACGATTTACGCCCGGCCTGAATTATGTGCTGGCCCGCTAACCCCCTAGACGCGCCAGCGCCGCGCTCATGCGCTCCAGCGCTTCGGTGAGCGTGGCGCGCGGGCAGCCAAAGTTGAGGCGCACGAAACCCTCGCCGCCCTGGCCGAACCAGGCGCCATCGTTGAACGCCACCTTCGCCTCGTGCAGGAAGAAGTCTGACGGCTTGCCGGGGATGCCGGCGGCGCGGCAGTCAAGCCACGCCAGATACGTGCCTTCAGGGCGGGTGGGGACGATCTGCGGCAGGCAGCGCTGTAAATAGTCCAGCAGGTAGTCGCGGTTGGCCTGTAGATAGACCTTGAGCGCGTCAAGCCAGGGCTGGCCTTCGCGGTAGGCGGCCAGCGTGGCGACGGCGCCCAGCATCCCGCTGTGGACGTTGGCCGCGTTCAAAACCCCGGTGAGCTGGCGGCGGAGGTCGTCGTTGGGCACGATGGCATAGCCCAAGGCCAGGCCCGGCAGGTTGAACGCCTTGCTGGCCGAGTGCAGCGTGACCGTGCGCGCGGCTACCTCTGGACTGAGCGCGCCGGTGGGGATGTGCTGGCTGCCAGCGTAGACCAGGTCGGCGTGAATCTCGTCGGAGATGATCACCAGGTTGTGGCGCAGGCAGATGTCCGTCAGGCGCTCCAGCTCGGCGCGCGACCACACCCGGCCGACCGGGTTATGCGGGCTGCACAGGATGAACAGGCGCGTGTCCGGCGTGATGGCCGCCTCGAAGCGGTCGAAGTCAATTTCGTAGCGCAGGTGGCCGTTGACGCGCACGGCGTCCATCTCGGCGGTGCGCAGCGGGCGGCCGGCGTTGCTCGGCGCGCTGATAAAAGGGCCGTAGACCGGCGTCTGGATCAGCACGCTGCCGTTGTCAGGCTCGGCGTAGGCCCTGCTGACAACATACAGGCCGTAAAACAGGTTGGGCATAAACACAATGTGTGCCGGGTCCACCTGCCAGCCGAACCGCTGGGCCATGCGGTCGCTGATGGCCTGCGCCAGCGGCTTTTCCGAGCCGAAGGAGTAGCCAAAAACGCCGTGTTCGACGCGCTCGTGCAGCGCGCGCAGCACCGGCTCTGGCGAGCGAAAGTCCATATCTGCCACCCACATCGGCAGCACGTCTGCGTCGAAGGCGTTCCATTTCGCGCTGTCACTGTCGCGGCGCGGAATCAGGGTGTCGAAGTTGTAAGCGGTCATGGATAGCCTTTCGTTGTTGGTGTTCTGCTGCCAGTAAGGTGTTAGAGCAGCGGCTGCTGCTGCCCCGGCGCGCGCGGGGCGCGGGCCAGCTTCTTTTCGCGCGCCTCGCTGAGGATATCGCGCGCGGTCTGGCTGCCGCTGTCGCCGGTCGCGCCCAGCATTTCGGCCAGCTCGGCCACGCGCTCCTCGTCCGCCAGCGGCGCGACCTCGGTTGCGACGCGCCGGGCGTTCACGTCCTTGCGGACGCGGAAATGGCGGTCAGCGTAGCCGGCGAGCTGCGCCAGGTGCGTCACGACCAGCACCTGATGCGAGCTGGTGAGCGTCCACAGCTTTTCGCCGACGATGCTGCCCACGCGCCCGCCGATGCCCTGGTCAATTTCGTCGAAGATCAGCGTGGGGGTGCGGTCCGCCTGCGACAGCACGCGCTTGAGCGCCAGCATGATGCGCGCGGTCTCGCCGCCAGAGGCGACCTTCACCAGCGGGCGCAGCGGCTCGCCGGGGTTCGCGCTCATCATGAACTCAACGTCGTCAATGCCGGTGGCGCCGAAGGCGACGCGCCGGTCGCCCACGAAGCAGCCGTCGGGGTCGTCGCGGTAGGTAATGGCGACTTCAAAGCGCGTGTGTTCCATCTTTAGGTCAGCCAGCTCGGCGACGACGGTTTCGCTCAGCTTTTTGCCGAACGTCTGGCGCACCTGGCTGATCTTCTGGCCCATTTCGCCGATGTAGGTGAGCAGCTTGGTTTCCTGGCTGCGCAGCGCTTCCAGGCGCTCCTCGCTGTTTTCGAGCAGGTCAAGCTCGGCGCGGGCGCGCTCGGCGTGGGCGGTCACTTCCTCGACCGTCGCGCCGAAGCGCCGCTTGAGGCGGGTGATCGTTTCCAGGCGTTCTTCAACCTCGTCCATACGGGCCGGGCTGTACTCCACCGACTCGGCGTAGTCCTGAATGGAGATGGACAGTTCCTGGGCCTGTTCGCTGATGGTGTCGGCGAACTGCGACATCTCCTTGAGCGTGGGGTCAATGTTGGAGAGTTTGGCCAGCAGCACCGCCGCGCGCTGGAGCTGGTCAACGGCGTTGGGGCTGTCGGCGGCGCTGTCGTCGCCGATGAGCAGCAGCACCGCCTCGGCGATGAGGGTGGCGAGCTGCTCGCTGTTGGTCATGCGCGTGCGCTCGGCGCGCAGGTCCTCTTCCTCGCCTGGCTTAAGCTGGGCGGCGTCAATCTCCTCGACTTCGGCGCGCAGGCGGTCGGCGCGGCGCTTGAGCGCGGCCTCGTCCTCCAGCAGCGCCGCGATCTCGCGGCGGACGCCGGCGACGCGCTCGACCATCGTGGCCATCGCGGCGCGCATCTCCAGCAGGTCGGCGTAGCGATCGAGCAGGTCAATGTGGCTGCTGGTGCGCAGCAGCGAGAGGTGTTCGCTCTGGCCGTGTACGTCCACCAGCGCCTCGCTGATCTCGCGCAGCACCTCCTGGGTGACGGTCACGCCGTTGACGCGCGCGGTCGAGCGGCCGCTGCCGCGAATCTCGCGGCCCAGGACGACGAAGGCCGCGTTTTCGTCCTCCAGCAGGTCGGCGCGGCGCAGCGCCTCGACCACGACGGGCCGCGTGTGCGCGTCGAGCGCGAACACGCCCTCGATGAGCGCGCGGTCCGCGCCGGCCCGGATCATCGCGTTGTCGGCCTTGCCACCCAGAAGCTGCTCAACGGCGTCAATGATAATGGACTTGCCCGCGCCGGTCTCGCCGGTGATCACATTGAAGCCGGGGGCAAAACCCAGCTCAAGGTTGTCAATGATTGCGAAGTTGCGGATACGCAGTTCTTCCAGCATATGCCACCCTGAACGTGTGTCTAGATTCTCAGACGGAAACGACCGTACACTGTCGCCGCCACCACCCCGGCGTAAATCAGCGAGGTGGGGGTGAGAACGATCTGCCCGGCCACGACCAGCCCCAGCGCCAGGACGCCGGCCACCACGCCGGCGGCGGCGACCGCCCCTGAGTAGCGCCCGCGCCGCCGGCCGGTGAGCCGCAACACGGCCTCGCCGATGCCGCCGCCGATGGGCAGCGCCAGCAAAATCACGAACAGCAGGAAGCCGCCCAGCAGCGACAGCACGAACAGCCCCAGCGCGCCGAGCACCGCGCTGACGCCGAAGGCGAGCACGTAATCGGCGGCGGTGCCTTTGTAGAATTGATTCTCGTGCTGGCGGACGCACTCGCGGCAGCGGTAGCCGACGGGCGTTGAAACGGCGCAGTCAGCGCACATCAGGCGCCCGCATTTGTTGCAGCGCAGGGCCGTCTCGCGGTCTGGGTGAACGGCGCAGAACGTGACGGTTTCGGCGGCGGGGTCGTGGTCGGTCACAGCGAGTCCTCTGGCTGGTGGTTGGCAGGCCGCTGGCCGGGGGGAGTCAGGCGCGGCGGCTCCAGGCGGTCCAGCAGCGAACGGTAGAAATAGCCGCGTTCGCGCAGGCGGATGAAACGGCCGGTGTGGTCGCTGGCCTGCACGCGCACCAGGTCGCCGGCGCGCACGTCAGGGAACAACTGGCCGTCGAACGTGACGACGATCTCGCGGTCGGCGTCGGGCGAGGGGATGATCTCGACGACTGCGCCCTGCGCCAGCACGATGGGCCGGTCCATGCTCAGGTGCGGCGCGACCGGCACGATCAGGATATTGGCCAGTTCGGGCGGCAGAATCGGCCCGCCGCAGGCCAGCGCATAGGCGGTGGAGCCGGTCGGCGTGGCGATAATCACGGCGTCGGCGTTGTAGGTGGTGGCCCAGCCGCGGTCTATGTAGGTCTCGAAGCGAGTCGTGCGCGTCACCACACCCCGGCTGACCACGATGTCGTTGAGGGCCTCGGCCTCGCTGATGACGCTGCCGTTGCGCACGATCGTGGCGCGCACCATCACGCGCTTTTCGATCCAGTAGCTGCCGTTCAGCAGGCGGTCAAGGTGCGCTTCCCAGGTGGCGGGGTCGTCCACTTCGGTGAGGAAGCCGAGCAGGCCCTTGTTCACGCCGAGCACCGGCACGCCGAAGCGGGCGCAGACGCGCACGGCGCGCAGCATGGCGCCGTCGCCGCCGATGGCCACAACCAGGTCGGACTCAGCGACGGCGTCCAGCACATCCTCCTCGGCCCAGCGCATCCGCTGCCAGTGGTGGATGCCGCGCGCGTCGAAGGTGGCGGCAACGTGCTGCGCTACGGGAGCTGTCTGCGGCCGCAGCGGGTGCGCCAGTATGCCGACACAGTTGAAGATGGTCACAGCGCAAGCTCCTGAACGCCATCATTATAGACCAGCCTGCCGCCTGCGCCCACCGGGCGAACAGCGCCAATCTCTAGCACGCATATTCTAGCGCAGACGCCACAATCTGGCGAGGGGCAGCCGCGCCACCGCCTGCCCTACGCCGTCAAAGTCGGGGTTGGAGCAGGGATGAGTACAGGTTATGATAGCGGATTATTCAGCCCGGTGTTTTCCTGGCCTGAGGAGAATTGGCGTTATGTCACGAAACTATGGATCGCTGGGCAGCCGCCGTTCGGCGGGCGGCGCCTGGCAGTGGGTGGTGATCGGGGTGCTGGTCGGTTTCGCCTGCTCGATTACGCTGGGCCTGGGCGGCATCGCCGCCGGTTTGCTGTACCTGGATGTCGAAGGGCTGCCCGGCAGGGCCAGCCCCACGCCGGTCGTGATGGTGATCACGGCCACGCCCGCGCCGGTTACGCCAACGCTTTCGCCCACGCCAGCCCCGCCCACGCCGACCTCTATGCCTGTGCAGCAGATCACGGCCCCCACGCCGACGCCCACCACCGACCCGGCGCAGGTGCAGGTCGAGCCGAGCGTCACGCCCACCTCACTGACCGCGGCGCTGCCCGAACCTGCCGAAGGCAGCGCGCAGACCGGCCCTGGGGCCAGCGCTGTGCCTGCTGCGCTGCAGGGCCTGATCACGGAGCTGGTGGCGGTGGACGGCGGCACGTTTCTGATGGGGACGGACCTGGCAGAAGTGCGTGCGGCGGTTGATGGGTGTGTGGCCGACGGCGGCCAGTGCCAGATTTCCTACGGCGAGGACTCGCTGCCGTCGCGGCAGGTCACGCTGGACCCGTTCCAGATCGAAACGACCGAGGTCACTTACCAGCAGTATCTCACGTTCCTCAACTCGCTGGGGCCGCGCAGCCACCTCAACGGCTGCGACGGCTTCCCCTGCCTGGCGACGACGAACGAGACGGATGCCAGCAACGTGATCTTTGACAGCGCCAACTACCGCGTGCAGCCGTTCCTGGAGCAGTACCCGGTGGCGGGCGTGACCTGGTACGGCGCGCGCGCCTACTGCACCGCGATTGGCCGCCGCCTGCCGACCGAGGCGGAGTGGGAGCGGGCCGCGCGCGGCAGCGACGGGCGCATCTTCCCCTGGGGGAATGAATACAGCGGCGAGTTCGCCAAGACCAGCCGCCCGGTCGTGGAAGAAAACCTGCGCGGGGCGGTGCAGGTGGGCAGCTTCCCACTGGGGCGCAGCCCGTATGGCGCGCTCGACATGGCCGGCAACGTGGAAGAATGGGTTAACGACTGGTACTCAGAAACCTACTACCGCCAGCCGGAGGCCAGCCAGCCGAACCCGCAGGGGCCGCCCGCCGGCACGCAGAAGGTGCTGCGCGGCGGCTCATGGGCGACGATGCCGTTCTTCGCGCGCACGCCGCACCGCCGCAGCCTTGAGCCGGACCAGCAGACGATCTCCGCCGGTTTTCGGTGCGCGGATGACGCGCCCACGCCGGGCGTGAACACGGGCGTGCCCGCGCCGGCGGCTGCGCCGCTGGGCAGCGGCGCGCAGACCGCGCCGGAGACCATCGACAGCGCGCCGACGCTGCCGCCGACCCCGACCACAAACGCCCCCGCTGGCCAGGCGACGGCGACGCTGCCGCCGCTGCCGCCGGGCGGCTGAGGCCGCAGGGCGCTACTCGATATAGCCCAACGCGCGCAGGCTGGCGGTGATGGCAGCGTCAGCCTGCGCGGGCAGCGGGCCATCCCCGTTCGCGCGCGCCGCCAGCGCCGCTGTAAACGCATCCAGCCGCGATTGTAAGTCAGCCACCTGTTCCGGGCGCGCCGCCGCCAGGTTGTGCGCGTCGGCAGGGTCGGCGCCGGTTTCGAACAACCCCTCAACGTCAGCGCCGACTGTGACCAGCTTCCACCCCGCCGCGTACACAGCGCGGCGCGTTTCGCGCAGCCGCAGCCGGGCGATCAGGTGCGGCGCGCGCCTTTCGAGCAGGCGCAGCAGGGTGACCGGCGGGTAGGCTTCGGCGAAGGCCGCCCCGCCGTCGGCGCCGCCGGCCCGCGCCAGCGACAGGCCGCCGGTGTCGGCATTGGGGTCGGCGGCGTCCAGCAGCGCCGCCGCGTCCGCGGCCTCCAGCGCCGTGTGGTAGACGCGGCGCGTGGACACCGGGGCCGTTACGCGCTCGCCGCGCCCCGCGCCGCCCGGCCAGCGCACCAGCAGCGGCACATGCACCAGCTCCTGATAGACGACAAAGCTGTGCCCCACGTAGCCGTGATCGCCGTGGCCTTCACCGTGATCGGCGAGGATGATCACGAGTGTGTGGTCGAGCGCGCCGCTGGTCCGCAGGTAGCCGAGCAGGCGGCCCAGGTGCGCGTCCTGGGCGCGGATTTCGGCGTCGTAGTGCGCGCACAGCGCCGCGCGCTGCCAGTCCGCCAGCGGCGGATCGGCGGGGCTGGCCCAGCGGGCGGCCTGGGCGTTGAAGCGGCGGACAAAGCGGGCGGCGCGCGCGTCGCGGCACAGGCCAGGGGCGACCGCCGCCAGCGCGGCCTGGGGCGGGCGATAGGGCAGGTGCGCGCCCATCAGGTTGAGAAAGGAAAACAGCGGCGCGGCGCTGCCGGCGGCGCGGCGGCGCTCAAGATAGGCGATCAGGTCCGTGACCGACTGCGCGGTGCGGCCCTTGTAGTTGACGAAGCGCGTCCACAGCGGGACCAGCAGCGGGTTCATCGAGGCGCGAAAGAGCGCGTCGGAGTGGGCAAAGCGATTCTGGGTGGGGCGGGCGAAGCGCTGCCAGCGCTGGCGCAGCGGCCCGGCGGCGTCCAGCGGGCGGTTGA
>CAZDVL010000090.1:0-9696 GCA_964508745.1 uncultured Anaerolineaceae bacterium | reverse complement strand
CGCTCAGCGGCAAGAAGCTGGAAGTGCCGGTGCGCCGGATTCTGCTGGGGATGGACGCGGGCGCGGCGGCCAACCCCGGCGCGCTGCGCAACCCCGCCGCGCTCGACTTCTTCACCGCCTACGCGCGGGGGCTGGCCGGCGGGGGCTGAGGGCAGATTGATCGAACGTGTGCCGTGCGGACAAAAAGGTGCGCCGCGCGCAATTCAGGATTACACTTGGCATGAACAGACGTGGTGAAAGGAGGCCGCCGCCCGCCAGATGCACAAAGTTAGTGATTGTGATGGCCTTTGCAGCAGATACGGAGATTAAACAATGAAACGAGCCATTATGCTCATCGTCATGCTGGCAGCCCTGGCTGTGCTGGTGATCGCGCCGGCAGTGGCCCAGGACCCTGTCCGCGTGGTGTTTTACCAGCGCGGCTATATCGAAGGCGGCGACGCGGCTTCGGCCAGCACCGACCTGGCGATCGCCGCGTTTGAGGAGCATTTCCCCAACATTGATGTGGAGATTGTCGGCATCCCCTGGACAGCGGAGGGCACGGCCATGTTAGAGGCTGCCCTGGCCGCCGGGACCGACATCAACGTTTTCCGCGTGACCAACACCGACGTGATCCGCTACGCGCGCGAGGGCATCCTCTCCCCGCTGGACGACATCCTGACCGATGAGGACCTGGCCGACATCTACCCGGCGGGCCTGCAGGCGGTCACCGACAACGGCAGCATCTGGGCGTGGCCGCTGTGGGCCACCGCCGTGCCGATCATGGCGAACACTGAATACTTCGCGGAGCGCGGCGTCGAGCTGCCGACCGTTGAAGAAGGCTGGACGTGGGATGAGTTTGTCGAGGCGGCCAAGGCGCTGACGTTCGTGCGCGAGGACGGCGTGCAGGTGTACGGCTTCTCGTCGTCCTTCGACATTGACTTCGTGGGCGTCGAGCCGCTGTACTACATTGACGGCGGGCGCGTGCGCAGCGAGGACGGCAAGACGTTCGTCCAGAACAGCCCGGAGGCGGTGTCGGCGCTGCAGAAGATCGGCGACCTGGCGCTGGTGCACCAGGTCGTGCCGCCGGACTTCGGCCAGGCCAAGCAGCTTATCGTGCGCGGCTACCTGAAGGACACCCGCACGATCGCCATGTTCATGGAGCCGCCGGGCTTCATCCCCGACCTGGAAGCGGCGGAATTCCCGCTGGCGATTCTGCCAGTGCCGATCGGCGATTCGGGCAAGCCGGTTTCGACGGGCGGCATCGGCCTGTACGCGGTCGTGGACGTGGCCGATGACGCGGTTGAGGCGGCGGCGCACGAACTGGGCCGCTGGCTGACGGGCGCTGAAGTGGCCGAGATCGTCCCCGGCTACCAGCTCGCGCCGAGCATGCGCGCCAGCAACACCAGCTACGCCACCGATGAGAAGCGCGCCGTCATCAACGCGATGGTGGCCTCGAACATCTTCGAGTTTCCGTTCGCCATTCCGTCGGAGCTGAAGGCCAACTACTACGCCGCGCTGCAGTCCATCATCCTGGGCCAGCAGACGGCGCAGGAGGCGATGGACGCCATCGCGCCGGAGTACCAGGCGGCGCTGGACGCAGCCAACGAGTAGCTGAGCGAATCCGCCAGGCGCAGGGGAGGGCCGCTGGCTCTCCCCTGCTGTTTCCCGTTCTGCCGAGAAAACGAGGACTGCTGCCGATGACCGCTGCCGCGCCAGCGCCAACCTTTGCCCAGCGGGCGCTGCTGTTCTGGAACCGTCACAAATGGAGTTATTTTTTTGTGCTGCCCAGCACGCTGCTGTTTGTGCTGTTCGTGCTGTACCCGCTGTTTCAGGCTTTCCTGCTGTCCTTTCAGGACGTGGGCCTGCGCCGCAGCGAGTGGGTGGGGCTGGCGAATTTCAGCTTCCTGGCCAACAGCAGCCTGTTTCAGAAGTCGCTGGTCAACACCTTTATTTATGCGTTCTTTGTGGTGATCTCGTGGACCACGTCGTCGCTGGTGGTGGCGGTGCTGCTGCAGCCGTTT
Source organism: uncultured Anaerolineaceae bacterium (assembly GCA_964508745.1). Classification (GTDB taxonomy): domain Bacteria; phylum Chloroflexota; class Anaerolineae; order Aggregatilineales; family Phototrophicaceae; genus DAOTWC01. The sequence continues at coordinate 7,696 of CAZDVL010000090.1, read as the reverse complement.
TCCAACAGCGTGCGGGCGATCTTCCGCGGCGCGTTTTACCTGCCGTATGTGTCCAGCGTGGTCGTGATCTCGCTGGTGTGGCTGTGGCTGTTTCAGCCCGATTTCGGCTTCCTGAACTATGTCCTCGGCCTGTTTGGCATCCCGCGCGTGCTGTGGCTGCAGGACCCCAACATCGCCCTGTGGAGCATCGTGCTGAGCACGATCGCCGTCATACCGGGGACGGGCGTCGTCATTTATTCGGCGGCGCTGGGGGCCATCCCGACGGAGTACTACGACGCGGCGGAGGTCGAGGGCGCGAACGCGCTGCACCGCCTGCGCTTTATCACCTTCCCGCTGCTGAAGCCGACGACGCTGTACCTGGTGGTGATTTACACCATCGCCGGCTTCCAGATTTTCGAGCGCGTGTACGTGATGACCGGCGGCGGCCCGGTGAACTCGACGATGACGCTGGTGCAGTTGATCTACCGCACCGCGTTTTCCGACTTCAACTATGGCCGCGCCAGCGCGATCGCGCTGGTGCTGTTTGCGATCATCGCCGCCTTTTCTTTCCTCCAGTTCCGCGTCCTCAGCAGCGATTACGAGTACTAGCCGATGGCCGTCAAGAGCGTTCCTCATGCGGGCGGCGCGCCGCTGCGCGCGCGCTATAACCGCCGCCGGTGGGATCTGTCCAAGATCGCGGCGCTGGTGTTCCTCACCACGATGGCTGTTATCAGCCTGTTTCCGCTGTACTGGCTGTTCGCGACCGCGTTCACGCCGGCGGCGTCCACGGTCAAGATTCCGCCGGACCTGATCCCGGCCAACCCGACGTTCAGCAACTTTTTCGAGATCGCCAAAGCCGGCGGCACGACGACGCTGAAGCTGCCGTTCCTGGCAGAGCCGCTGGTGATCCAGCGCGTCTGGGTGTGGCTCTATAACACGGCGGTGTACGCGGTCGTCGCCATGAGCATTCACCTGCTGTTCGACTCGATGGCGGCCTACGCGCTGGCGAAGCGGCGCTTTCCGGGCGCGCGCCCGCTGTTCTGGCTGATCCTGGCGGCGATCATGATCCCGCCGCAGGTGACGCTGATCCCGCTGTTTTTCCAGGTGCGCGACATGGGGCTGAACAATACGTTCCTGGGGCTGCTGCTGCCGGGCCTGGCGGACGTGATCGGCATTTTTCTGCTGAAGCAGTTTATGCAGACGATCCCGACTGAACTGGAGGAAGCGGCGCGCATTGACGGCGCGTCGGAGTGGCAGATTTACAGCCGGGTGATTATGCCGCTGTCGGTCCCGGCGCTGGCGGTGACGGCGATCTTCGCCTTCCAGCGCTACTGGAACAACTTCCTGTGGCCGCTGGTGATTACGCACAACCCGGACCTGTTCACGCTCCAGGTGGGCCTGTCGTACATCCAGAACGGCGAGTTCGGGACCAACTACGGCCTGCTGATGTCCGGGGCGGCGCTGGCGGCCCTGCCGATGATTCTGGTGTTTTTCGCCTTCCAGAAGTATTTCGTGCAGGGGCTGCGCATCGGCGCGGTCAAGGGGTGAGCGCCGCCGCTGGCGCGGCGTCCGCGCAGGCCGCGCACAGGCCGAAAATGGCCATGTGTTCGATGCGCGCCGCGAAGCCGAAGTCGCGGCGCAGGCCGGCGCGCAGGCCGGCGAAATGGCCGTCCTGCAGGTCAACCACCGCGCCGCAGCCCAGACAGATCAGGTGGTGGTGGCACGGCTCGGTCACCAGCTCGTAGACCACGCCCGCCGCGCCGACATCGGTCTGTGAGACCACGCGCAGGGCCTTGAGCCATTGGAGCACGCGGTAGACGGTGGGCGCGGGCAGGTCGTGGCCGCTGGCGGCGATGCGCGCCTGCACGTCGGCGGCGGTGGCGTGGCCCGGCTGCTGGCACAGCGCCGCGATCACCAGCCGGCGCGAGAGCGTCAGCCGTTCGCCGCTGGCCTTCACCCGGTCGAACACAGTTGCGCACGGAATCATAGTGCCCTCTTTCTCATGCTGGTGTGTATAATACTACAGTTGTAGGAAATTGTATCTGAGGCGAGGGCGGATATTTATGATTGCGATCAGCGCGATGCACATTCCCGACGGTTTTCTGAGCGTGCCGGTGGCCGCGCTGGGCTGGGCGCTGCTGCTGGCGGCGGCGGCGCTGGCGCTGCGGCAGACGCGCGACAGGCTGGGCGAGCGCCAGGTTCCGCTGATGGGCGTCCTGGCGGCGTTTGTTTTTGCGGCGCAGATGATTAACTTTCCGGTGGCGGGCGGCACGTCCGGCCACCTGATCGGCGGGGCGCTGGTCGCGATCCTGCTCGGCCCGTGGGCCGCCGTGCTGGTGCTGACGAGCGTGCTGGCGGTGCAGGGCCTGCTGTTCCAGGACGGCGGGCTGCTGGCGATGGGCTTCAACGCCTTCAACATGGGCGTGATCGCCGCGTTTGTGGGCTACGGCGTCTACGGCTGGGCGCGGCGGCTGCTGGGCGACACGCCGGCGGGCCGGCTGGCGGGCGCGGCGCTGGGCGCGTGGTTCAGCGTGATGGCCGCCGCCGCTGCGACCGCGCTACAGCTCGCGCTGTCGGGCACGGTCGCGCTGGAGGTGGCGCTGCCGGCGATGCTGGCCGTGCACGCGCTGATCGGCGCCGGCGAGGCGCTGATCACGGTGGGCGCGCTGGCGTTTATCCGCGCCACGCGGCCGGACCTGATCGGCGCGGAAAGCGGGCGCGGCGCCGCCGCCGGCTCTGGCTGGGTGGCGGCCGGGCTGCTGATCGCGCTGGCGGTGGCGCTGGCGTCGCCGCTGGCGGACCCCAACCTCGACGGCCTGGAGCGGGTGGCGGAAGATCACGGCTTCAGCGCGGCGGCGCAGGACGCGCCGTACAGCCTCATCCCGGATTACGCGGTTCCGGGCATCGAGAACGGGGCGCTGGCGACGATGGCGGCGGGCGTGATCGGCGTGCTGGTGCTGGCCGCGCTGGGCTGGGGACTGGCGCGCGCGCTGTGGGTGCGGCGGCGCGCGCCTGAATCGGCAGCGCCCTGAGGCGTGCGGCCTGCATGTATTCACGGGAACGGTACACAGCGGCGGACACGGCGCTGCACCGGCTCGACGCGCGCGTCAAGCTGGCGGCGGCGCTGGCGCTGAGCGCCATCATCGTGCTGACGCCGGAGCGCGCCTGGCCCGCGTACCCGCTGTACGCGGCGCTGCTGGCGGCGCTGGCGGCGGCCGGGCGGCTGGGCGCGGGGCGGCTGTGGCGGCTGGCCGCGCCGGCGCTGGTGTTCGCGCTGGCGGCGCTGACGCTGGCGTTCACCACGCCGGGGAACGCGGTCGCGCGGGCTGCCGGGCTGACGATCACCGACGCCGGGCTGGCGCGCTTCGCCGCCATCGCGCTGAAAAGCTGGCTGGCGGCCCAGGCCGCGCTGCTGCTGGCGCTGTCCACGCCGTTCAGCGAGGTGCTGTGGGCGCTGGCGAGCCTGCGCGTCCCGGCGGCGCTGGTGCAGATCATCGGCTTCATGTACCGCTACCTGGGGACCCTGCGCGAGGAGGCGGAGCGGCTGCTGCGGGCGCGCGCGGCGCGCAGCGCCACAGCGCCGGGGCGGCGCGCGGGCGGCGGCCTGTGGTGGCGGGCGCAGGTGGCCGGGGGCATGGTGGGCAGCCTGTTCCTGCGCAGCTATGAGCGCAGCGAGCGCGTCTACGCGGCCATGCTGGCGCGCGGGTATCAGGGGCGGCCGCCGCGCGCGGACGCGCCGCCGCTGCGCTGGCAGGCGCTGGCGCAGGGCGCTGCCGCGGTGGCGGCGGCGGGCGCGGTGCTGCTGCTGGCGCTGCTGTGGTGGAGGTGAGGGCGGTGGACGCGGTGGTGCAGGTTGCCGGGCTGACCTACGCCTACCCCGACGGCCGTGCGGCGCTGACGGACGTGTCGTTCACGGTGCAGCCGGGCGAGCGCGTGGCGCTGGTGGGGCCGAACGGCAGCGGCAAGTCCACGCTGCTGCTCAACCTCAACGGCGTGCTGCGGGCGCAGGCGGGCGCGGTGCGCGTCGGCGGGCTGGCGCTGGCGGACGACACGGTGGGGCAGATTCGCGCGCTGGTGGGGCTGACGTTCCAGAACCCGGACGACCAGCTTTTTTCGCCGCTGGTGCGCCAGGATGTGGCCTTCGGGCCGCTGCACATGGGGCTGCCGGCGGCGGAGATCGAGGCGCGCACGGCGCGCGCGCTGGCAGACGTGGGCATGAGCGACTATGCCGACCGCGTGAGCTATCACCTGAGCATTGGCGAGAAGAAGCGCGTGGCGCTGGCGACGGTGCTGAGCATGGAGCCGCAGATTCTGCTGCTGGACGAGCCGTCCGCCGGGCTGGACCCGCGCGCCCGGCGCCAGCTAATCGGCCTGCTGGCGGCGTTCAGCGGGCGGGCGCTGCTGGTCAGCACGCACGATATGCGGCTGGCGCGCGACCTGTGCCGGCGGGTGATCGTGCTCGACGGCGGGCGCGTGGTGGCCGACGGCCCCGCCGAAACCGTCCTCTACGACGCCGACCTGATGGCGCGTCACGGCCTGGAAACGCCGTGAGCCATCAGCCGGACAGCGCCGCGCCGCGCGCTTCCATCGGCAGCGAGAACAGGTAGAGCGCGAACAGCAGCAGCGCCGCCAGCAGCAGCGCCCAGGGCAGCAGCCCCGCCAGGGCGCGGCGGCGGTAGAGGCGCAGGGCCGCGTTCTGCGCCAGGCTCAGGCTCCAGACGAAGCCGCCCAGCAGCGCGGCGGCCTGGATGATCGCAATGAGGCCGCTGTCCAGGCCGCCGCCGAAGCGTGCCCAGTCGCCCGGCTGGCCCAGAAATTCCTGGATGACCGGGATCAGCGTCAGCGGCGCGATGAGGAAGTGGAAGCTGTAGTGCGCGAACCAGATGCCGAAGCCTAACGGCACAAAGGCCGGCGCGAAGGCCGCGACGGTGCGCCGCAGCGAGCGCTGGCGCGTCGTGCGCGTGAGCGCCTGCGCGAGGCGGGCGGCGGCCAGCGTCAGGGCGGCGGGCAGCAGCAGCGCGCCGACGGCGAAGATCAGCAGCAGCGCGATAAAGTCGGAGCGCGCGCCCAGCGCGGCGGCCAGCGCGCGCTGAAGCTCGTAGACCGGCGGCACCATGCCGAAGGCGTTGAGCGCGCCCAGGAACGCCAGCCCGATCGCCAGCAGCGACACATCCCAGCGCGCCGGCCAGGCGCCGGGCTGGTTCAGTTCGCGGCCGGGCGCGCGCGCCAGCAGGCCGATGTTGTCGTGCGGGCAGGCGCGGACGCAGTCCAGACAGTAAACGCAGTCCAGGTTGGATTTTAACTGCGGCGGGTAGAGCAGCGTGCCGCAGCCCAGGACGCCGCCCGGCCCGCGCTGCGCCGGGCGCGCTTCGACAGCGCCGCCCGCGACCGGAATGTGATCCACGCGAATGGCTGGCTGCGGCGCCCAACTGCCGTTGACACATTCTTTGCCCTGGCAGGCGGCGCATACCGCCGTGTCGCGCACCGTGATCTGCGTGGGGGAGATGGTCGAATGGACGAAGTTGAACGTCCCCAGCGGGCAGATGTACTTGCAGAAGGCGGACTCGGTGAAGGCGGCTTCGAGGGCGAACGACGCGGCGAAATAGGCGACGATCACCCAGGCGGTGAGCGCCGGGCTGGCCCACAGGTCGAGCCACTCATAAAGGAAGAACAGGGTGATGAGGCTGGCCCCGGCCAGCCATTTGCCGCGCAGCGCGCGCGGGAAACGCCGCCCGCGCAGGCTGAGGCGGCGCGCCAGCGTGCGTGGCAGCGTGAAGGGGCAGCCCATGCAGAACAGGTTGCCCGCCAGCAGCAGCGTGATCACGACCAGGCCGCGATAATGCACCCAGGGCGCGACGGTGGCCAGGTTGCGCGCGGCAACCGGCGGCCCGGTGAAGCCATCCACGATCAGCAGCAGCGCGGCGAGCGCCAGCGGCAGTTGCAGCGCCAGCCGCCCCCAGCGCCAGCGCAGCAGCGGCCCGACCAGCGGCAGGCGCAGCGTATCGAAACCGGTGTGCGGCGGGCGGCGGTCCACGCCGGGGCGTTTAGCTGCCAACGGTGTAGGCAAACTGCTGCTGCGCGGTTGTGCCGTCGGGCAGCGTGACGGTGATTTCCACGATCCAGTCGCCGCCCATCGTCCACTCGAACGGGATTTCACAGCGCCCGCCGCTGCCGCACTCTGCCTCCGCCAGCACCGGCGCCATGCCGGGGTGCGCCATGTCGCCGCGCGCGTTGATCTGCGCGCCGCTGACGGCCTGCCCCTGCGGGCCGGTAAGCGTGACGATGAGCGCGGCGGCGCCCACCGCTGGCGGGTTCGGCTCGACGCTGACGGCGATCGTCACGGCGGCGCTTTCGGGGGCGGGCGATGCCGCTGGCTGCTGGCGGCAGCCGGTCAGCGCCGCGCTAAACAGCAGCGCGCACAGTATGAGCGCCGCGCCTGTCTTATACGTCATGGTGTGCCTCGCTTTCGCGCAGTCTGCCAGGGAGCCATACCATTCATTGTACCGCATTTCACAAGCAGCTTCGGCAGCCGGTATGGGCCGGCAAAATGGGCGCGGCGCGGCGGCGAAACGGTGTTATACTGCTGCCTTCCTGCCGAAAGACCGGGTCTCGACGCCATGATCGCCTATCTCTGCCTGACGCTGCTGTTTGTGATCGCCGCCTGCTCGCCCGCATCCACCCCGCCCCCCACACCCAGCCCGCCGCCGGTGACGCTCGAATTTGTCGGGCCGGAGGCGCTGCCCACGTCGGCGTTCGACGACCCGGCGCTGCGCCGGGCCGAGGCGAACTACCAGCTCTACTGCGCGCACTGTCACGGCTACGCGGGCGAGGGCCAGCTTGTGGGCGCGCCCGCCGCAACCGAGCGCCTGGGGATGAAGCCGGTTCCGCCGCACGACGCGACGGGGGACACCTGGCGCTACGCTGACCCGCTGCTGTACGAGGTGATCCGCGACGGCGTGCAGAACCCGCTCAACCAGTACCCGATGGTCGGGTGGGGCGGGGTGCTGGACGACGAGCAGATCATGGAGCTGATCGCGTATATCAGGCTGTGGTGGACCGACGAACAGCGCGCGCACCAGGCCGAGGTCACGCGGAACCTGATCGCGGCGCGCGAAGAGTCGGGCCTGCCGGCCTTTGCGCCCAGGGCGACGCCCGCGCCGGGAAACACAAACCCCGGCGGGTGAGCCGGGGCAGGGGTTGAGACGATGGGCGCGCGCGGGCCGTCAGGCTTCGGGCGCGTATTCGATTTCGGTGAGCGCGTTGACGATCTGCTCCCAGGTGGCGGGGCTGTCCCAGGTGACGGTCACCTGTTTGGTGTCCACGCGGCCCTCAACCTGCTTCACGCCGTTGAGCGTTTTCAGCTCCGCGACGATGGTGCTGACGCAGCCATTGCAGCCGATGCTCGGCACTTTGAACGTTTTAGTCTCCACGATGCGCCTCCCACACAGAACCTTCAGGATATGCTGCGCCCAATGATACCCCAGGGGGTATCATTATTCAACGGCGGAGTTGGCGGCGGGCTGGTGGTCGGGCAGCAGGCCGGCGCGCTGGAGCAGGAAGAAGCCCAGCGCCGCGCCGACGCCCAGCAGCAGGCCGCCATACCAGATGGCGTCCGGGCCGACGCGGTCGTTAAGCTGGCCGCCGATGAGCGGCGCGATGCCAGCGGCCAGGGTGTAGGTGATGCTGTAGACGCCCATGTAGCGGGCGCGCATGTCCG